>NZ_JBFODE010000023.1:0-1670 GCF_040908155.1 Aeromonas sp. R6-2 | reverse complement strand
GGCAATTCTTTCGCAGCAGCGCTGCCTGCTAGTAGCAGGAACGACTGATTCTATGTGTCAAAGCTGAGCAGAAATGCTTTTGTTCAACAACGCCGCCGTCAGGTGTAATCGGACGTTTGCTCTTGGTCTGGGGCGTTTGATGCGGCTGCGCCGCATGGGACGCGAGGCCGTCGGCCTCGACGGGTTTCGCCTGCCCTTCGGGCCGGGGCGAGTGACTTTGGAAAGACCCAAAGTCACCAAAGGTCTTCTCCCCCGCCAACCCGACCGCTGCGCGGTTTCCCTCGGGTCGGTCGCCAGGTCGGACGGACCGCCGCACACGGCACATCCTTGTGCCGCCTGCGGCTGCGCCATCATCCCTGATGGCGCTCCTGACCCTGCTCCTTCCCCTCGGCGGGTTGGAGGGGGCTCCAATACCGTGCCCGACGGCGACTGAGGGGGCTGGGCACCGATCTATTGGCCGCTACGTGGCGCTCAGAATGGTGGGTGCCCCAGAATCACCCAGAATCACAGCCCTCACCGGAAATTTGGGAGCGTAGCGAGTAAAATTTCCGTGTGGAGTGACTTGTTGCATGCCTATTTATCACCAAAGTCAACAGTCGCCCCCAACAATGTTTGTTCCGTTATATAATAGGGTAAGAAATCAGAAATATAGAATTGGAAAGCTTTCCAAATGTTTGAAAAAACAGTCACCATCAACACCAAAACTAAAAGCCAATCAAAGTAATTATTAGAACCCCATCCCCACCCTATAATTAATGCAGCAACAAGGAACACTTCAGAACAGGTGTGAAAAGATTTCAATTTCACTCTTAACCCCTCAAGTTCTTTCGAAACATCTTTAGCAAGAAAGTAATTCAAAACTTCCTCTTGTGATTTTTTTGAATCAATCTTCTCTTTGATTTGGGATATATAATAATCAAAAGAAGATGCTTTTGTCAGCAAATTGAATGACATGCTGCTGACCTTGGAATATATGTGGCCAATAATCCACGACACAAAAATAGCAATAGCCAATTGCTCGAAATCAACTGAAGCAAGCAATCCTTTGTTAAAATCAAAGATGGAAGATTCTGGCACAAGATTCTGGGACACCCACCATTTTGACAGGGGCGTAGCGCTCTGCTTGGCTTGAGGCATCACTGCCGAGGAACTTGCCATGACCATCGCCCGTTCACGTCAGATCAGCCTGCAGGATACGCCTTACTACCATGTGGTCAGCCGCTGTGTGCGGCGGGCCTTCCTGTGTGGGGAAGATGCCCACTCGGGGCAGAGCTACGAGCATCGCCGCCAGTGGGTGGTCGACCGGCTGGGCCAGCTGTCGCGCCTCTTTGCCATCGGCATCTGCGCCTATGCGGTGATGAGCAACCACTACCACCTGGTGCTGAAAGTGGATGCCGAGCAGGCCCAGGGCTGGAGCGAGCGGGAGGTGGCCGAGCGCTGGGCCGGGCTGTTCCAGTGGCCGCTGCTGGTGCGCCGCTGGTATCAGGGGGATGCCCTGATTGAGCCAGAGCTCTCGGTAGTGCAGGGGCTGATAGAGGAGTGGCGAGAGCGACTCTACTCCATCAGCTGGTTCGTGCGCCTGCTCAACGAAGGGCTGGCTCGCCAAGCCAATCAGGAAGACAGCTGCAAGGGTCACTTCTGGGAGGGGCGCTTCAAGAGTCAGGCCCTGC
>NZ_JBFODE010000022.1:0-28821 GCF_040908155.1 Aeromonas sp. R6-2 | reverse complement strand
AAACCCTGGTAATAATGGCGCGCTCGAGAGGATTCGAACCTCTGACCGCCTGGTTCGTAGCCAGGTACTCTATCCAGCTGAGCTACGAGCGCGCAAATGGTCATATTTTGATTTCAGCAAGGCTCACTCTAGATGGCGCGCTCGAGAGGATTCGAACCTCTGACCGCCTGGTTCGTAGCCAGGTACTCTATCCAGCTGAGCTACGAGCGCGTCGTTTAGAGCGATAAAAAAAAGCTTACCGACCAGTAAGCCTTTCTTATTCACCGGTTTCCCGGCATGTCCACCTTGGACTGAAATGGCGCGCCCGAGAGGATTCGAACCTCTGACCGCCTGGTTCGTAGCCAGGTACTCTATCCAGCTGAGCTACGGGCGCTAAATGGCGGTGAAGGAGGGATTCGAACCCTCGATGCGGGTATAAGCCGCATACTCCCTTAGCAGGGGAGCGCCTTCAGCCTCTCGGCCACCTCACCGTTGCGGGGCCAGATATTACTTCACGGGACAGATTAGTCAAACTTTTTTTCGATGAAACAGCGCGTTCGGTCACTAACCGGCCAAAGTGTGGAAAATTCACACTAAATACCACAAACCCGGCTCCGGAAAGGCCAGAAACGGGGTTCCGGCCCCCAAACAAAAAGGCGACCCCAGGGTCGCCTCTTTCATCAGTAACCGGACTGGCCCGGCTCTTTTTCCGCCTGAATGCGCTGGTAGATCTCCTCACGGTGAACGGAGACCTCCTTCGGGGCATTCACGCCGATGCGTACCTGGTTACCCTTCACACCCAGCACGGTAACGGTCACTTCATCACCGATCATCAGGGTTTCACCAACACGACGAGTCAAAATCAGCATTCGCTTGCTCCTGTATCCTGTCATTTTTTAGTCAATCTGTTGAAGCCATTATCCAACAAACTGGCCAAAATAGTAAATGGTTGAAACTAAATCACCGGGGAATCACCCCATGGGCTGCTCTTGTGGCTCATGATCGAGTTCAAACGCATCGTGCAAGGCACGAACCGCCAGCTCCAGATACTTCTCGTCCACCACCACCGAGATCTTGATCTCGGAGGTGGAGATAAGCTGCATGTTGATGCCGTTCTCACCCAGCACACGGAACATGGTCCGTGCCACTCCCGGATGATTCCACATGCCGACCCCGACGATGGAGACCTTGGCGATCGCCTCGTTACCCTGTACGCAAGAGGCGCCCAGCTCGGTTGCCGTCGCCTCAAGCAGGGCGCGAGCACGCCGGTAATCATCCCGATTCACCGTAAAGGTAAAATCTGCACTGCCGTCACCCAACGAATTCTGAACGATCATATCGACGTCGATATTGGCATCGCTGACCGGCCCCAGTATCCTGGCCGCCACCGTGGGCTTGTCAGGCACACCAAGTATGGTCAGGCTGGCCTCGTTGCGATTAAACGCGATACCTGACACCAGGGGTGCTTCCATCCGTTCACCTCCGTATGTGATGAGGGTTCCTTCCCCGTCTGCAAAGCTCGACAGCACCCGCAATGGAACCCGGTACTTGCCGGCAAACTCGACCGAACGAATCTGCAACACCTTGGCCCCGAGGCTCGCCATCTCCAGCATCTCCTCGAAGGTGATGGTAGCAAGGCGCCTGGCCTTTGGCTCGATACGCGGATCCGTGGTGTAGACGCCGTCCACATCGGTAAAGATCTGGCACTCGTCAGCCTTGATGGCTGCCGCCACCGCCACTGCAGTGGTATCTGACCCCCCCCGTCCCAGGGTGGTGATGGCGTTGTGCTCATCACGTCCCTGGAAACCGGCGATCACCACCACCTTGCCGGCGTCGAGCTGGGCCCGCACCGGATCTGTGTCGATCCGGCTGATACGCGCCTTGCCATAGGCCGAATCGGTGTGAATACGGACCTGATCCCCCGTCATGGAGACAGCCGGGCAACCGCGCTGATTCAGCGCGATGGCCAGCAGGGCGATGGTCACCTGCTCACCGGTCGAGATGAGGACATCCACCTCCCGGCGATCCGCATCGGGATCCAGCTGCTGGGCCATGCCCAGCAACCGGTTGGTCTCCCCTGACATGGCGGAAACCACCACCACCACGTCGTGTCCCTGGGCGCGGGTCAGTTTGACCCGCTCGGCGACAGCCTCGATCCGCTCCAACGAGCCGACCGAGGTACCACCGAATTTCTGAACATAGAGTGCCACAGTTCACCTTGCCCTGTTACAGGCGCTCGCCCAACCAGGAGTGGGCCGCTTCCAGGGCTGCCGGCAGGGCGGCAGGCTCGGTACCTCCGGCCTGGGCCATGTCCGGACGGCCACCCCCCTTGCCGCCCACCTGCTGGGCCACCAGGTTGACCAACTCGCCCGCCTTCACCTTGCCGGTCAGGTCCGGGGTGACGCCGGCGATCAGGTTGACCTTGCCGTCGTGGACGGTGGCCAGCAGGATCACGGCGGACTTGAGCTGGTTCTTCAGCTCGTCCATGGTCGTGCGCAGGGACTTGGGCTCGACCCCTTCCAGGGTGGCGATAAGGGTCTTCTGACCGTTCACCTCGACCGCCTTGCCCAGCAGATCAGTTCCGGCCTGAGCAGCCAGCTTGGCCTTGAGCTGCTCCAGCTCGCGCTCCATCATCTTGGACTTGTCGAGCAGCTGACGGACCTTGCTGCCAATGGAGAACTGATCGCCCTTCACCAGGGCTGCCGCCTCTTCAAATTGCTCGGCCAGCTGGTGCATGAAGTCGATAGCCCCCTTGCCGGTCACCGCCTCGATACGACGCACACCGGCGGCAATGCCACTCTCGGCGATGATCTTGAAGAAGCCGATATCCCCGGTACGGCTGGCATGGGTACCACCGCACAGCTCGGTGGAGTAGTCGCCCATGCGCACCACGCGCACCTCGTCGTCATACTTCTCACCGAACAGCGCCATGGCGCCGGCCTCTTTGGCGGACTCCAGATCCATCTCGCGGGTCGCCACCTCGTGGTTGGCGCGGATCTGGGCGTTGACCAGCTCCTCGACACGACGAATGGTGGCCATGGTGAGCCCCTCGAAGTGGGAGAAGTCGAAGCGCATGCGCTCGGCCCCCACCAGGGAGCCCTTCTGGGTCACATGATCACCGAGCGCCTGACGCAGGGCAGCATGCAGCAGGTGAGTCACTGAGTGGTTAAGGGCAATGGCCTGACGGCGCTCCCCATCGACCTCGGCCAGCACGGCGGCGCCCTTCTCCAGGGTACCGAGCTCCATGTAGCCCTTGTGAATGATCGCCTTGCCCGCCTTTTGGGTATCGGTCACGGCAAACACGCCGTCGTCGACCCTGATGACGCCGGTGTCGCCCACCTGACCACCGGACTCGGCGTAGAAGGGGGTCTGCTCCAGCACGATCACGGCCTCGTCACCGGCGATAAGACCGCTCACCTCGTCGGTACCCTTGTAGATACCGACCACCCGGGTCTGCTCACTCAGGCTCTTGTAGCCGGTAAAGGGGGTCTCCACGTCGAGCTTGAGCATCTCGTTGTAGTTCACGCCGAAGCTGGAAGCCTCTTTGGCGCGGGCACGCTGCTTCTCCATTTCGGCATGGAAGCCGGCCTCGTCGATGCCGATGTCGCGATCGCGCACCACATCGGCGGTCAGATCCGCCGGGAAGCCATAGGTGTCGTAGAGCTTGAAGACCACATCACCCGGCACCACCTTGGCATCGCCCAGATTGGCCAGTACCTCTTCGAGCAGCAGCAGACCGCGGTCCAGGGTGCGAACAAACTGCTCTTCCTCGATACGCAGCACGCGCTCCACCAGGGCGCGCTGGGCGATCAGCTCTTCGCCCACGTCGGCCATCTGAGTGGACAGTTCACCGACCAGCTTGTAGAAGAAGACATCCTTGGCACCGAGCTTGCGGCCGTGACGCACGGCACGGCGGATGATGCGGCGCAGCACATAACCACGACCCTCGTTGGAGGGCATGACACCGTCGGCCACCAGGAAGGCGCAGGAGCGGATGTGGTCGGCGATGACGCGCAGGGACTGATTGCTCAGATCGGTGGTACCGACTACCTCGGCAGCCTTCTTGATCAGGGCCTGGAAGATGTCGATCTCGTAGTTGGAGTGCACGCCCTGCATGATGGCAGAGATACGCTCCAGCCCCATGCCGGTGTCCACAGAGGGACGCGGCAGCGGCTCCATGGTGCCGTCAGCCTGGCGGTTGAACTGCATGAAGACCACGTTCCAGATCTCGATGAAACGATCCCCGTCTTCTTCGGGAGAGCCGGGAGGGCCACCCCAGATGTGATCCCCGTGGTCGTAGAAGATCTCGGTGCAGGGACCACAGGGGCCGGTATCGCCCATGGCCCAGAAGTTGTCAGAGGCGTACGGAGCACCCTTGTTGTCACCGATGCGCACGATGCGATCGGTCGGCACACCCACTTCCTTGGCCCAGATATCATAGGCTTCGTCATCGGTGGCGTAGACGGTCACCAGCAGGCGCTCTTTCGGCAGCTGCAGCGCCTCGGTGAGGAAGCCCCAGGCAAACTTGATGGCGTCTTGCTTGAAGTAGTCACCGAAGCTGAAGTTGCCCAGCATCTCGAAGAAGGTGTGGTGACGGGCGGTGTAACCCACGTTTTCCAGGTCATTGTGCTTGCCGCCGGCGCGCACGCAGCGTTGGGCCGTGGTGGCGCGGCTGTAGGCGCGCTTGTCGCCCCCGAGGAAAACGTCCTTGAACTGGTTCATCCCCGCATTGGTGAACAGCAGGGTCGGGTCGTTGTGAGGAACCAGGGAGCTGGAGGAGACAACCTGGTGCCCCTGCGAACGGAAATACTCGAGAAACGCGCGGCGAATCTCTGACGTGGACATATGCATGGAAAATCCTGCTAGATACGTAAACGGACTTTTGACCGCAATAATGTATGTTTTCTGCCTCGTAAAGTAAAACGGACGGGGCCCGCCACCGGTGAAAAAACAGGCCCCGGTGGTTTACACCGGAGCCTCTCTGCGTCACTCCTTGTGTGACGAGCTTCCCTTGAGCTCGTCGAGGGCATGGCGCACCTGATCTTGCACAAACCCCCGCCCGAGCAAGGCTCGGGCCAGTTTGGCCCGCACCCTGGGGTCAGAGAGGTCACTCCCGGCCCCCTTGCGCGCCAGCCAGTCGGCCGCCAGGGTGAACCAGTCGATATCCTCTGCCTCCAGTGCAGTCTCGGCCTGTCCCCCAGTGATCCCCTTGCGTCTGAGTTCGAAACGTACCTTCTGGGGCCCATAGTGGCGCCGTGCCAGGGAACGCACCAGCATGCCGGCATAGCGGGCATCGTCAACCCAGCCGCTCGCCTTGCAACGGGCCACCACCTCGGCGGCCATGGCCTCATCCACACCTTGCCGCAGCAGACGGTCAGCCAACTCCCGTTCACCACTCTCCTTGCTGGCCAGGCTGCGCATGGCGAAGTTCATCGCCTCGGTCAGGCTCTTCTCGCTATCATCGTGCATAGAAACAATCAGGCCGGGATGATCCCGGCCTGCTCAACTTAGAATTCCTGCTCTTGCTCGTCGAAGAGTTCCTCTTCGTCACCGGCCTTGGCCTCGCCGGCCTGGTGCTCGCCGCTCAGCAGCAGCTCGCGCAGCTTGGCCTCAAGTTCACCGGCCAGAGCCTTGTTCTCCACCAGCAGCTTCATGACGTTGGCCTTACCCTGGCCGATCTTCTCGCCGTTATAGCTGTACCAGGCACCGGACTTCTCGATCAGCTTGTGTTTGACGCCGAGATCCACCAGCTCGCCCTCTTTGGAGATGCCGGCACCATACATGATCTGGAACTCGGCCTGCTTGAAGGGAGGGGCGACCTTGTTCTTGACCACCTTGACGCGGGTCTCGTTACCCACCACCTCTTCGCCATCCTTGATGGCGCCGGTACGGCGAATGTCCAGACGCACGGAGGCGTAGAACTTCAGGGCGTTACCACCTGTGGTGGTCTCGGGGTTACCGAACATGACGCCGATCTTCATCCGGATCTGGTTGATGAAGATGCACAGGCAGTTGGCATTCTTGATATTGGCGGTCAGCTTGCGCAGGGCCTGGGACATCAAGCGAGCCTGCAGGCCGACGTGAGAGTCCCCCATCTCGCCTTCGATCTCCGCCTTCGGGGTCAGAGCCGCGACCGAGTCGACGATGATGACGTCCACCGCGCCGGAGCGTACCAGCATGTCGCAGATCTCCAGGGCCTGTTCACCGGTATCCGGCTGGGAGACCAGCAGGTCGTCCACATTGACCCCCAGCTTGGCAGCATAGATGGGGTCCAGGGCATGTTCGGCATCCACGAAGGCACAAGTCTTGCCTTTCTTCTGGGCTTCGGCGATCACCTGCAGGGTCAGCGTGGTCTTACCGGAGGATTCCGGACCGTAGATCTCGACGATACGGCCGCACGGCAGACCGCCGATCCCAAGGGCGATGTCCAGGGAGAGGGAACCGGTGGAGATGGCTTCGATATCCATGGTCTGGGAGTCGCCCAGGCGCATGATGGAGCCCTTGCCAAACTGCTTCTCAATCTGGCCCAGCGCTGCCGCCAGTGCCTTCTGCTTGTTCTGATCCATGCCTATCTCCGCTGGACGTCATGAGGTAATGGGAAAGTTGGGACAAGTATACTGTCTATTCATACAGTATCAAGTCTATTTTGGGTAACCAGGGCGAGCAGGCCCGACAGAGCCTGACCGACCACCTGCTGACGCACCCCATGACGATCCCCGTCGAAGCGGGCCAGCAGGGCTTCACTGCGGCCATCGCGGCAGGCCCAGGCAAACCAGACGGTGCCGACCGGCTTGAGCTCGCTGCCGCCCCCGGGGCCGGCGATGCCGCTCACCGCCACGGCCAGATCGGCCCGGGAGCGGGCCAGGGCGCCACGAGCCATCTCCAGCACCACCGACTCACTGACGGCGCCGTGCCTCTCGAGCGTGGCCGCTTGCACCCCCAACATCTCCTGCTTGGCCTCGTTGGTATAGGTGACGAAGCTGCGATCGAACCAACCCGAACTGCCGGCTATCTCGGTGATGACGGTGGCGATGCCGCCCCCGGTGCAGGACTCTGCGGTGGCCACCCAGAGGGCCCTGGCCTGCAGGGCTGCCCCCAGACGGGCCGCCAGCTCCAGATTGTGTTGCTGTTGATGCATGCTGCTCTTCTCCCTTGGCCAAAGGGCCATTATGGATCAGGGTCGCAACCGATGGCGAGGCAACATAGAATAGCCGCCATTGGCCAACGCCCCCCTTCTGGAATGACCATGAACGAACTCGATTTTGCCCTCGGCGCCCCCTCGGCGGCCCTGAGCCAGCACACCCCCATGATGCAGCAGTACCTCACCCTCAAGGCGGAGAATCCCGAGATCCTGCTCTTCTACCGCATGGGCGACTTCTATGAGCTCTTCTACGACGATGCTCGCAAGGCCTCCCAGCTGCTTGACATCTCATTGACCAAGCGCGGTCAGTCTGCCGGTACCCCCATCCCCATGGCAGGGGTGCCCTATCACGCCATCGAAGGGTATCTGGCCAAGCTGGTGCAACTCGGTGAGTCCGCCGCCATCTGCGAGCAGGTCGGCGATCCGGCCA
Source organism: Aeromonas sp. R6-2 (assembly GCF_040908155.1). Classification (NCBI taxonomy): domain Bacteria; kingdom Pseudomonadati; phylum Pseudomonadota; class Gammaproteobacteria; order Aeromonadales; family Aeromonadaceae; genus Aeromonas; species Aeromonas sp. R6-2. The sequence continues at coordinate 21,271 of NZ_JBFODE010000022.1, read as the reverse complement.
CCAGCAAGGGACCGGTGGAGCGCAAGGTGATCCGCATCGTGACGCCGGGCACCGTCTCCGACGAGGCACTGCTCACCGAGCGGCAGGACAACCTGATCGCCGCCGTCTATCACGACGGCCGCCAGTTTGGCTACGGCACCCTGGACATCGGCTCGGGCCGCTTCTTCATCAATCAGTTTGCCAAAGAAGAGACCCTGCTGGCCGAGCTGCAGCGCACCAACCCGGCCGAGCTGCTCTACCCCGAGTCGTTCGACTTTATGCGCCACATCGAAGGGCGCCGTGGCCTGCGCCGTCGCCCCGAATGGGAGTACGAGATTGGCACCGCCCGCAAGCTGCTGTGCCAGCAGTTTGGCACCCAGGATCTGGTAGGCTTTGGCGTCGACCAGAGCGAGACCGCCCTGTGCGCCGCCGGCTGCCTGCTGCAGTATGTGAAAGACACCCAGCGCACCGCCCTGCCCCACATCCGCGGGGTGCGCCTGGAGCAGCCGGATCACGCCGTCATCATGGACGCCGCTACCCGCCGTAACCTGGAGCTGACCCAGAACCTGGCCGGCGGCAATGACAACACCCTGGCCGACGTGCTGGACCGCACCGCCACCCCCATGGGCAGCCGCCTGCTCAAACGCTGGCTGCACCAGCCCATTCGCGATCGGGTAATCCTCAAGGGGCGTCAGAGCACCATTCACGAGCTCATCGAGCAGAATCTCTACGACGCGCTTGGCGACTTGCTGCGCCAGGTGGGCGATGTGGAGCGGGTGCTGGCACGCCTGGCCCTGCGCTCGGCCCGGCCGCGCGATCTCACCCGCCTGCGCCAGGCCTTTACCCAGTTGCCCGAGCTGCAACAGCTGCTGGCAGACAGCGAACACGAGGCTCTGCAACAACTGCGCGAGCGCGCCAGCACCTTCCCGGAGCTGCGCGATCTGCTCGAGCGCGCCGTGATGGAGAATCCGCCCGTCATCATCCGCGACGGCGGCGTCATCCGCGATGGCTTTAACAACGAACTCGACGAGCTGCGGGATCTGGCCGGTGGCGCCACCGCCAGCCTGGCCCGCATCGAGGAGCGGGAGCGTCTGCTGACCGGCATCAACACCCTCAAGGTGGGCTACAACAAGGTGCATGGCTTCTACATCGAGGTGAGCCGTGCCAACAGCCATCTGGTGCCGGCCCATTACATCCGCCGCCAGACTCTCAAGAACAACGAGCGCTACATCATCGACGAGCTCAAGCATTATGAGGACAAGGTGCTGACTGCCCAGGCCCAGGCCCTGGCGCTGGAGAAACGCCTCTACGAGGAGTTGCTCGATCAGTTGCTGCCTCATCTGGCCGAGCTGCAGGAGTCCGCAGCCGCCCTGGCCGAGCTGGACGTGCTCGGCACCCTGGCCGAACGGGCCGAGACCCTCAACTACTGCTGCCCCGAGCTGATCCACGAGGATCGCATCGAGATCGAGGGGGCGCGCCACCCGGTCGTGGAACAGGTATTGAGCGATCCCTTCATCGCCAACCCCATCACCCTGCACCGCGCCCGCCGCATGCTGATCATCACAGGCCCCAACATGGGTGGTAAGTCTACCTACATGCGCCAGACGGCCCTCATCGTGCTGCTGGCCCATATCGGCGCCTTCGTCCCGGCCGAGCGGGCGGTGATCGGCCCCATCGATCGCATCTTCACCCGGATCGGGGCGTCGGATGATCTGGCCTCGGGCCGCTCCACCTTCATGGTGGAGATGACCGAGACCGCCAACATCCTCAACAACGCCACCGCCCAGAGCCTGGTGTTGATGGACGAGATCGGCCGCGGCACCAGCACCTACGACGGCCTGTCGCTGGCCTGGGCCTGTGCCGAGCAGCTGGCGAGCAAAATCGGCGCCTACACCCTGTTCGCCACCCACTACTTCGAGATGACCCGGCTGCCGGAGCTGCTCGAGGGGCTGGCCAACGTCCACCTGGATGCGGTCGAGCACGGCGACACCATCGCCTTTATGCACGCGGTGCAAGAGGGGGCGGCCAGCCGCTCCTACGGCCTGCAGGTGGCGGCCCTGGCCGGGGTGCCCAAGAGTGTCATCCACCAGGCGCGCCACAAGCTGGCCGAGCTGGAGAGCGGCGCTCACACCCCGCCGACGGGAAGCCCGGCACCGCGCCCCCTTCCCGAGCCCCTGCCCCATCCCGTGGTGGAGGAGCTGGAGGGGATCCGCCCCGACGAGCTCACCCCACGCCAGGCACTCGACCTCGTCTACCGTCTCAAGCAGTTGGTGTAAACCGGCCATGAAAAAGGGGAACCTCACGGTTCCCCTCTCATTTTCTTACTCGCCCTTTGCGTTAACCGGGACCGATACGATCCACCAGGTTGAGGTGTACAGGCCCCCCATGGCGCTGTAATCCCAGGTGGTACTCCCGTTGGCGCTGGCTCTCGCGCTTGAGACCCAACATCAGGGAGTAGCACATGGCCAGCATGATCACCGAGAAGGGGAGCGCGGCTATGATGCTGGCCGCCTGCAGGGCGGCGAGCCCCCCCGAGACCAACAGGATGGCCGCCACCAGCCCCTGCCCCAGCCCCCACACGGCCCGGTGCAACACGGGTGGCTCCTGATCCCCGATGGAGAGCAGGGTGGTAATGACCAGGGTGCCCGAATCGCTGGAGGTGATGAAATAGGTACAGATGAGCAGGGTCAGTACCCCCTTGGCGATGAGGCCCATGGCTCCCCAGTTCATCATCTCTATGGTCTTGTAGAGGGCCAGTGTCACATCCTGATTGACCGCCTCGGCCACACCCCCCTGGCCAAACAGCTCCAGATGCAGGGCCGTACCACCGAACACGGTGAGCCACAGCATACCGAGCAGGGAGGGGACCAGCAGCACCCCGAGCACGAACTCGCGAATGGTCCGCCCTTTGGAGATGCGGGCGATGAACATACCGACGAAGGGGGCCCAGGCGATCCACCATCCCCAGTAGAAGGCGGTCCAGGCGGACTGCCAGGCCGAGGTGCCGTTGGCCTCTGTGTTGGTCCAGAAGCTCAGGCGCACTATGTTCTGCAGGTAGTCACCGATGTTCTGCACATAGGCATTCAGGAGATAGGTGGTCGACCCCAGCGCCAGAAACAACACCAGGATGAAGACGCTCAGCCAGACGTTGAGCTCGGAGAGGATCTTCACCCCGCGCCCCACCCCTGAGATGGCCGACAGGGTGGCGATCACACTGATGATGCCGATGAGCCACAGCTGGTTGGTCTGGGAGACCTCGAGCCCCAGCATCTGGTTGAGGCCGGTGTTCATCTGGGCAACCCCCAGACCGAGCGAGGTGGCGACCCCGAACACGGTGCCGAACACCGCCAGCACATCGGCAGCATGCCCCCAGAAACCGTAGATGCGATCCTTGAGCAAGGGATAGAGCACGGAGCGGATCGCCAGCGGCAGCTTGCGCCGGTAGCTGAAGAAGGCCAGCGACAAGCCGACAATCACATAGATGGCCCAGGGATGCAGACCCCAGTGAAAGAAGGTGAGACGCATCGCCACCTGGGCCGCCTCCGGGGTCATCCCCTCCTTGATAAAGGGATTGGCCTGCAGGTGATAGATGGGCTCGGCGATGCTCCAGAACACCAGGCCGATGCCCATGCCAGCGCTGAACAGCATGGCAAACCAGGAGAAATAACCGAACTCCGGTTCCTGATCGTCGTCACCCAGCTTGATGCTGCCGAAACGGCTGAACATCAGATAGATGGCGAAGAACAGAAACAGGGCGACCACCAGGATGTAATACCACTTGAAGCCGGCAATGATGGTGTCCTTGGCGCCGGTGAACCAGGCGCCGGCCGTGTCGGGATCAAACACCCCAAACAGCAGGAACAGGGTGACCACGGTCAGGGCCGTGACCGCCATGGTGGGGTTGAGCCCCTTGAAGAAACCTTGTGTCGCTCGCATCGGGCCTCCTTAGTGCTGGTTAAAGAACTCTTCGCCCACGTGCTCACCGGCCCCACCGATGGCGCGATAGACCAGTTGGCCCACCGGATGCTCCCGGTGATCCACCAGGGTCACGGAGGGTTGCCCGTTCACCGCCGGTCGTTTGCCCAGAAAGATGGCCATGGGTACGCCGACGTTGGAGACACCACTGGTGATCCAGAGACGATTGAAGTCGTAGCTGCCACCGATGAACTCGAGCTGGGCCAGGCCGTTGTCGAGGCCGGAGAGATAGAAGTGCATGGCACTCTCGCTCGGGAAGAGGTGTACCAGCACATAGGCATAGCGCAGCTCGTTGACCAACTCCTTTAGGTTGAAAGTACCTGTCTCACTGCAAGAGAGAGGCAGCTCACCATCGTAGTGGTGTACCTTGAGATTGTTCGGGTCTTCGTCATAGGCGGGCTGATAACGGACAAACGCTGAAGTATCAGGCAGTTCATAGCGAACACGCACCACTCTCAGCTCGGATACCAGGGCTTTGATGTCCAGCTCCTGTGCCATATTTTGCCTCCTTGTGAACGATTTTCGTGGGAAAAAGAGGCATAACTTAACACAAAATACTTTGAGCAGGAAACTTTCCACTCAAAACATTATTGACCAGTGCCCTGTCGAGGAGGAAAATGCGCCCCCTCTCCCCGTTCCGGAAAACCGCCAGTGGAAAGACACGACGAGCTCCTGGTCGCCCTGCGCCAAATCATTCGTGCCATCGATCTGCACTCCAAGCGCCTCATCAAGGAGGCAGGGCTGACCGCCCCCCAACTCTTTCTGCTCAAAGGAGTCGAACAGCTGGGAAACGCCTCCATGCGTCAACTGGCAGATCACACCAACATGAGTCAGGCGACCGCCACCACCATCATGGACCGGCTGGAGAGTCGCGGGCTGGTGGTGAGGCTGCGTAGCGACAGCGACAAGCGCAAGGTCCACGCCAGCCTGACCGAGGCGGGTCGAACACTGTTGAGCGACGCCCCTACCCCGTTGCAGGAGAGCTTTATCCAGCGCTTCCAATCCCTCGAGGAGTGGGAGCAGACCCTGCTGCTCTCATCGCTGCAGCGCGTCTCGAGCATGATGAATGCAAGCAACATAGACGCAGCCCCTGTCTTGTCGGTCCGGGCCCTGACCGAAGAGAAAGCCTGAAAACAAAAAAGCTCCCGACCGGGAGCTTTTTTCATGGGAGGCGTATCACTCCTCCAGGGTAATCCCTATGTTGGAGACCCCTTCCTGGCAGGCGAAGGTCTTGATGGCCAGGATACGGTCGCTGTCACGCTCGAACGCCACCCGCTTTTGCAGCTCGACCTGGAACTCCAACTCGGCCTCGAAGAGCTCGTGCTCATAGAGCTCTTCATCTTCCATCTCGCGACCTTCCAGCATCTCGACGAAACCGGCGACGCACCCGATAGAGGCATGACTCGCCTCTTCAGACTCCTCCCCCATCCGGCAGATCACCGAGTTGTAGGCGCACCCCAGGGCGACACAAGCATCCAGCGCCGGATAGGCTCCATAGCTCTCGAAACGGCTGGGATCGGGAATGTTATTCTCGAACTCTTCGAGCAGGGCACTCAGGTTGACCCGTGAGCCCTTGACGGTGAGGTACTCCCACATCTGATCCAGGGTCTGACGGAAAGCCTGGGCATTGCCAAAACCGGATGCCTGGGCGAAGAGGGCATAGTTGGGGTACATACGCTCGGCCAGGGCCAGGGCAAAGACGGTCTGCTGCCAGGGTTGCAGCTCTCGCAGCCGCTTGTAGAACTTCTCACCGAACACGGGGGACTCCTCTTCATCAATTGGCGAAGATTGTATCGCAAGCCCCGGTATGCGAGAAACGAAAAGCGCTGGTCGGCTATCTTGACAGACCCGCTGGGGTAAGATGGAAGTGTCACGCTCGATAAGAAGGAACAGACCATGAGCCAACGCACCCTGCTTTTGCTTAGCCAGGACAACGCCCACTACGAGCGACTGCTCAAGGGGGCCAATTTGCCCCATCTGCGCATCCTGCGCGCCGACAGCGAAGCCCAGGCCCAGGCCCACATCGCCGAGGCCCACATCCTGATGGCCGAGCCGGCTCGGGCAAAACCCCTGCTGCCCCAGGCACGCAAGCTCACCTGGCTACAGTCCACCTATGCAGGCGTGGATACCCTGCTGGAGCCCTCAGCCCGCCGTGACTATCAGCTCACCAATGTCCGCGGTATCTTCGGTCCCCTGATGAGCGAGTACGTCTTTGGCCACCTGTTGGCACTGACCCGACAGATCGCCCATTACCGGGAGCTGCAGCGCCAAAAGGTATGGCAGAGCCGCCCCTACGAAAGCTTGCACGGCAAGACCCTGTTGATTCTCGGTACCGGCAGCATAGGCCAGCACCTGGCCAAAACCGGTCAACACTTCGGAATGCGGGTGCTCGGGGTCAGTCGCAGCGGGCGCGAGCGCCCAGGCTTTGCCCAGGTCTATCAGCTACCAGCGCTCAACAAGCTGCTCCCTCAGGCCGATGTCATCGTCAGCGTCCTGCCTGCTACCCGGGAGACTCGCCACATCTTCAATGCCGAGCGATTCGCGCACTGCAAACCGAGCGCCATCCTCTTCAACGTAGGGCGCGGCTCGGCGGTCGACAGCGGCGCCCTGCTCACGGCACTGCGTACCGGCAAGCTGGGTTATGGAGTGCTCGACGTGTTCGAGCAAGAGCCTCTGGGAACAGACTCTCCCCTGTGGAACCAGCCCAATCTGATCATCACTCCCCACAACAGCGCCTATAGCTTCCCCGAGGATGTGGCCCAGATCTTCGTGCGAAATTACATTCGCTTTATCGAGGGACAACCTCTCGAGGGGAAAATCGACTTCGACAGGGGATACTGAGCCCCATAAGCAGAGAGCCCCTCATCGAGGGGCTCTCTGTTAGCCGGCGGCCATCTCCTTGCGATAACTCTTCACCTTGGCGAGGAACTGACGCTTGGCCTTGCCGGAGAGTGGCTCGGCCATGGGCAGCTTCACCTTCATGGCATCCACGGGTCTGTTGTTGATACGCACCTCGTAGTGGAGGTGGGCACCGGTTGAGCGCCCGGTGTTACCGGAGAGGGCTATCTTGTCACCCATCTTCACCCGCTGTCCCTGCTTGACCAGCAACTTGCTCAGGTGGAGATAACGGGTCGATACGGTGCGGCTGTGGCGAATGACCACATAGGTGCCGGCCAGGGGGTGGCTGGTTGCCTTGAGTACCACACCATCACCGGTCGCCAGCACGGGGGCTCCGATCGGTGTCGCAAAGTCGGTCCCCTCATGGGGCCGCACCTGACCCGTAATCGGGTGCTTACGCGCCGGGTTGAAGTTGGAGGTGATACGATAGCGGCTGTGCAGGGGGTAGCGACGGAAGCCGCGCTCCAGACTCATTCCCTGACCATCATAGTAGTTACCATCATCGGCCAGCCAGGCCGAGACCGACTGTTTACCCGAGGTGAACTCGACCCCCAGCAACTGGCTGTTGCCGGTCTTCTGGTCATCCACCATCTCGCTCTTCACCAGCACCTTGAAGGTATCACCCTGCTTGAGCTCCTTGGCCAGATTCATACGCCACTGGAACAGGTTGGCGATCTTCTGGATGTGCGAGGGGGAGATGCCGGCATTGCGAGCGCTCTGGTAGAAGCTGCCGCGAACCGTGCCCTCCATGGTGTTCTGCCTCCAGGTCACCTTCTCGGTGATCATGCGCGACAGGTATTGATCTTCTTTGCGCTCGAGGACCAGGGTCTCCTTGATGTTGAGGCGCATCTTGACCTCTTGCAGCAGATTCTGGTCGTCGATGAGCACCTCGATCACCTGGCCGGGCTTGAGGCGGGAGAGATAGTGCTTGCTGTCGGCATCCAGCACCTTGTAGAGGGTGGTGGTGGAGAGGCCAAGGTTGTTAAAAATGGTGGTGAGGGTCTCGCCGTTACGGATCTTGTACTCGAGCCACTGGGGCTCCGCGACCGCGGGGATGTCGTCGCCCTCGCTCTGCTCGATCGCAGGGTCAACCAGTTCATGATCCGGGATGGAGTTAAATTCGGTGTTATCTTCGTTGGTCGCCGTGCCATGAGAGACCAGTGGTAACTCGAGCCGCAGGGGCTGTTCGAGTATGTCACCGGGAGCAGGCAAGAGGGCGACCGTTGACAGGGTCACCCAGGTCAATAGAAGGATGGCGTAGAAGTGTTTTCTGGGAACCGGCGGTTCCCAACTGGCCGCCTGAGCCACCAGGGGACGGAGACGTTTCATCCGTGATCCTGCATTGCGATTGTTACCTTGAGCCTGTCTGGCTTGTCTGAAGCGACTGAACTTTTTGTTTGGACTGTGGTTAGCCTGAAGAGTTCAGCGAAAAAGACAATTTTGTAGCATTTTATGCATAAACTGCTGGATTGCGCAGAAAAGCAGGCAAATTTATACATTTTTTTTCATTTCTATGCTCCCGCTCGAATTAAACGGGAGCAAAGAATAACAGCTTGTTACAAACAAGTAGCAGCAAAGCGCAAAAAACGGAAGTAATGTGTTGCGTCTGATTTTCTCCCTGTGACCCGTTTTACCGACTCAGGCTACACCACCCCCTACAGCATCTGGCTTAGTTGCAAGCCGCGAAGGCATTTGCCATCCCTTCCATCCACGCCAGGTAGGCCTCCGGCCCCATGGGATAATTCCCTCCGGACTCATCGAGCAGTAGCACTTTGGCGCCTGTGTTGCGTGCCACCGACTCGATCACATCGGGCCTGAACTGGGGCTCGGCAAACACACACTGAGCCTGGTGTGCCTCCAGAGCCTGACGGATGGTCACCAGGGTCTTGGCTCCGGGGCGGCGATCCGGGCTGACGGTGAAATGCCCCCTGGATTGCATGCCGTAATGGCGCTCCCAGTAACCGTACGCATCATGGAAGACAAAGTATCCCTTCTGCTGGACCGGTTTCATCCGCTCTCTGATGAGGGTGTCTTTGGCGGCCAAGGCCTGCTCGAAGTGCGCCAGGTTGCCCCGGTAACGGTCGGCATTGGCGGGATCGAGCTCAACGAGGCGAGCGGCAATGGCTCGGGCAATGGGGGCGGCCAAATCGGGGCCGAGCCAGATGTGGGGATCGAGATTACCGTGGTGGTGATGCCCGTCATGATCGTCGTGATCATGTTCCTCCCCCTCGGCATAGTGGTGCACAGGCAGACCCGGCAAGGTCAGCAGTGTCAACAGGTTCGGTTTTCCCGCCAGGGGTTTGACCAGAAAGCTCTCCAGCTCGGGGCCAACCCAGATGACCAGGTCCGCGGCGTCGAGGCGGCGCAGATCCGAGGGGCGCAGGGCAAAGTCATGGGGAGAGGCCCCCGCCGGCAGCAGCACCCGGGGCTCGGTCACATCCCGGGTGATGGCGGCTGCGATAAAACCGATGGGTTTAAGGGTGGTCAGTACCTCGATGGCGGCGACGGGCAGGCTTGCCCCCAGCATGATCAGGGTTAAAAAAAGGCGTTTCATGGGCTCTCAACGGCTCGCGTAGCGTGGTAACATTGTCGTCATAAAGTGTTATAGTATAACAATTCTTGCTGCAGTAAACCCCGGAGTCTCTTCATGAACCCACTGGTGGAGCTCAAGGATGTCTCTCTCGCGTTTGAGGGGCGTACCGTGCTCGACAAGGTCTCCTTTTCCCTCGAGAAGGGGAAGATCACTACCCTCGTCGGCCCCAACGGCGCCGGTAAGAGCACCCTCAGCAAGCTGGTGCTGGGTCTGCTGGCCCCGGACCGGGGAATCATCAACCGCATGCCCCGCCTGCGGATCGGCTATGTACCGCAGAAGATCTACCTGGACCCCACCCTCCCCCTCACGGTCGAACGCTTTCTCAAGCTGGCCAGAGGGGCCCGTCGCTCCCTCACCGAAGTGCTGGCCCGGGTCGGAGCCGAGCACCTGAAAGAGAGTCGGATGCAGCAACTCTCCGGGGGGGAACTGCAGCGCGTCCTGCTCGCTCGGGCCCTGCGTGTGGAGCCCGAACTGCTGGTGCTCGACGAGCCGGTACAGGGGGTCGATGTGAGCGGCCAGGTCGAGCTCTATGCGCTCATCAGCGAGCTGGCTCGGGAGCTCGATTGCGCCGTCCTCATGGTCTCGCACGACCTTCATCTGGTGATGGCCAGCACCCATGAGGTGGTCTGCCTCAACGGCCATGTGTGCTGTCACGGAGCACCGGAGAGCGTGGCCCGCCATCCCGAATTTGCCCGCTTGTTCGGTCGCCCCGAACGGGAGCAGCTGGCGGTTTACACCCATCACCACCACTGTGACGGGGAGCACCACCACGGAGCCGCTCCCGTCATCCGCCTGCCTTCCCGCCAGGAGTAACCCTTGGACAGCTTCCTTCTCTACGCCCTGGCCGCCGGCCTCGGCATCGCCGCCCTGGCCGGCCCACTCGGCAGCTTCGTGGTCTGGCGCAAGATGGCCTATTTTGGCGATACCCTCTCCCATGCCTGCCTGTTTGGCATCGCGCTGGGCATTCTGCTGCAGGTTAACCTGACCCTGGCCGTAGTGCTCTGCTGCCTGGCCATGGCCCTGCTGCTCTTCGTCATGAGCCGCAACCAGCTGGTGGCCACCGATACCCTGCTCGGCATTCTGGCCCACAGTGCCCTCTCGCTGGGGCTGGTGACCTTGAGCTTCATGGAGAGCGTGCGGGTCGATCTGATGGCCTACCTGTTCGGGGATCTGCTCTCGGTCCAACCTGACGATCTGCTCTGGATCTATGGTGGGGGGGTCCTGGTGTTGCTGGTGCTGTGGCGGCTGTGGAATCCCCTGCTCTCCATGACCGTCTCGGAGGAGCTCGCCAGAGTCGAGGGGGTCAGGGTCGATCTGCTGCGCGCCCTGCTGATGCTGCTGATCGGGCTGGTGATCGCAGTCGCCATGAAGTTCGTCGGCGCCCTCATCATCACCTCCCTGCTGATCATTCCGGCCGCCACGGCCCGTCGTTTCAGCCGTACTCCGGAGCAGATGGCGGCCCTGGCCTCTCTGATTGGCTGCCTGGCCGTGGCGGGAGGGCTGCTGCTCTCCTGGTTCAAAGACACGCCGGCCGGTCCGTCGGTGGTGGTCAGTGCCGCCCTGCTGTTTGCGGTGGCCCAACTCAAACGCACCTAGTCCCGGGGGCGCAGGCTCCCCTGTGTCTCCATCCAGAGCCACTGGCGCAGCCGGCTGATGGCCGGCTCGTGCAGGCGCGATCGCTTGCAGACGAAGTAGAAGTTATCCCCGGTCTCGAGAGGATGCAGAGGCAAACGGATCAGATTGCCCTCCTCCGGTTGCAACATGTAGTCATTGATGAGGGCAACCCCCTGATCCCAGTTGGCCGCCTCCATGGCCAGCAAGACGTGGCTGAAGTGGTGCATATGCGCCTCAGGGGGGATGACCAGCCCGCCCGCCTCGGCCCAGCGCCGCCAATCCTCCCCCTTCTCCTTGTAAATCGCCTGAATAGAGAGCAGAGGAAGCTGCCACAGGGCCACGGGCCAATTCCCCTCCACCTGTTGCCACAGGCGGCGGCTGCAGACCGGAAAGAGCCGCTCTCGATAGAGCAGATCATGGCTGTAGCCCCTGGCCTGGGGCGCGACGGTAATAAAACAGTCGGCCACCCGATCCGAGAGCAGGGGATCCTCGGCCACCATCTCCAGCTCCAGCTCCAGCTCCGGGTGCTGCTGGCGCAGTCCGCTCAGCCTGGGGATCAACCACTTGACCGCAAACGAGCTGTAGAGAGCGAGACGAACCCGCATCTCCCCGCCGCCGCGCAACTGCTCGCTGGCCTGGGCTATCTGGCTGAGCCCACCGGTCACCCCCTCCAGATAGATCTCACCCGCCCCCGTCAGGGAGACACGCCGCCCCTGGCGCAGCAACAGTGTCTCCCCAAGGTAATCCTCGAGCTGGCGAATCTGGTGGCTGACGGCACTCTGACTCACGGCCAGCTCGACGGCGGCCCGGGAGAAACTCTGCAGCCGTGCCACCGCCTCGAAGTAGTGCACCGCGCGCAGGGGAGGAAGTTTCATTATCCAAAAACCTCATGGGTCGTCATTTTTCATCATTTTACTAGATGATACCGCCCTCGCTACTCTGAATCCCAGTTGTTGTGGAGGTGGTATGAATGCAGTCGGGATCGGCATCCTCTATCTGGTGCTGGGAAACATAGTCGCGGTCTTCTCCGATGCCTTGGTCAAGGTGCTGGATCCGGACCAGCCCGTGTTTCAGTTTGTTTTCTTTCGTCAGATTTCGGCCGCCATCATGCTGCTGCCGCTGCTGCTCTGGTCCCTGCGCCGCCACCCGCCGCTGGCCTTGCGCTGGCATCTGCTGCGCTCTCACATCTGGGCCGTCGGAGTGGTGATGATGGTGATCGCCCTGACCCGGCTGCCGCTGGCCACCGCCAATGCCCTCTTCTATGCCGCGCCGCTCTTGATGGTTCCGCTCGCGGTATGGCTGGCGGGCGAAGCCCTCTCCCGCCAGAAGGTGATGGCCGCCCTGCTCGGCTTTACCGGTGTGCTTATCGTGTTGCGCCCCACCGAGATCAATTGGGCAGCCCTGGCGGCCCTCGGCGTCGCCTTGAGCATGGCGGTCAACAACCTGCTGATTAAACGCCTGCCCCAACGGCAGCCGGTGGTACAGACCCTGTTTCTGACCAATGTGCTGAGCATGCCGCTGGTGCTGGGACTGGTCTGGTGGGAGGGGGAGCCCTGGCAGTGGCAGATGCTGTGGCCAGCCTTCGGCTCGTCGGCCCTCATCGTCGTCTATGCCGGCCTCTGCGTGCTCGCCTATCGCAAGGCCGAGGCCAGCAAGATCGCCTCTGCCGAATACACAGGCCTGCTCGCCGCCGTGGCGGTGGGGATCTGGCTCTTCAACGAGCAACCCGGCCTGCCCCTGCTGCTTGGCAGCCTCTGTATCGTGCTGCCGCTGCTGGCCATGGCCCGTGGTGAGCGCAAGCCTCCCGAGCCTCAGGTCGCCAGCAACTGATCGACCCGATCACGCAAGACAGGGAGCAGCTGCTCCTCAAACCAGGGGTTTTTTCTGAGCCACAGGGTATTGCGTGGAGAAGGGTGCGGCAGGGGAAGGATGGCAGGCGTGATGTCGCGCCAGTGGCGCACTGTCTCGGTCAGGGTGCCGCGAAAGGCCGCTCCCAGATAGTGCTGCTGGGCATACTGCCCCACCAACAGGGTCAGCTCGATGCGGGGCATGAGCGCCAGCACCTGATGGTGCCAGAGGGGGGCACACTCGGGACGCGGTGGCAAGTCGCCGGAGCGTCCTCGCCCCGGATAGCAGAGCCCCATGGGCATGATGGCGATACGGGACTCGTCATAGAAGCGCGCCTTGTCCAACCCCATCCAGTCGCGCAGCCGTTCACCCGAGGCATCATCCCAGGGGATACCGCTGGCATGCACCCGGGCCCCCGGCGCCTGGCCCACGATGAGCAGACGCGACTGCTCGCTGCCACGGATCACGGGTCTGGGCCCCAGCGGGAGTTGTGCCTCGCAGAGGCGACAGGCGCGAATGCGCTCAAACAGAGAAGACAGGGTTTCCATTCGCCCATGCTAACCGATTTTTTCCTTCGTGGCCGCTTGTCCCCGAATGAAGAGAGACCTAAACTGGGCCACAACTGTTTAATTTAATAGACACATCATGCCACTTTTGCTCGGACCTGGGGTGGTCGCCCTCTCATTCGTCCTGTGGGGCCTGCTCCCCCTCTACTATCAGTTTCTGCCCACGATCAACATGTGGGAGCTGCTCTCGCACCGGGTCATCTGGTCCGTAGTCCTGCTGGCGCTGCTGATGCGTCTGGCTGCACGCCCTGTTCCCTGGGCAACATTGCGGGCCGAGCCACGCCAGTTGCTGCTGATCCTCTGCGCGGGCCCTGTCATGTCCATCAGCTGGTGTATGTTCACCTGGTGCCTCACCACGGGTCAGGTGCTGGCCACCAGCCTCGCCTTCTTCATGACGCCGCTATTTAACATCGTGCTGGCGGTGCTCTTCCTCAAGGAACGCCTCACTCCCCAAAAGCACCTGGCGGTCGCCCTGGCCCTGGCCGGACTCGCCTACATGCTGTTCCAGTACGGTGAGTTACCCTGGTTTTCCCTCATCATGGGCGGGAACTTCGCCGTCTATGGCCTCATCAAGAAGAAGATCCACTACCCGACCGACCAGAGCCTCTACCTGGAAGCCCTGGTCCAGTTGCCCCTGGCCCTGCTCTTCGTGTTCTGGCTGACCCTCTCGGGTCACCCCAGCCTCTTTCTGGACGGTAGCCTGGGTGACCGCCTGATGTTGATGGGCAGTGCCCCTGCGACCCTGATCCCGGTAGGTCTCTTCTGCTACGGCATGATCCGCACCCGCCTCAGTACTGTGGGGCTGCTTCAGTACATAGAGCCAAGCCTGGCCTTTCTGCTGGCCGTGTTCTGGTTTGGGGAGCACCCCGACCCGGTCAAGGAGGTGGGCTTCATGTTCGTCTGGGCGGGGCTGCTGGTCAGCCTGCTCCCCTTGCATCGCCTCAGGCGACGCGCCTTGTCACGGCCGCCTCAGTGAGGCATGAAGCGGGCCATGGTCTGGTGCCAGATCGGGTCTGTGTCCATGGCATCGATGATGGGGATCAGCCGGCGGTGCAGCGTCTCCAGATTGGGGGAGAGCAGCAGATGACGGGTATAGCTAAACAGCGGGAAGGGCGAGACGTATAGCTTGTCGTGGTACTCGGGGCGCAGAATAAACCAGTTCAGGGCGGAGCCCGGCACCATAGTGATGTCGATGCGATGACGCAGCAACAGGTCCAGGTTGGTCTTGGCCAGCTTGGCATCGCTGCGCTTCATCTGGCCACTCGCCACCAGGCCATCCACCGCCGCGAAGTGATAGCCAATGATGCCCCCGAAGGTGAGCCCCTTGATGCTGTCCGGCCCCCGATAGTCGATCGGATGGTCGCGACTGGAGATGAGCTCATTGGTATCGCGCATCATGGGCAGGCTCCAGAGATAGCGGCGGCGCCCCTCATCCCCGAACCAGGCCGGATTGACCCAGGCCACCACCCCCTTGAAGTCCGGTTGATCCATCTCCAGTTGCAGGCGATAGCGATTGACCGTCCACACCTCGAAGAGGGGCTCTCCCAACTTCTCATTAAGGTAATCGGCGAGGGCCCAGGTCAGCCCCTGCTGCGGGGCTGTCATGAAGGGAGGATGCTGATGGTAGTTATAAAGCCGAACCGTCTCCCCCCAGACGGGCAGGATCCAGAAGAGCAGGCCGATCCACCACCCTCTTGCCATACTCGCTCCATATCCATGCCGTTAGTATGTCAATGATAGCGAACTCGTTGTCAGATGCTCGCCCTGCCGATAGGCTCTCTTCCATGTGGTTTATCTATCTGGTCCGCACCGGGTGCGGTCATCTCTACACCGGCATCAGCACAGACCCGCAGCGCCGGCTGGAACAACACCAATCCGGCAAGGGAGCCCGGCGCCTGCGCGGTCAGGGACCCTTGACCCTGGTCTGGCAGCAGGAGGTGGGTGAACGTGACGAGGCACTGCGCCTCGAGTACCGCCTCAAGCGCCTGCCCAAGGCCCGCAAGGAGCAGCTTGTCGCGGAGCCGGCCCGTTGGGACTCACTGCGTGGCACCTTAAGCGCTGCCCCATAAACAAGAGACCGGCCAATGGCCGGTCTCTTGTTCCCTTCCGTCGGTGCTTTTAACGGCGCTCGCGAATGGTCTTGATGATGTCGGTGGTGGAACAGCCATCCTCAAAGTTCAGCACCCTCACCTCACCGCCGTTGGCCGTCACCTCGGCATAACCGGCGATATCCTCGGGTTGATAGTCACCCCCCTTCACCAGCAAGTCCGGCAGGATCTCACCGATGAGACGCTGCGGGGTATCTTCACCAAACGGCACCACCCAATCCACCGCGCCCAGCGCGGCCAGCACCGTCATGCGGCGCTCGGTCGGATTGACCGGACGACCCGGCCCCTTGAGGCGACGCACCGACTCGTCGGTATTGACGGCCACGATCAGGCGATCCCCCAACTTGCCGGCATTGGCCAGGTAGGAGACATGGCCCGCATGCAGGATATCGAAGCAGCCATTGGTCATGACGATCTTCTCGCCACGACGGCGTGCCGCCTCGACCGCCACCTTGAGTTGCTGCTCGGAGAGGACGCCAAAACCGGTCTCGTGCTCGGAGTAGAGCGCATTGGCCAGCTCGACCGGGCTGACGGTAGAGGTCCCCAGCTTGCCGACCACGATGCCGGCAGCGGTGTTGGCCAGGGCGCAGGCCTCATCCAGGCTCTTGCCGGCGGCCAGAGAGGTGGCCAGGGTCGAGATCACCGTATCACCGGCACCGGTCACGTCGTACACCTCGTGGGCCTGGGCCGGCATATGCAGCTCGCTCTGCCCGTCGCGGATCAGGGTCATACCGTTCTCGGAACGGGTCACCAGCAGGGCATCCAGCTCGAAGCGACGCACCAGCTCGAGACCACGCTCGACCAGCTCCTCTTCGCTCTTCACCTTGCCCACCACGGCCTCGAACTCGGACATGTTGGGGGTGAGCAGGGTGGCACCGCGGTACTTCTCGAAATCGGTGCCCTTGGGGTCGACCAGAACCGGAATACCGGCGGCACGGGCACGCTGAATCATGCCGGGCACGTCGTTGAGCGCCCCCTTGGCGTAATCGGAGAGGATCATCACATCGCTCTGGGGCAGGGCCGCCTCGATCTTCGCCATCAGCAGGCCGGCATCGACGGAGTGGAACCCCTCTTCGAAGTCGAGGCGCAGCAACTGCTGGTTACGAGACAGCACGCGCAGCTTGGTGATGGTGGGGTAGTCATCCAGCCGCACGAAATCACAGGCGACCTTGACGCCGGCCATCTTGCCCTCGAGGGCGTCGGCCGCCTCATCCTGCCCGGTCAGGCCGAGCAGGGTGGCGTGGGCCCCCAGGGCCGCGGCGTTGAGGGCCACGTTGGCGGCGCCGCCCGGGCGCTCCTCGATATGCTCCACCTTGACCACGGGAACCGGAGCCTCGGGGGAGATGCGACTGCTCGGACCATGCCAATAGCGATCCAGCATGACATCGCCAACGACCAGGACTCGGGCCTTATTGAAATCGGGCAGGGTGATCTTCATCTGAAATGCTCTCTCGAAGCGGAAAAACTGGGCGGGATTCTAGCATGCCTGCACGCCCCAGAGCAGCTTTCCGGCGATACTATCTCCCCTATCGCATCGCTTTTCGGCTAGAATCCGCCCTCTGAAATCCCACAAGGAGCGCCCATGTCCGCCGAACGTCTTCCCCGTCTGGAGCCTCGTCTGTTCCATCCCCGCTACTGGCTGCAGTGGTTCGGATTGGCCCTGCTCTGGCTGCTGGTACTGCTGCCCTGGCGCTGGCAGATGCGGTTGGGAGTAGGCCTGGGACGCCTGGCCATGACGCTGCTCAAGTCACGGGTCAAGGTGGCACGCCGCTCCATCGAGCTGGCCTTCCCCGAACTCTCGCAGCAAGAGCGGGAAGCCCTGTTGGTACGCCACTTCGAGAGCGTCGGCTGCGCCATCTTCGAGGTGGGCATGGCCTGGTTCTGGCCAGACTGGCGCATGCGCAACCTGATGCGGGTCGAGGGAGAAGAGCACCTCATCGCGGCCCTGGAGCGGGGTCAGGGGATCTTGCTGCTCTCCTGCCACTTCCTGACTCTGGAGCTCAACGCCCGCTGCTTCGGTCTGTTGCGCCCCGGAGTGGGCGTCTATCGCCCCAACACCAATCCGGTGCTGGAGTACGCCCAATATCACGGCCGCTGCAAGTCCAACAAGTATCTGGTCGATCGCATCGATGTGAAGGGGATGATCAAGGCCCTGCGCAATGGCGACGCCCTCTGGTATGCCCCGGATCACGACTACGGCAGCCACGCCAGCGTCTTCGTCCCCTTCTTCGGGGTCGAGCAGGCTGCCACCATCACGGGTACGGCGACCCTGGCCCGGGTCAAGAATACGGTGACCCTCCCCTGCTACAACATCCGTGACGATCAAGGCTATGTGCTGCACATCGGCGCCCCCCTCGAAGGGTACCCGAGCGGCGATGATATCGCCGATGCCACCCGCACCAATCAGGTGGTCGAGGCCGCAGTGCGCCGCGCCCCCGAGCAGTACATGTGGCTGCATCGTCGCTTCAAGACGGTGCCGGATGGCATGCCCCCCCGCTACTGATGAAGAAGCCCCTCGACGAGGGGCTTCGTTGTTCAGGCGCCGTGCAACTGGCGAGTGAGTCGTAGCAGGAACAGGGCGTAATCGCTCCCATAGAGGAGCGCTTCTTCGGGAGCCGCCTCCCAGTGGCGCCACCAGCTCGCCAGAGGGGCCCGCCAGTGGCGCCCCTCGGCCTGTGCCAGCAACAGGCGGGCATCCTCTCCCATGCGTTCGGCAGCGCCTGCCACTCCCGCCAGCCAGCAGGCCTCATGGTGCTGCATATCCTCCATCAGCGCGGCCAGATCGTCCACGGCTGGCCGTTCAGAGCGCAGCGCCCAGGGGGCCGCCTGTCCCGCCAGTCGATAGCCCCGCTGGGCCTTGGAGAGATGCCCCGGGCGCAATCCACCCAGGGCCGCCAGTCGCTCGGCGAGATCGAACAGGGCCGAGGCCGGACCGGACTTGAGCTCCAGCTCCAGCTCATCGATAGGCTCACGGCCGAGGCGGCCCACAATTTCCCCCTCATCCCGAGCCAGTTCGATGGCCACACCGGACTGTGCCAACTGCAGCGCCTCGCGACGGAAGTCGGTACGAAACAGGGGATGCAGGTTTGCCTGCAGCCACGCCACCGTCTCCTCATCGGGCCAGATGTCGCGGGGGAAACGGGAGAGATCCGGCCGTTCCCCCTCGATGGGAGTGTTGTACTCGGGTCTGGCATGGAGTCCACCCAGCACCTGACCGCGGCACTTGATGGTCTGCTCGGCCTCCTCTCCCCAGCGCCGGATCCGCAGCCCCATGTCGAGGCGGCGCAGCGCCAGATCCGGGGTGTCGAAGTAACTGTTCCCCAACTTGTAACAGGAACGAGACACAATCGGTAACCTTGGTAAAAAAGTGGATAACGTTTCTGAACCGGCCCGGTTCAGGCAAAATTTAATTTCAATCTCTTGGCTCATCTTGGCTTCCAGGCAGGCGCGAGGCGGGTTGGCGGCGAAATGGGGGAAAGCGGGCGACATCCGATAGGCATAATGCGGCAAAATGACGGTTTTATTGCACCCCCAGTTCGGTTACCATGCGCCCCTCACAACAGCGTATCGCGTGTTTTTTCACCGACACAGGTTTGGCTATGCCAGTAAATACTATCCTGGGACTTTTTGCCAAGTCCCCCATCAAGCCGCTGCAAAAGCACATTGCCAAGGTGCATACCTGCTGCGAGCAGCTCATTCCCTTCTTCGATGCCGTTGCCGACGGTCGTTGGGACCAGGCCGAACAGGCTCGTGGTCACATCGCCCAGCTCGAGAAAGAGGCCGACGTGCTCAAGCGCGAGATCCGTCTCAAGCTGCCGCGCGGTCTCTTCATGCCGGTTGCCCGTACCGATCTGCTGGAACTGCTGACCCAGCAGGACAAGATCGCCAACCGCGCCAAGGATATCTCGGGCCGCATGCTGGGTCGCCGCATGGAGTTCCCCGTCGAGATGCGGGCCGACTTCATGGCCTACCTCAAGCGCTGTATCGATGCCACCGCCCAGGCCAAGAAAGCCATCGAGGAGCTCGACGACCTGCTCGAGACCGGCTTCAAGGGGCGCGAAGTTGAACTCGTTGCCGAGATGATCCATCAACTGGATCTGATCGAGGATGACACGGATGCCATGCAGATCGGTCTGCGTCAGAAGCTCCAGGCTGTGGAGCAGCAGTACAACCCGATCGATATGATGTTCCTGTACAAGATCCTTGAATGGGTAGGAGATCTGGCAGACCAGGCAGAGCGCGTAGGCGAGCGCCTGGAACTGATGCTGGCTCGTTCTTAATCCACAGACTGGTAGACATTGATGGATATTATTGCGAACTATGGCACCACCCTGGTGCTCATTGCGGCCGTGTTCGGCTTCATGATGGCATGGGGTATCGGTGCCAACGATGTGGCCAACGCCATGGGTACCTCGGTCGGGACCAAATCCCTGACCATCCGCCAGGCCATCATCATCGCCATGATCTTCGAATTCGCCGGCGCCTATCTGGCGGGCGGCGAGGTGACGGCCACCATCCGTAACGGCATCATAGACCCGGCGGCCTTTGCCGATACCCCGGACCTGCTGGTACTCGGTATGATCGCCTCCCTGCTGGCTGCCGGTGCCTGGCTGATCCTGGCCTCCTATTTTGGCTGGCCGGTCTCCACCACTCACTCCATCGTCGGTGCCATCGTCGGCTTCGGCGTGGTGAGCATTGGCCCCGAGTCGGTACAGTGGGACAAGTTTGGTGGCATCGTCGGCTCCTGGGTCATCACCCCGGCTCTCTCCGGCCTCATCGCCTACTTCATGTTCATCAGCGTACAGAAGCTGATCTTCAACACCGACAACCCGCTGGCCAATGCCAAGCGCTATGTCCCCTTCTACATGTTCCTCACCTCGCTGGTCATCTGCCTGGTGACCATCAAGAAGGGACTCTCCCACGTCGGCCTGCACCTGACCGACGGCGAAGGGATCCTGCTCTCCATCGGCATCTCCCTGCTGGTGGCCCTGGCCGGTTGGTTCTACATCCGCGGTCAGAATTACAACCCGCAGGATGACAGCAAGATGCACTACGCCAACGTGGAGAAGGTGTTCGGCATCCTGATGATCATCACCGCCTGTGCCATGGCCTTTGCCCACGGCTCCAACGATGTGGCCAACGCCATCGGCCCCCTCTCCGCGGTGACCTCCATCGTCGCATCCGGTGGCGAGATCGCCGGCAAGGCCCACATCGCCTGGTGGATCCTGCCGCTCGGCGGCATCGGCATCGTCATCGGTCTGGCCACCATGGGTGAGAAGGTGATGGCCACCGTCGGTACCGGCATTACCCACCTGACCCCGAGCCGTGGCTTCGCCGCCCAGCTAGCGACCGCCGCCACCGTGGTGATCGCCTCCGGTACCGGTCTGCCCATCTCCACCACCCAGACCCTGGTCGGTGCCGTGATGGGGGTAGGCCTGGCCCGTGGCATCGCCGCCCTGAACCTGGGCGTGCTGCGCAACATCGTGGTCTCCTGGGTCATCACCCTGCCGGCTGGCGCCATCCTCTCCATCATCATCTTCTACGTCCTGAAGGCGATCTTCTCCTGATGTAGCGGATGAAAAAGCCCGGGCAACTGCCCTAATGCCGATCAGTTAAGGATCCATTGACCGATCCTTCTGATGTGTGAAAATCCGAAACCTATTGATTGGTTTCGGATTTTTTATGCGCAT
>NZ_JBFODE010000021.1:0-36735 GCF_040908155.1 Aeromonas sp. R6-2 | reverse complement strand
TTGTATTGCTGAGAGTAACGGGTTCTGGGTGTTTTCTGTTCGATCGTTGCTTTGGTCATGATGTACCTCTGTCAGTGATTTTACTCACTTAACCAGGTGTCCATCGAGAGTGGGTTAGATCACGTTGCACCAATGCTTGATTGTACTGTTGCCAGTTGCTGATCGTGTACTTGCCCATCTGATGCTCTCGGAGACTACGCTACAGAATCTGATCACCGAGATGACAGATAGTTCCCCGATTTGAGCAACAAGGCCTCGTTTGGTTGGTTTGGCGATTGATCAGAGCGCACAAACGACGCCGAGTTCCCTTCTTCCCGGCGTTGTTGAACAAAAGCATTTCTGCTCAGCTTTGACACATAGAATCAGTCGTTCCTGCTACTAGCAGGCAGCGCTGCTGCGAAAGAATTGCCCTTCTAAGCGTGCAATTTGGGCCAGAGTTGCGTTCAACCAGTGAAAGATTCTTTTATTCAACAACGCCCTTCTTCCCCGAACCAGTGATCTACATTTCGGAACAGTTATTTGGATAATTGCTATACTTCAACGTATAGCATCCCTGATGAGATAGTTTTATTTATACATATTTTGGCGAATTTTTTTTAATACTCTATGTAAAAAAAACGTTAAAGCATTAATTGCTGTTGGCAATTTAATTTTATCACCATATAGTTTTTTTATTATAGACGGTTGATTAATTTCTCTTGTCAAAAACAATCGTTGCACCCATGTAATGCTTGATATCTTTATTTGAATTTCTTTAGGTAAAAAATGATAAGAAAACCATAATCTTGCTTGCTGATAGCGGTCATATAAATCAATTCTTTTCATTTGAAGTGATATCGAACCGCCATGCTCACGAAAAAAAGACAGTGGCTCATTAATAAAACCAACATAGGGATAATGAAGGGCGGTAAGCAGAAATAATAGTAGATCAGGCCCAGCACCATGGTTAGCAAAGTCATGAAAGCTTGGAGAGTCAATTTCACTTACCAAATTCTTTTTCAGATCTGATAAACGAAACATTGCACAACCAGGAGAAACTGGTAGCTCCCCCATTAATACCGAGTCGTGTATGTACCTAATTGAAGAGTAAAGACCAGTATCACCGTATTTATAATACACTTTGTCTTTTTTCTCAAAGCTATCATTGATTACAACCGAGGTGAAAACAAAACCAATATCATCATTAAAGATACTCATGGTTTTTTCGACATAGTCACTTGATATTAAATCATCTGACCACAATATTTTTGCATATATACCAGAGGCGTAATATATACATTTTTTCCAGTTATTAACAGGTCCAAGATTTTGCTCATTTCGATAAATTTTAACCCTTGAATCTGAATTTGCATAATGACTGCACACTGACCATGTGTTGTCCGTGCTCGCATTATCGACAACAATAACTTCAATATTTCTATACGTTTGTGAAAGCGCGCTGGTTATTGTTTCGCCAATAAACTCCTCTCGATTAAACACTGGAATTAATATACTTACAAGAGGAAGACCATCATTTTTATTAAGCATACGATATCTCTTTTAACTTTTTTCTATATGCATATGGGAGATATATACATGTTGTGCATAAAAAGGATATTATCAACCCAGATATTATCCCATATAATCCAAAGTAATCCGCCATATACCATTGAACGCAAATACAAATTGATGCTTGAATTGGAACTATGTACCATAATGGACGAATATAATTTATGCTCTGTAATAACATGGCATGCATGTCACTCCATACCCGCAATATAAAGTAAACAGTAAACAATACAAATAACCATGGAGATATATCATAATCAATCCCCACAGATAAAACATCAAATAAAATTGATCGAAACGTATATATTGCTATGCCTGAGAATAACACAAGAAAAAAACCAATCGCGACATATGTATTAGATAATGATTTTAATTTTACCCATTCTTTTTTTACTCGCAATTCTGTACATACTGGCCAAATGGCCTGCAGCAATGCCGAATATATAAAACCAACCATGCCAAATATTTTTGCCATAATAAAATATAGCGCAATATCACTCGCTGAGATTTTTTGAGAAAGTACGATTGCATCTGCCTGTAAAACTATAGTCGCGATAACAGCAAATCCCCAAAATCCGAATGCACGATGAAAAACAGGTTTAGCATTGATACTAACTTTATTTTTTACCAAGTTCATTTTGGCATTGTAAAACCTGAATACAAAAAAGCCAAATGATATAATTGCTTGCGGAGAAAAAAAAGCAATAATTATGAAGTGTAAGGAGTTAAATTCTGGGGTAATAGTACACAAGTAAACAAAACACAATCCCAATAATGAGGATATAGCTATAACTAAATTAGCCAACCAACCTTTTTGCTCTGCATACCAGATCTTATAAACTATTGAACCGATAGCTCCAAATGCAAAGATAGATATAGTGAAATAAAAAAGAGATGATTTATATTCAGCACTTAAATATTCTGCACTTTTTAAATACCAAGAAGATAGATTATCAGAAAAAGGATATACAAAAGCCAACATAGCTAAAGCAAAAATAAAACTAAATCGCCCTAAATACCATATATAACTGTAGTATTCATTCCTACTTGCGATTCTTTCAGATATATAGTTTTGCAAGGCATTTCCAATACCAAATTCAAATAAGATAGCCCATGCTAACAAAGATGACAATAATGCAAATACCGAGTAACCACTATAACCCTGAGCCTCTATTACATAGCGAATACAAAAAATCTGCACTGTAGCAGAAATAAACCTAGCAATCCAAGATGATCCTGCGATGAGTATATGCCTTGGTATCTTTATCATTTTATTTAGGCCATGCCATGTTAGCATGGCCTCCCTATTAGTTATAATTGCACCAATCAAACATTTTTTGGACGCCCGTCTCAGCAGATACATTTGGTTGCCAATCAATTAGATTATTGATCTTTGATATATCAGCCACAAAGACTTTTTGATCACTTTCTCTGACAGGTAGTTTAATATAATTCAATTTGGCACCTGCTTGAACCTGTAATAAATCAAACAACTCTAACAATGACAAACTATTTTTAAT
This sequence comes from Aeromonas sp. R6-2, assembly GCF_040908155.1. Classification (NCBI taxonomy): domain Bacteria; kingdom Pseudomonadati; phylum Pseudomonadota; class Gammaproteobacteria; order Aeromonadales; family Aeromonadaceae; genus Aeromonas; species Aeromonas sp. R6-2. Next base: position 33,667 of record NZ_JBFODE010000021.1, on the reverse strand, counting down.
CGAACCACCAATGTTAAATGCATTTCCTTGAATATCATTCAAAGATTTCATTGCTTTAAAATACAATGAGATCATATCTTCTGCATGCAGGACATCTCTAACCTGCTTGCCATTACCTGAAATAGTAAATGGCTGGGTGTTGCCTTTACTGGCCTCAACCGCTTTTTGGCAAAACCAACCTACCCAACCCTGATCGTAGGTTGCAAACTGGCGGCCTCCATACATTGATGAATGTCTAAAGACTACAGTCTTCAATCCAAAGATACGAGCATAATCTAACATATATTGATCTGCCGCACCCTTAGAGCAACCATAAGGTGAATGGAAAGTTAATTGCACTGCCTCGTCAAAACCATTCGGCTTTTCGATACACTCATAACGTGTATCCGTTTCACGATAAGTGAATTGCTCAAGATCACCATATACTTTATTTGTTGATGAATAAATTATGCCACACTCAGGATTAAAAATCCGAATAGCCTCTAACAAGTTAACTGTTCCACCAATATTAACTTCAAAATCCATTTGTGGATTATCAATTGAAGTTGTCATCGCTACTTGACCAGCCAAATGGAATACAGTATCTGGCATGTACTTTGCGATCAAACGGCTAACATCATTCTTATTACGGATATCACCATGAACAAAACTAAAATCACCAATTGATTGCAACCATTTTAGATTTTCAGTAGACCCAAACCGAGAGAGGTTGTCAAATATGATGACATCCATACCCAATTTGATCGCATTCGAGGCTAAGTTACTTCCCAAAAAACCACAACCACCAGTAATTAACAGTTTCATTTTTTTTCCTTATTGATCATTCTGGAAATGGCTTCATTCATACTAAGTGGATTATTCCAATTCAAATTCATTAAAAATTCGGTATTAGCACAGCTATACATAAGTTCATTTTCACGCATTGGTACAGCACCAAAATTAACTTTTGATTTGCTGCACGTTATGCTAATCACTGTTTCAACAAACTCTCTAACCGTTATTGCTTTGCCAGACCCAACATCAATATTCTCAAACCGTGCTAATTTATCTAGTGATTTAATAATACATTCAAATGCATTTAACAAATCATCGATGTAGATAAAATCTCTAAGTTGTGAGCCTTCAGTCAGGTTTAGTGGTAAGTTTTTTAAGCACTGATTGATCACATAACTGGTGAATTTACTTTCATCATCGTCCGGACCAAAGAAATGCTCCAATCTTAAATTTATTAACTTAACTTTTTTAGTTTCACAAAAAGCTTTTGCCAAATCAACAAATTGATTTTTTGTTTGCGCATAAAAACTCACCGACGATGGTAAAGAAGTACCACAATTAATAAATACTGTATTTACATCCAGATTTTCAATCAGTCTGATTGGAAATAAAAAGTTAGCCTCTATTAATGCTGATACACTTTCACCTTTACGGCCATATAACGCGGCCGTGTTGATCACGATGTCTGGTTTAAATGACTTAACTTTATCTTCCCAATCGCCTTCATCAACAGTGATCAACTCAATTTGAGCTTTATCATCTAATCTTGTTAGCGAAGATTTTTTTCTAACCGTGCCTGCAATTTCATGCTTATTTATTAATGCGTTAGCTATCTGACTCCCAAGATAACCACTTATGCCTGTTATAATAATTCTCATAACTGTTACCTGGGGGAGGGAATTCCCCTCCCCGCCTGTATTAGAAACTCACACCAAAAAACTCTTCAAACTTGGCAATCACATAATCCAAGTGATCGTGAGTCAAACCTGGGTAGATGCCAATCCAGAAGGTCTGGTTCATGATACGGTCGGTATTGGTCAGCTCACCTACGACACGGTATTCACGGCCCGCAAAATAGGGCTGGCGGGTCAGATTACCGGCAAATAACAGGCGAGTACCAACCTTAGCCTCATCAAGGAATTTGATCAGTTCAAGACGGCTGACACCAGCAGTTTCTTTCAGGGTGATAGGGAAACCAAACCAGGATGGCTCGGAGTTAGGCGTTGCTTCAGGCAATTCGAGGAACTCCGCACAGTTGGCAAGACCCGCTTTCAAATAAGCAAAGTTAGCCTTGCGCTTCTCGACAAGTTCCTCCACACGCTCTAACTGTGCCAAACCACAGGCCGCCTGCATATCGGTAATCTTGAGGTTGTAACCCAAGTGGGAGTAGGTGTACTTGTGGTCATAACCGTCAGGCAGTGAACCAAGCTGTTGGCTGAAACGCTTGCCACAAGTATTGTCACAACCAGGAGCACAGTAGCAATCTCGCCCCCAGTCACGGAAGGATTCGATGATCTTCTTCAGTTCGCCAGATTTGGTAAATACAGCCCCACCTTCACCCATGGTGATATGGTGAGCCGGATAGAAACTGACTGTCCCGATGTCGCCAAAGGTGCCGACCATCTTGCCATCATATTTTGTGCCCAGGGCATCGCAGCAGTCTTCAATCAGCCACAGATTGTATTTGTCAGCAATACGACGAACTTCAGCCAGATTGAATGGATTGCCCAGAGTATGGGCGACCATGATGGCTTTGGTTTTTTCGGTTACTGCCGCTTCAATCAAAGAAGCATCAATGTTGTAAGTGGGAATATCAACATCGACAAATACCGGGATGAGACCATTCTGAATGGTGGGGTTCACGGTGGTCGGGAAACCGGCAGCAACAGTGATCACCTCATCACCAGGCTTCAGAGCACGCGCACCCAGCTTGTGGGACGTCAAGGCAGTCAGGGCCAGCAAGTTGGCAGAGGAGCCCGAAGTGGTGGTCAATACATGAGGAACACCAATGTATTCACCCAACTTCTTCTCGAAAGCATCATTGAATCGTCCGGTAGTCAGCCAACCATCAAGAGAAGCCTCGACCATCAACTGCAGCTCGCGGGCACCAATCACCTTCCCAGAAGGAGGGACCACACTATTACCGGCAACAAACGGCTTTGGCGCCATAGCCTGTTCGGCATACTGGGCCACCAGTTGGGAGATTTGTTCACGCAGAGCTTGTGCACTCATTAATCTGTTCCTGTTATTAGGTTTTCAGCCAAATCGCTGACTTGGGGGGGAAAATAAAGGGACAAGGATACTACCTTGACAGCAGACAGGCCGGAAGCCTTTATGCTTTAAAAACTAAATTAACCAGCTGACATATAGTCACGGATCTCGCGCAAACTAACTTCACGCATATCCTGCCCAGCCAACCACGCTTTATGCCATTTGATAATTCGCTCCAAGGTAGTGACCAGATCCCAACGAGGATGCCATCCCATACGCATTTTTGCTTTGGAGCAATCGAGCTTGAGGTAGTGAGCTTCATGAGGGTGATCGGCACCATCGAGCTGCCAGCTCGCACTTTCGCCCCATAGCTTTACCATTTTCTCGACAATGAATTGTACGGGTTTGGCATCCTGTTCATTAGGTCCGAAGTTCCAACCTTCGGCAAAATCGGGACCATCCAGATAGAGATGCTGAGCAACCAGCAGATAACCAGACAGCGGTTCCAACACATGCTGCCAAGGGCGGATCGAGTGCGGATTACGAATTACCACGGGCTGCTCATCCTGAAATGAGCGCAAGATATCAGGGATTAGTCGATCCTTAGCCCAGTCACCACCACCAATGACATTACCAGCTCGCACCGATGCCAATGCTACACCGTGTTTGGCATAGTCCTTAGAGTTGAAAAAGGAATTACGATACGCCGAAGCAACCAGTTCTGCGCATCCCTTACTGTTGGAGTAAGGATCATATCCACCCATCGCCTCATCTTCACGATAGCCCCACACCCACTCGCGATTGTCATAACATTTATCGCTGGTGATATTGACTACAGCTTTGACGCCACCGACTTGCTTAACCGCCTCAAGCAGATAGACGGTACCCATCACGTTAGTTGAGTAAGTCTCGATGGGCTCATCGTAGGAGAGCCGCACCAACGGCTGGGCCGCCATATGGAAGACAATTTCCGGCTTAAAATTCGCAATAGCTTCACGTAGATGGAAAAAATCGCGAATATCGCCTTCTTCCGAAAGCAAGCCTTGGCGAACTTTTGCCTCTTCAAACAAACTAGGCTGAGTTGGTGCAGGCAAAGAATAACCGCGAACTTCAGCCCCCATTTCTTCCAGCCAAAGAGCCAACCAGCCCCCTTTAAAGCCGGTATGTCCGGTCATAAAGACACGTTTATTTTTCCAGAAATCAGGATCTATCACGGCCATCACTCCCATACCTTCCAGGGTGCTTTGTCTTTTTGCCAGAGTTCTTCGAGGTAGTGCTTATCGCGCAGAGTATCCATCGGCTGCCAGAAGCCATCATGCTCATAAGCCATCAATTGACCCTGTTCTGCCAGTGCCATGAGCGGTTCTTGTTCCCAAGTGGTTGCATCGTTGTCGATGAGATCGATGACCTTGGGACTTAATACAAAGAAACCACCATTGATCAGAGCCCCATCGCCTCTTGGTTTTTCTTTGAAAGAAAGAATTTGATTATTATGAATATCCAACGCACCAAAACGGCCAGGAGGATAAGTTGCAGTCAGTGTTGCCAGCTTTCCATGGCTCTTGTGGAAATCGATGCTTGCCTTGATATCAACATCAGACACACCATCACCGTAAGTGAACAAAAATGCCTCATCATCTTTTACATATTCACTAACACGCTTGAGGCGGCCACCGGTCATAGATGCATCGCCAGTGTCCACAAGAGTTACATTCCACGGCTCGGCACGTTTTTCATGCACCTCCATCCGATTTTCTGCCATATGGAAAGTCACATCCGACATGTGAAGAAAATAGTTGGCGAAATATTCCTTGATGACATAACCCTTGTAACCACAGCAGATGATGAAATCATTTATACCATGAGCAGAATACATCTTCATAATGTGCCAAAGTATTGGTTTGCCGCCGATTTCTACCATCGGCTTGGGTTTTACAACCGTCTCTTCGCTTAGGCGAGTGCCCAAACCACCAGCAAGAATTACTGCCTTCATTTCGTCTCTCACTTATTTTGATGCGGTAAATGCGTCAGAAAAAAATTGTTTTTCTAAAAGCCCTGCAAGAATGAAATCCTGTTTTGCTGCAGCAATCATTTGAGGTGAGCCACAGGCATAAACACAGCTATTGGACATATCTTGGATATCTTCAATTACTGCTTTATGTACCAAACCTTTTCTTCCATTCCATTCATAATCGTCACCAGACACCACAGGGATATACTTGACATTTTTAAATTTAGAGGCCCATTCAATGGGTAAATCAGAATAAAAATCCTTGCTCGAGTTCATACCCCAATAAATCGATATATCTCTGGAGCTTTCTTGGGCGATCAAAGACTCAACCATTGCTTTCACTGGTGCAAAGCCTGTCCCTCCTGCCAAAAATACAATCGGCTTGGTATCTGGCCTCACAAAAAATGTTCCAATTGGACCATCCATTCTCAGCAATGAGTTGACTGTAACATCAGAGAATAATAGCTCACTCATAACCCCGTCAGGCACACGTCTAATATGCAATTCAATACCATCATTACTATCAGCGTTGGCTATCGAGTAACTTCTTGTTACACCTTGATAGCTGAGGTTGATATACTGGCCTGGCAGATATTTAAATGCAGCAGTGGGAGGCAATCTAAATTTAAAAATAGCAAACTGAGCACTTTTATCTATCGATGAGACCTTACATGGAGTCACCTTCCTTACAATTCCAGCTAACTCAGGATAATATTCGGCCTCAATAATAAGTTCACTTGAAGAGGGTTTGCACTGACAGGTCAGAAAGCTTTGGCCAGATGTGAATTTTTCACCCTCTTGACCAATAACCGCTCCCGAGACCAATTGTGAAACACACAAACCACAAGAGCCATTCTTGCAACTGTGTTCCAGGATAACACCGGACTTTAAAGCAGACTCAAGAATCGTCACATTCTCAACTGCATTAAACTGAATATTGGATGGTTGAACCTTTACAATAATATCCATCATTTACTCAAAGCATGTTGCATTATTAAAATTACTACCCTGTGAGTCTTTACTTGAAAGCAATGGGGGATATGAGAACGGCCACTCTATTGCGATATCGTTGTCATTCCAATTAATGCTAGCCTCGAATGAGGGTGCATAATAATCTGTGGTCTTATAAAGAAACTCGGCTGTATCCGTTAACGTAACAAACCCATGGGCAAACCCTTCCGGGATCCATAACTGCCGCTTATTTTCACCTGACAAATGAACTCCCACCCATTGCCCGAAGGTCGGTGAGCTTTTGCGGATATCTACCGCCACATCGAACACTTCACCGGCCACACAACGCACCAGTTTGCCCTGGGCATGGGGAGGCAATTGATAGTGCAAGCCACGCAATACGCCTTTTGAAGATTTGGAGTGATTATCCTGTACAAAAGTCACCGGATATCCTACCGCCTCTTCAAACAACTTGTGGTTGAAACTCTCAAAGAAAAAACCACGCTCATCACCAAATACTTTTGGCTCAAAGATAAGCACATCTGGAATTGCTGTCTTGATTACATTCATCTGTCTATACACACTTAATTAAAATTTTATGGGGGAAGTATATTCCCTCCCCCATATCACATCAGGCTTTGGCAACCATTCTTAACAAATATTGGCCATACGCATTCTTTGCCAACGGTGCAGCCAGTTCACGAACCTGCTCTGCAGTTATAAATTTCTGGCGATAAGCGATCTCTTCCGGACAGGCCACTTTCAACCCCTGACGGGTTTCAATAGTCTGAATAAAGTTGCTCGCTTCAATCATGCTTTCATGGGTACCGGTATCAAGCCAGGCATAACCGCGGCCCATCATGGCCACCGATAGATTACCTTGTTCCAGGTAGATACGGTTCACATCGGTAATTTCCAGCTCGCCACGGGGCGACGGCTTCAGACTCTTGGCGATCTCTACCACGCTGTTGTCGTAGAAATAGAGGCCGGTCACCGCATAGTTGCTCTTGGGCTCCAGTGGCTTCTCTTCCAGAGAGATAGCGATACCCTCTTTATCAAATTCCACCACCCCATAACGCTCGGGGTCATGCACATGGTAGGCAAATACGGTGGCGCCGCTCTCTTTGGTTGCGGCCGCCTCCAGTTGTTTCTGCAGGTCGTGGCCATAGAAGATGTTGTCACCCAGCACCAGCGCACAGGGGTCTGAGCCGATAAACTCTTCACCCAGAATAAAGGCTTGCGCCAAGCCGTCCGGGCTTGGCTGTACCTTATATTGCAGGTTCAGGCCCCACTGGCTGCCATCACCCAGCAATTGTTCGAAACGGGGGGTGTCTTGCGGCGTACTGATGATCAAAATATCGCGAATACCGGCCAGCATCAAAGTGCTGAGCGGGTAGTAGATCATCGGCTTGTCATAGATGGGCAACAGCTGCTTGCTCACCGCCATGGTGACCGGATAGAGACGGGTGCCGGAACCACCGGCCAGAATAATGCCTTTACGTTTGGTCATGATGCTTATTTCTTGTTTTAAGCTGCAAAGAAAAGGGTGGCTTGAGGCCACACCTTTCCGTTTTATCCCTGCCAGCCAAGGAGGTGTGCAATACGACCCTGGCCAGTGATTTACTTGCCGAGGATCTCGGTCAACATCCGCTCCACACCGACCTTCCAGTCCGGCAGCACCAGATCGAAGGTGCGCTGGAATTTGCTGGTATCCAAACGGGAGTTGTGTGGGCGTTTGGCCGGGGTTGGGAAGGCGCTGGTCGGCACGGCATTGAGTTGCGTGACCGCCAGTTCAACACCGGCCTCTCTGGCGTTGGCAAGCACCAGCTGGGCGTACTCAAACCAGGTGGTGGTGCCGGAGGCAATCAGATGGTACAGCCCGGCGACCTCGGGTTTGAGCTGCGCCACGCGGAGTGCGTGGGCGGTGCAATCGGCCAGCAACTCGGCACCAGTCGGGGCGCCAAACTGGTCATTGATGACTGAGATTTCGCTACGCTCCTTGCCAACACGCAGCATGGTCTTGGCGAAGTTGGCGCCACGGGCGGCATAAACCCAGCTTGTGCGGAAGATAAGATGACGGGAGCAGAGTGCTGCCGCCTGTTCTCCTGCCAGCTTGGTCTCACCATAGACGTTGAGAGGAGCCGTCGCATCGGTTTCAACCCAGGGACGTTCGCCACTGCCATCGAATACATAATCGGTGGAATAGTGTACCAGCCAGGAGCCCAGCACTTGGGCTTCTCTGGCAATCGCCGCCACGCTGGTTGCGTTAAGCAGCTCGGCAAACTCACGCTCGCTCTCGGCCTTGTCAACCGCCGTATGCGCCGCCGCGTTCACGATCACATCCGGTTTGACTAGTCGTACCGTTTCGGCCACCCCCGCCGGGTTACTAAAGTCGCCGCAATAGTCGGTGGAGTCGAAGTCGACGGCGGTGATACGGCCCAATGGGGCGAGCGAGCGCTGCAACTCCCAACCCACCTGACCGTTTTTGCCAAACAGCAGGATATGCATCAGGCTCGCTCCCCATAGTTCTGCTCGATCCAGGATTGATAGGCACCGCTCTTGACGTTGCTGACCCACTGCTGGTTATCCAGATACCACTTTACGGTTTTGCGGATACCGGATTCGAAGGTCTCTTGCGGCTGCCAATTCAGTTCACTGCTCATCTTGCTGGCATCGATGGCATAACGACGGTCGTGGCCAGGGCGATCGGCGACATAGGTGATCTGTTCCCGATAGGAGCAGGCTTTAGGCACCATCTCGTCAAGCAGATCGCAGATAGTGTGCACCACCTCCAGATTTTGCTTCTCATTGTGTCCGCCAATGTTGTAGGTCTCCCCTACCACGCCCGTGGTGACCACCTTGTAGAGCGCCCGAGCGTGATCTTCCACATAGAGCCAGTCACGGATCTGGTCACCCTTACCGTACACCGGCAGCGGCTTGCCATCGAGTGCATTGAGGATGACCAGCGGGATCAGCTTCTCGGGGAAGTGGAACGGGCCGTAATTGTTGGAGCAGTTGGTGACTATGGTCGGCAGGCCGTAAGTACGGCGCCAAGCGCGCACCAGATGGTCACTGGAGGCCTTGGAGGCAGAATAGGGGCTGCTGGGGGCATAGGGGGTAGTTTCGGTGAAGAGCGGCAGTGCCACACCGGGGCCCACTTCATCCGGATGGGGCAGGTCGCCATACACCTCGTCGGTGGAGATGTGATGGAAGCGGAAAGCTGCCTTGCGTACCTCGTCCAGAGCGTTCCAGTAGGCGCGAGCGGCCTCCAGCAGCATGTAGGTGCCGACGATGTTGGTCTCGATAAAATCCGCCGGGCCTGTAATGGAGCGATCAACGTGGCTCTCGGCCGCCAGGTGCATCACCGCATCCGGCTGGTGCTGGGCAAATACCCGATCCAGCTCGGCGCGGTTGCAGATATCCACCTGTTCGAAGGCATAACGATCGCTTGGCGATACATCGGCCAGCGATTCGAGGTTACCCGCATAGGTGAGCTTGTCGAGGTTAACCACCGCATCCTGGGTGTCTCGAATAATATGACGAACCACGGCAGAGCCGATAAAGCCGGCGCCGCCGGTAACCAAAATTTTCATGAGTCTCTTTAACCACGTCAGAGGGGTAATAGAAGCGAACATGCAGAGCAGGAGATAACGGGCTCCTTGCAAAACGACAGGTTCAGTAACCGAAGGAATAAAGTAGGCAGGAAAGGTGCCGACCAAACGAGCGCGAAGCCCCAAAAGTGGATGAATTTCAGGCAAAGCATTATCAAAAGACAAGGCTACCGCACGTGGGTTACAGCTCCCAACACGCTGCTTTTAACCAATCTCGTGCTCTGTACGTTATCGCTGTGGTTCATTTATCGCTCCCGATAAGTGCCACTCCGGGCCCGTACCACAGATAAACCTCATGCGGCTAGGGAAACCTGAAAACGGCAAAACTTTACCATTAATGAGGCGCCGATACCACTCATCGCCTACCTCAATTGAGTCATTCGACGATTAACTGGCCACCACATCGACCCGTCTTGGCCGATAAACACCGTTGACTGGATTTGATTAGATTCAGCTGTCACCTCATCTGACCATGTCCACACCGCTCCATAAAAAAGAGGGAGGCACACAGGCCTCCCTCCCCTTGGTATCAATCCGATTACGCCTTATAAGCCTCCAGAGGCACGCAGGCACAGAAGAGATTACGATCCCCATAGACATCGTCGATGCGATTGACGCTCGGCCACAGCTTGGCGGCACGCACGGCCTCTGACGGGAAGACCGCTTCGGCGCGGGTGTAGGCACGATGCCACTGCTCGTCCATCACGTCGTCCTGAGTGTGCGGGGCCTTGACCAGGGGGTTGTCCTCCAGGCTCCAGCTCCCCGCCTCCACCTTGGCGATCTCGGCACGGATCGCCGTCATCGCCTCGACGAAACGGTCCAGCTCGCGCTTGGACTCGGATTCTGTCGGCTCGACCATCAGGGTGCCCGCCACCGGGAAGCTCATGGTCGGCGCGTGGAAGCCATAGTCCATCAGGCGCTTTGCCACGTCCATCTCGCTGATCCCGGAGGCTTCTTTGAGCGGGCGGATATCCAGGATGCACTCGTGGGCCACCCGGCCATTACGACCGGTATAGAGCACAGGGAAGGTGTCGCCGAGCTTCTTGGCCAGGTAGTTGGCGTTGAGAATCGCCACCTGGGTGGATTTCTTGAGCCCCTCGTCCCCCAGCATGGCGATATACATCCAGCTGATGGGCAGTATGCTGGCCGAACCAAACGGCGCAGCAGACACGGCTCCGTTATCGCGACTGGACTTGTCGGTTTTGATCACGCTGTGGCCAGCCACAAACGGAGCCAGGTGCTGCTTGACACCGATGGGCCCCATGCCGGGACCACCACCGCCGTGGGGGATGGCGAAAGTCTTGTGCAGGTTGAGGTGCGACACGTCGGCGCCGATAAAGCCCGGGGCGGTGAGGCCCACCTGCGCGTTCATGTTGGCGCCGTCCAGATAGACCTGACCACCGTACTGGTGCACGATGTCACACACCTCCTTGATGGTCTCTTCGTACACCCCGTGGGTAGAGGGATAGGTCACCATCAGGCAGGAGAGGCGATCCCCCACCTCGGCGGCTTTGGCGCGCAGATCGGCCAGATCCACGTTGCCCGACTTGTCGCAGTCGGTAACGATCACCTTAAGACCCGCCATCTGGGCCGAGGCCGGGTTGGTACCGTGGGCCGAGGCCGGGATGAGGCACACATCGCGATGCCCTTCGCCGCGGGACTCGTGGTACTTCTTGATGGCGAGCAGACCCGCGTACTCCCCCTGGGCGCCGGAGTTGGGCTGCATGCAGACCGCGTCGTAGCCGGTCACCTTCACCAGCCAATCCTCAAGATCTGCCAGCAGCAGCTGGTATCCCTTGGCCTGCTCGAGGGGGGCAAACGGGTGCAACTTGCCAAACTCGGGCCAGGTCACCGGGATCATCTCGGCGGTGGCGTTGAGCTTCATGGTGCAGGAGCCCAAGGAAATCATGGCGTAGTTGAGCGCCAGATCTTTCGCCTCGAGGCGATGGATGTAGCGCAGCATCTCGGTTTCCGAGTGGTACTTGTTGAACACCTCGTGGGTCAACACGGCATCGGTGCGCAGCAGATCCTGCGGGATGGCGTGATGGACCTGAGCCGCCTTGTCGAGGGCCTCGATGTCCAGGCCGTGGCCTGCCCCAAGGAACAGGGTCAGCAGCTCGGCCACGTCACTGCGGGTAGTGGTCTCACCGAGAGAGACGCCCACGGCGCCATCGAGGTCGCGGCGCAGGTTGATGCCCAATCCTTCAGCCTTGGCAATCAAGGCGGCCTTGTCGGCGGTTTTGATGGTGAGGGTGTCAAACCAGGTGTCGTGGAGCAGCGTCATGCCCTTGGCTTGCAGCCCCAGGGCCAGAATGGTGGTCAGGCGATGAACCCGTGAAGCGATGGTTTTGAGCCCCACCGGACCATGGTAAACGGCGTAGAAGCTCGCCATGTTGGCCAGCAGCACCTGAGCGGTACAGATGTTGGAGTTGGCCTTCTCGCGGCGGATGTGCTGCTCGCGGGTCTGCATCGCCATGCGCAGGGCAGCCTTGCCACGGGCATCCCTGGAGACGCCGATGATACGACCGGGCATGGAGCGTTTGTGGGCGTCGCGGGTGGCAAAAAACGCGGCGTGGGGGCCGCCGTAGCCCATGGGCACACCGAAGCGCTGGGCCGAGCCCAGCACCACATCGGCCCCCAGCTCGCCCGGGGATTTGAGCAGCAGGAGCGACAGGATGTCGGCGCTGACACAGGCCAGCCCTTTCTGGGCCTGCACGGCAGCAACAAGCGCACGCAGATCGCGCACCTCTCCGGTGCTGCCCGGATACTGGAGCAGGGCACCAAACACCTCTTCGGCGCAGGCCTGCTCGGCCGGGCCGACTACCACGTCAAAACCGAAGTGAGCCGCACGCTCGCGCACCACATCGATCACCTGCGGGTGCACGTCATCGGCGACGAAGAAGAGGTTGGACTTGGACTTGGCGGTGCGTTTGGCCAGCGCCATGGCTTCGGCGGCGGCGGTGGCTTCATCCAGCAGGGAGGCGCTCGCCAGGTCCATGCCGGTCAAGTCCAGAGTCATCTGCTGGAAGTTGAGCAGTGCCTCGAGACGGCCCTGAGCCAGCTCAGGCTGATAGGGGGTGTAGGCGGTGTACCAGCCCGGGTTCTCCAGCACATTGCGCAAGATGACATGGGGCACGTGGGTGTCGTGGTAGCCCATGCCGATATAGCTCTTGGCTACCTTGTTCTGGTCGGCATAGCCCTTGAGCCTGGCCAGCGCCTCGACCTCGGTCATGGAGGCACCGATGCCAAGCGGACCCGGCCGGCGAATGGCGGCGGGAACCGTCTGTTCAATCAGATCGTCCAGGCTCTCGGCACCGACCTCGGCCAGGAGGGCACGCAGCTCCTCCTCACCCGGGCCCACATGGCGGCGGATAAAATCACTCTTCTGCTCGAGTTCAAACAGCGATTGGGTCATGTCCCTTCTCTTCCTTGTTATCTCTGCCCCCCACGGCCAAAGACCGGGCAGGCATGCACTCATGTTCAATGTGCCGCAAGGCACGGGCGCTAAATTCCACCGGGATGATACAAAGAGGCCCCGCACTGGCAGGGCCTTCGTTCATCAGGCTTCGTCCACCACGCCCTGATAACCATCGGCGTCCAGCAGATTGGCCAGCTCGCCCTCGTCGTCCAGCTTGATGCGAAACAGCCAGCCGGCGCCGTAGGGGTCGGAGTTGACCAGCTCGGGGCTCCCCTCCAGCTCTTCGTTAACGGCCAGGATCTCGCCGCTCACCGGGGAGTAGATGTCAGAGGCAGCCTTGACCGACTCGGCCACGGCGCAGTCGTCACCGGCACTCACCTGCTTGCCCACCTCGGGCAGGTCGACAAACACCATGTCGCCCAAGAGCTCCTGGGCGTGCTCTGTGATGCCGACCACGGCCTCACCGTTGGCTTCGACACGGATCCACTCGTGGGAGGTGGCATATTTCAGTTCGCTCGGGATATGGCTCATTTTCAGCTTCCTTTATTCTCAGTCAGACGATCTTCTGGCCGTTGCGCACAAAGGCCGGCTTGGTGACGGCGACGGTCACCAGTTTCTTGCGGATCTCCACCTGGGCGGTGGCACCGATGTCGCGGGGGACACGGGCCAGGGCGATGGAGAGGCCCAGGGTCGGGGAAAAGGTGCCGGAGGTGATGACGCCTTCACGCGCCTCACCGGCTTCGGTGGTGAAAGTGACCGGCATGCCGGCACGCAGCACCCCCTTCTCTTCCATCACCAGCCCCACCAGCTTGGGCTGATTGGCGGCAGCCTTTTGGGACTCGAGCGCAGCGCGGCCGATAAAGGCGCGATCGCTCGGCTCCCAGGCGATGGTCCAGGCCATGTTGGCGGCAAGCGGAGAGACCGACTCGTCCATGTCCTGACCATAGAGGTTCATGCCCGCCTCCAGGCGCAGGGTATCGCGGGCTCCCAGGCCGCACGGGGCGACGCCCGCATCCAGCAGGGCCTGCCACAGCTCACACGCCTTCTGCTCGGGCACCACGATTTCGTAGCCCTCTTCGCCGGTGTAGCCGGTGGTGGCGATAAAGAGATCCCCCGCCTGCACGCCGAAGAAGGGCTTCATCCCTACCACGGCAGTGCGCTGGGCGGCGCTCAATACGGTGGCCACCTTGAGCTTGGCCTTGGGCCCTTGCACCGCGATCATGGCAAGCTCGGGGCGCTCGGTGACGGTGACGCCAAAATCGGCGGCGTGATGGGTGATCCAGGCCAGATCCTTCTCCCGGGTCGCCGAGTTGACCACCAGGCGGTAGAAGGTCTCACCGAGGAAATAGACGATGAGATCGTCGATGACGCCGCCATCGGCGGTCAGCATGCCGGTATAGAGGGCCTTGCCAGGCTGGGTCAGTTTGGCCACGTCATTGGCCAGCAGGTGCTGCAGGAAGGGTTTGACCCGCTCGCCGTGCAAATCGACGATGGTCATGTGGGAGACATCGAACATGCCGGCGTCACCACGCACCGCGTGGTGCTCTTCAATCTGGGAGCCGTAGTTGATGGGCATCTCCCAACCGTGGAAGTCGACCATCTTGGCACCGGCTTCCAGATGTTTGGGATGCAGAACGGTTTTCTGGGTCATCTCACTTTTCCTTGCTCTCTGCCCACAGAAGGCTCGCGGGCGGGATGGCCTCTCGACATCGCGAGTCGGGCCGGGTCCTTGAATGGAGCGGATTATAAGCCATGGCAAGATCCGGTAGAACCGCACCTGACTTAAAAAAAACTAATCCGGCAGTCATAACGGCACTCCACTCACCGGAAAAAACAGAGTGAGAAAACCAGATCTCCCTAGCTTAATGCAACATAAAACACCAGATTTCACTGCTCCGTCACATTTTGAGTAAAAACGTTTGCGTGCCAGCCAATATAAAAGGCTATCGCCGAGAGTACGCCGATAGCCATATCGCATTACTTAAATTTGGTAAAAATGGTGTTTTTATTAGTTTTTTTCATTCGTAAAGGTAGGGGGTAATGCCTCTACCCCCATGGCGGCAAGGATGAAACGCTCCTTGATGGGGACGGCGAGATCGGTCACCAGCAAGCCAACCCCTCGAACCAGCTTCTTTAACGGGTGACGGCCCGCAAACAGCCGCTTGAGCCCCTCCATGGCGGCCAGCATTTGCGCCGCCTCCGCCTTGCGCGCCCGCTCAAACGGGCGCAGGCTCTCGAGTCGACCGATATCGCCCCCGGCGCGCTGTACCGAGAGGATCTGCTCGGCCAGGGCCGCCACATCGAGCAGCCCCAGATTGACCCCCTGCCCTGCCAGAGGGTGTATGGTGTGGGCGGCATCCCCAATCAGGGCCAACCGCTCACGGGCAAAATCGCGAGCAAAACGAGCGGTGAGCGGTATGGCACTGCGCGCCCCCAGAACCTGACACAGGCCGAGGCGGCCATCGAAGGCGACGGTAAGACGGCGGTTGAAGTCCGCCTCATCGCACTGGGTCAATGCGTCGGCCCGCGCCGGGGGCAGAGACCAGACGATGGAGCAGGTGTGCTCGTCCCAGAGCGGCAGGAAGGCGAGCGGCCCGTCCGGGGTGAAGATCTGGTGCGCGACGCCGCCATGGGGATCTTTGGTTTGCACCGTCGCCACCAGGGCGTGATGGCCATAGTCCCAACTGGTGAGCGGAATATCGGCCTGACGACGCAACCAGGAGTGGGCCCCGTCGGCGGCCACCACTAACTTGGCAGCGAGAGCGCGACCATCCTCGAGCAGCAGCACGGCGCCACTCTCCCCCACCTGCAGCGACGTGGCCCGGGCCGGAGTGACAAGAGTGACCCCCGCCGCGCCCTCCAGCGCCTCGAGCAGCGCCAGCTGGATCACCCTGTTTTCGACGATATGACCAAGCGCCGGCTGGCGCAGAGGCGCCGCATCAAACTGGATACGGCCAAAACTGTCTTGCTCCCACACCTCCATACGGGTGTAGGGCTGCAGGCGGCGTGCCTCAATCCCTTGCCAGGCGCCGATCCGGCGCAGCAACTGCTGGCTGGCCAGGCTCAGGGCACTGACCCGATTGTCGGCCACCGGCCCCAGGGTCTGCTCGGGCACGCCCCCCTCTATGATGGCGATACGCAGGCCGCTCCCCTTGAGGGCGCCTGCCAGAGCCAACCCGACCATGCCGCCGCCGTTGATGATGAGATCGAAAGTTTGCATAGGAATTCCTTTCAGTGCGCAGAGGGGGCAGCACCAAAGCCCAGGGTCTGCGCCACCAGGGGACGCTGCATCATGGACAGATGGCCCATCAGGGAAAGCCCCAGATTACGGCCGGCCACCAGGGGGGCATAGTCGTTGGAAAAGAGCTGGGCGAGTGCGCTGGTGAGCCAGATGGTGTCCTGTTGATCCTGACGGCGCCGCCCCCAGTAGCGTCGCAGCATCTCATGATCGCCGGGCTGCTCGCCCCGGCTCAGCCCCTCTTCGAGGGTCAGCACCAGTTGATCGATGTCGCGCATGCCGAGGTTAAAGCCTTGACCCGCAATGGGGTGCAGCAGATGGGCCGCATTGCCGAGCAGCACGGCACGCTGTCCGATGGGCCAGGGGGCCTGAGTCATGATCAAGGGATAGAGGTGGCGCGGCCCTGTCTGCTCGATGCGTCCGAGGCGCCAGCCAAAGGCCTGTTGCAGACGAGCCAAAAAGGCCGCATCGGGCAGGTCTGCGAGCTCGGGAGCCTCATGGCGCGGCACGCTCCAAACCAGGGAGCTGAGTCCACCAGGCAGTGGCAGCAGGGCCAGCGGTCCCCCCTTGGTGAAGCGCTCGAAGGCACGCCCTTGCGGATGCTCGGACGTCTTGACGGTGGCGATCAGTGCACTTTGCTCAAAGTCGTGACGCGTGACGGGGATCTTCAAGGCATCGCGCACAAACGACTGCCCCCCGTCGGCCGCCACCAGAAGACGGGTGGAGAGGGCCCGCCCATCTTCAAGGGTCATGGAGACCGCCTCGACACCGGGCTGCAGATCCACCGGCGTCACCGGGCAGTAGATATCCACATTGTGAGCCCTGGCCAGGGCCTGTTGCAGGGCACGCCCGGTGGTCGTGAGCTCGATCACCTGACCGAGCGCCGGCAGCCGGTAATCTTGTGCCGCCATTCTCACCTGCCCAAGATGACCGGCATCGGAGACGTGGATCCGGGTGATAGGCTCGGCCTGTTCGGCCAGCAGGGGCCAGATCCCGTGCCGGCTCAAGGCATCGACGCTACCGGCCGAGAGGGCGATGGCACGGGCATCGAAAGCGGGGTGGTGGGCCACGTCGGGCTCGGTCGCCTCCAGCAGCGCCACCCGTAACGGAAGACGAGAGAGCGCCAGCGCCAGACAGGCGCCGCTCATGCCGCCGCCAACGATGGCGACATCGTAGTGGTTAACTGACATGCAGGGTTCCACGCGGTGGAGAGTAAAAAGATGGGGGCCATGGTAACACAGCCCCCGCCGCCGGGGTGCGAGCCACCCGGCACTTCTCACCGGATCAATGCAGCGTCGGTGCGCTGGCAGGGGTGGAGGGACGCTTGCCACACTCCTCGAAGGCCATCATGACGCCGAGTTTGACGTGCTCGTAAAGCACCAGGAAGGCGGCCTCGTTCTCTTCGTCCTCCTGATCCAGCTCATCCGAGACCTGGGTGATGTTGGCGATATCGCGCACCATCTCCTGCAGCTCCTCGGAGGCCTTACCCAACTCCTGCTGCACCACCCCAAAACCGGCGAGGAAAGCCTGGGACCACTCCACCAGGGCATCGATACGCTCGTCGAGGGGGGCCTCGTCCGGCGGCAGCATCAGCTCGACCCCTTTCTGAGCCATCAGGGAGGCGATCACCGAGTCGTAGAGGGAGGTCATTGCCTGACGAACCGGACTCGGCAGGCCGAAACCGTCGTTGATGAGATCGTTAAGGTGAGGCAACCAGCTCTTGCCGTCGAGGGGACAACCCCCGCAGATCAGACCGCATACCACGGCATGGGCCTCCACCGCGGTGGCCATCAGATCGTGTTGCTCGAAAAGGGGGACCAGGGTCTCGTAACTTACGCCATTAGCCTCTTTCATCTCGTGTCGCTCAAAGTTGCAGCATATGTGCCCAAGATCCTATCACCCGACCCGCACCAGAGCCAGCAAGGCCTTGAAACTTCACACTATGCGCTATATAGTCCCGCCCAGTTATCCAAGCGGACCCGGGCCCCACGAGGCCAAGTCCAATCGAGGAAGGCATGAGTACAGAGGCCGTTGAAATCGTGATCCTGGGTCGGCCCTACAAGGTCTCCTGTCCGCCGGGACAGCAGGCAGCCTTGCAGGCAGCGGCCACCCAGCTCAACGAGAAGCTGATCGAGCTTCGCCAGCGTTCCCGCGTCTCCAGCAACGAACAGCTGGCCATCATGGCAGCGCTCAATTTCTGCCATGAGCTCTGCCTTGAAAAAGAGAAGAATCACCAATACTCTGAGACCATGGACAAGCGCATCAAGATGCTGCAACGCACCATCGAGGCGGCGCTTATCGAACATGGTCAGGGCGACGACTAAGCGGTCGCGTCCAACGTTTAAATCCCTGGGGTGCTCGTCAGTCGGTTCATGTCCCCGAGCCGATATTCATACCCCAAGGAACCCGGCAACCTGGTTATTTGTGCAAGCTCGGCCCGTACCGAGAAGCCTGCGGCCAGGCCCGGCTTCCGCCTTGAACTCACGGTTCAAGGGCCCAAACCGGCAACGGCACCTCCGGGGTACCAACAAAAAGGCCCGTCATCGCGACGGGCCTTTTCTTTATATATTCCGATCAAGCCATCTGATGCTCGGGAGTGTGACCGCGTCGCATCCAGAGAAAGCTGGCCACGACCACCAGAACCATCAGGGTCATGATGATGCCGAGCGTCAGCTGTCCATGCATGGGGATCCCCGCGGCCAGCAGGGTGACCAGACCGGCTCCCAGGTTCTGCATGCCGCCCAAAATGGCGCCAGCCGTACCGGCCTGGCCCGGGAAGGGCTCGATGGCACAGGTCGTGGCGGTCGGATAGAGAATGCCACTGCCAACAAAGTAGAGCGCAGCCCCGAGCACCAGGGAGGCAGCACTCACCTCACCGAGCAGACCCGGCACCAGTATGGTCAGGCTGCCAATTCCGAGAAAGGCGATGCCAAGGCGCATCAGCTTACCCATAGTCAAGCGATAGCTCAAACGTGCCGAGAGCCAGGCCCCAAACATGTAACCGGGCAGCGGCAGCACGAAGAGCACGCTGACTGCTTTGGCAGAGAGTTGCAAATCCTTGCCCATGATCACCCCGGCGGCGGCCTCGAAGACAGCCAGACCGGAGAAGGTCGCCATCAGGCACAGCAGATTTCCCTGAAAACGACCATGGCCGAGCACGTGGCGATAGGCCGCCGTTACTCGCTGAGGCTGACGACGCTCGGCGGGCAGGGTCTCGGCAAACCAGAGCATGATGGCAAGCGTGGTGAGGGCGCCGAAGATGAACAAAAACCAGTACCCGGCGCGCCAGTTAACCAGTTCGGTCAGCCAGCCACCGATCATGGGTGCCAGCAGCGGTGAGAAGATCACCCCCATGCTCACCAGGCTGTTGGCACGGTTGAGCTCGGCGCCGCTGTAGCGATCCCGCATCACGGTACGGCTCATGGCGCCGGCCGCACCGGTACCCAAGCCCTGGATCACGCTTCCCAGCAGCAGGGCATCGAAGGTCGGCACCCACTGGATCACCAGGGTACCGGCCAGAAAGACCATCATGCCGATCACCAGCACGGGGCGGCGGCCCATACGATCGGAGAGAGGACCATAGACAAACTGGGAGAGACCATAGGGAATGAGATAACAGGCCATGACCGCCTGCAAAGCCCCGGGACGGACCATGAAGTCCCGTGCCATCTGGCCAATAGAGGGAACATAAAGGGTCTGGGTCATCTGCCCGACCGCCACCATCAGGATGGTAATAAAATAGAGAGCGTAAAAACCGTTGCGTTGCATAGTGGACCCGAAAAGAGAAAGCCCGGCCATCCCGAAAGCGGGCTGGCTTTAAGTCAGTAAGATGGAATCGGTGCGGAAGCGCCGCAGGAGTCACAGGGTCGGGAGGACCCCAACCGCAGGGCTATATTAGTGACTCAGGTCACACTAGACGAACGAATCTTTATCATCTCAATGCCCTAGTTTTTCTAATGACTGATGAAATGTTCACCACCCCATCTCTCGCGTTTCCCTTGTCGCGCCCTCTGGCTGAAGAAAAAGTAACAATCATGGACCACCTCGTCCCTGGCCCAGGGGCTACGATTTGTTTTGTACTTTGCCCACACTTTTGAGTAGAATGCCGCGTCCTAAATTTCCCCGTTCTTTAACATCCAGTGGTGAGTCTATGCATCCGATGCTGAATATCGCTGTGCGCGCTGCGCGCAACGCCGGTCAAGTTATTGTCAAAGCCTTCTCCCAGCCCGAGAACATCGAGGCTATGCAGAAGGGGAGCAACGATTTCGTGACCAACGTTGATCGTGACGCCGAAGCAGCCATCATTCACACCATCAAGAAATCCTATCCCGAGCACGGCATTATCGGCGAGGAGAGTGGTGAAATCGCCGGTACCAACCCGGATTATCAATGGATCATTGACCCGCTGGATGGCACCACCAACTTCGTCAAGGGTATCCCCCACTTTGCCATCTCCATCGCCCTGCGCGTAAAGGGTCGTACCGAGCAAGCCGTCGTCTACGATCCGATCCGTGACGAGCTGTTTACTGCCACCCGTGGCTCCGGTGCCCAGCTTAACGGTTACCGCATCCGTACCGGCAAGGCCAAGGATCTCTCCGGCACCGTGCTGGCTACCGGCTTCCCGTTCAAGCAGAAGCACCAGATCGAGCCGTACCAGAAGATGTTCCAAGCCCTCTTCATCGAGTGTGCCGATATCCGTCGTGCCGGCTCCGCCGCCCTGGATCTCGCCTACGTGGCCGCCGGCCGTGTCGACGGCTTCTGGGAGATGGGCCTCAAGCCCTGGGATACCGCAGCCGGTGAGCTTTTGGCCAAGGAAGCGGGCGCCATCGTCACCGATTTCGTCGGCGGCCACAACTACGAGCAGTCCGGTAACCTGGTCGTTGGCAATCCGCGCGTCGTCAAAGAGATGCTGGCCCGCATGCGCGAGCACCTGCCGGACAATCTGGCACGTTGATCTCGACAACATTCACTAAAGCCTCCTTCGGGAGGCTTTTTTGTTTCGCCCGGCGCCTGCTCTCGCTTCCCCCGAACCGTCCCTCGCACAAAAAACGACAAAAAACCACCGGATAAATCAACGACAGCAAAATATGCTGTTTAGATCCCCCCACCCTCGGTGATGAACAGAGACCGATCCTGATACAAACCAACATCATCGCCTTCCCATGCCAACCTCGCCTATCTGCGACCGACAAGGCCGAGACTAACGTCGTAGCAGTTTCAAACAGCTCATAAAATGCTCATGACATCATGGCATTGGCAATCGTACCTCGACTTAAACAGGGCCAGTGCAAGGGGGCCGAATCAAGCTTGGAGTGACCTCGGGATTTATTTTTGCACTCACCCTAATTGGTAATTTAATTACGTAACAGCGATCGCGCACACAGCCTCTCCCCTCTCTCCCCTCCCCCCTCTGGACGATAGGGTCCGTTAAGCATATCCATCTACCTAGAGCAAATACTCACAATTCATTAACCCATTAAAAACAGCCATTTATATCGAAAATGAAAACAAGTGTTTAAAAAAATGTGTTGACGATTTGAACGTTTTTGCGCAACTTAAACAGCGATGAGTCAACACTCGATGGGTACTCATCCAGAACAGGGAACGATTTTGGTCGTAGTGAATTTGTTCAAAATGTAATTTTCAAGGAGTCATCCCATGTCGGCACCGGCCCAAACCCACTGCAGCAGCCGCCTGGTCATCACAGGCCAGATGCGTCCCGAATATGCCCAGATCCTCACCCCGGAGGCGGTGCAGCTGGTGGCCGAACTGGTGGAGCGCTTCGCCCCCCAGCGTGATGAACTGCTGGGGCAGCGTATCGCACGCCAGGCGCGCATCGATGCCGGCGAGCTGCCCGATTTTCTGCCCGAGACGGCCCACATCCGCGAGGGCGACTGGACGGTGCGCGGCATCCCCGCCGATCTGCAAGACCGACGCGTCGAGATCACGGGGCCGGTCGATCGCAAGATGATCATCAACGCCCTCAATGCCAACGTAAGAGTCTTCATGGCCGACTTTGAAGACTCTCTGGCTCCGGCCTGGGACAAGGTGATGGAGGGGCAGATCAACCTGCGCGATGCGGTCAACGGCACCATCGACTTCACCAGCCCCGAAGGCAAGGCCTATACCCTGAGTGCCAACCCCGCCGTACTGATCTGCCGGGTGCGCGGCCTGCATCTGCCGGAGAAACACATTACCTTCGACGGCCAGCCCATCCCCGGTGGCCTGCTCGATTTTTCCCTCTACTTCCTGCACAACCACAAGGCGCTGCTGGCCAAGGGCTCGGGACCCTACTTCTACGTGCCCAAGCTGCAGAGCCACCTGGAAGGACGCTGGTGGAGTGAGGTGTTCGCCTGGACCGAAGACAAGTTCGGCCTGCCCCGCGGCACCATCAAGGCTACCGTGCTGATCGAGACCCTGCCCGCTGTGTTCGAGATGGACGAGCTGCTCTATCAGATGAAGGATCACATCGTCGCGCTCAACTGCGGCCGCTGGGACTACATCTTCAGCTACATCAAGACACTCAAAAATCACCCGGATCGCGTTTTGCCGGATCGCCAGGTGGTGACCATGGACAAGCCGTTCCTGAATGCCTATTCGCGCCTGCTGATCAAGACCTGTCACAAGCGCGGCGCCCTGGCCATGGGCGGTATGGCAGCCTTCATCCCGGCCAAGGATCCGGCGGTCAATGAACAGGTGTTTGCCAAGGTCCTGGCAGACAAGCAGCGCGAGGCCGACAACGGCCACGATGGCACCTGGGTGGCGCACCCGGGACTGGCTGACACCGCCATGGGGGTCTTCAACGCCGTCATCCCGGCCGGAGCCAAGAACCAGATCGGTGTGCTGCGCGAGCAGGATGCGCCCATCACAGCCGCCGACCTGCTGGCCCCCTGTGAGGGCGAGCGCACCGAGGCCGGCATGCGTACCAATATCCGCGTCGCCCTGCAATATCTGGAAGCCTGGATCCAGGGTAACGGCTGCGTGCCCATCTACGGTCTGATGGAAGATGCCGCCACCGCCGAGATCTCGCGCACCTCCATCTGGCAGTGGATCCGCCACGGCAAGACCCTCTCCGACGGTCAGGTGGTGACCAAGGCCCTGTTCCGCCAGATGCTGGCCGAAGAGCAGGAGGTGGTGAAGAGCGAGATCGGTGAGGCCCGCTGGCAATCGAGACGCTTCGCCGAGGCGAGCGAGCTGATGGAGCAGATCACCTGCGCCGACACCCTGATCGATTTTCTCACGCTGCCCGGCTACGAGCGGTTGTGAAACCCGGGCCGGTGACGGCCCCCATAACAAGTCAAATGGAAACGTGAAATCAATGAAAGAGGGAACTGATATGGCACTGACCCGTGAACAACAGATCCAGGCTATCGAGAAAGACTGGGCGGAAAATCCCCGCTGGAAAGGGATCAAGCGCGGCTACAGCGCCGAGGATGTGGTGAATCTGCGCGGTAGCATTCAACCGGTCCACACCCTGGCCCAGCGTGGTGCCGACAAGCTGTGGGAGCTGATCCACGGTGGCGCCAAGAAGGGGTATGTGAACTGCCTCGGCGCCCTGACCGGTGGCCAGGCGGTGCAGCAGGCCAAGGCAGGCATCGAGGCAATCTACCTCTCTGGCTGGCAAGTGGCGGCAGACAACAACCTCTCCTCCACCATGTACCCGGACCAGTCCCTCTATCCGGCCAACTCGGTGCCGTCGGTGGTGGAGCGCATCAACAACTCCTTCGCCCGTGCTGACCAGATCCAGTGGTCCAGCCAGGTCGGCCCCGGCGATGAAGGCTTTATCGACTACTTCCTGCCCATCGTCGCCGACGCCGAGGCCGGTTTTGGCGGCGTACTCAACGCCTTCGAGCTGATGAAGGGGATGATTGAAGCGGGCGCCGCCGGCGTGCACTTCGAAGATCAGCTCGCCTCCGTGAAAAAATGTGGCCACATGGGCGGCAAGGTGCTGGTGCCGACCCAGGAAGCGGTGCAAAAGCTCATTGCGGCACGTCTGGCAGCCGACGTGTGCGGCACCACCACCCTGGTGATCGCCCGAACCGACGCCAACGCGGCGGATCTGCTGACCACCGATGCCGATCCCTATGATGCGGACTTCCTGACCGGTGAGCGCACCGCCGAGGGCTTTTACAAGGTGCGTGCCGGTATCGATCAGGCCATCGCCCGCGGTCTGGCCTATGCTCCCTACGCCGACATGGTGTGGTGTGAAACCGCCAAGCCGGATCTGGACGAGGCACGCAAGTTTGCCGAGGCCATCAAGGCCAAGTTCCCGGACCGCATCCTGGCCTACAACTGCTCCCCGAGCTTTAACTGGAAGAAGAACCTGGACGATGCCACCATCGCCCGCTTCCAGCAGGAGCTCTCTGACATGGGCTACAAGTATCAGTTCATCACGCTCGCGGGTATCCACAACATGTGGTTCAACATGTACCAACTGGCCTACCAGTACGCTCGTGGCGAGGGGATGAAGCACTATGTCGAGATGGTGCAGGAGCCGGAATTTGCCGCCGCCAAGCAGGGCTATACCTTCGTGGCGCACCAGCAGGAGGTCGGCACCGGTTACTTCGACAAGGTGACCACCGTCATCCAGGGCGGCCAATCCTCGGTGACCGCGTTAACGGGCTCTACCGAAGAAGATCAGTTCCATTGATCATCAACGGATAGCAATCAAAAACCCCGGCCTGACGCCGGGGTTTCTTTTGGGAACCATCTGCAAACTTAAAGCTCGAGGATCTCTTTGACAAAGGGGATGGTGAGCTTGCGCTTGGCACGAAACGAGGCGTTGTCGAGCTGGTTGAGGGTCGCCAGCAGGGTACGCATATCCCGCGACAGTCGGTTAAGCAGGAAACGACCCACATCGATGGGGAGTTTGAATCCGCGCAGCTCGGCACGCAGCTGCAGGGCGCTGAGCTTGCCCTCGTCATCGAGCTCATCGAGGTGAAAGTTGACCCCCCAGTCCAGACGCGAGGCGAGATCCGGCAGCTGCAGTCCAATCTTGCGCGGTGCACTGGTGCCGGTGACCACCAGAGAGCCGGGCTGCCCCTTCTCACGCCAGCGGTTATAGAAGTCAAACAGGGCCCGTTCCCATCGCTCGTTACCGGCGATCGCCTCCAGATTGTCGAGACAGACCAGAGGCAGGCTCTCGAGGGCCTCGAGCATGCTGGGATCGAGCCGTTCGAACTGATCGAGGGGTAAATAAGCCGCCGCCGCATCGCGGGCATTGACCTCGGCGCAGGTGGCGTGGAGCAGATGGGAACGACCGGTTCCCTTGGGACCCCAGAAGTAGATAAACGGAGAGCCCTGACCGATGGCTGCATTTTTCAGTGCCGTGATCAGGTGGGCATTGCTGCCGGGGTAGAAACTGGCGAAGGTTTCGTCATCCGGTAGTTGAACGGCTAGGGATAGCTGGGCCGGTTGTTTCACTCTTGAGGCTTAAACTGTGTCATTTGCCTTTCAGTGTACCATTGTGTGGCCCGGGAGAGAACCGCCCGGCAAGCCGGGCGGTAAAAGGTCACTGGCCACTCCAGCGGTAGTGCAGGCTGCCGGGCTGGCTGCCAACCTGAGCCAGGCGCGCATCGAGGGAGAGTCCGCGCTCGAGCTCCTTCTGCTCCCCATAGAAGGAGAGGTTGAACGTTGCGCTCTCCATATCCAGCTCGGCCAACTCGACACTGGCAACACTGGCCATGCCCTTGATAAGGCTCTGTACGTTGGCGATGTCGTTCATCTGGCTGAGCCCCTCCACCGTCAGTTGCAACTGGCCACGCTCCCCCGACACCTTGGCGCCGTAGTGCTCTACCAGCCAGGCCGAGAGCTGGGTGGTGAGCTGCTCGCTGACTGCCTGCTGGTTGCCACTCAGGCTCCCCTTGGTCAGCTCCGAGAGCTGACCGTCCTTGCTACCATAGAGACCCCACTCCAGAGTCCAGGTCTCATCTTCGGCACTCAACCGCCCCAGCAGCACCATCTCGGCACCATAGCGCTGGCTGGCGGCTGCCACCGGTTCGGCGAAACGCCCCAGCACATCGGTCACCGCGACCGCCGAGCTGTCATCGAGATCCATGATGGGCAGCACGACAGGTAGCGCCAGCGGGGCTGCACCGCTACGCAGCTCGTTGGCCCAGCCATCTTGAGACTGGTCAGAGACCATGCGCCGCTGGCTGTCGTCGATCACCAGCCAGAGGGCTATCTGGGGACGAACCGCCCCAAGCAGTGGCAGCTTGGCCTGACTGAGCAGCTGATTGACGCGTCCCGGATCCATCTCGGCCACCAGTTGGCGAGCGCTCCCCTCCCCCTGATAGACATAGCGGCGAATATATTCACCCGGTTTGGTAAGGGCGGCGGCGATCTCGGGCTGGGTCAGCACCTCCCGCTTGCCGGTTAGCTTGATAAGCACGGCACCCAATGCTTCGCCCTGGGCTTTGACCATCTCGGTGCTCGCACCGGCACGCCCCAAATAGAGATCCGGGATCTGAACGGCCCAACTGGCGGCAGAGGCTATACACAGCAGCAGGGTAACGAGGGTCTTGTGCATCATGATCGGCAGGCTCTCGATTCAATATTGAGTGGGGCTATGGTAGCGGTAAGGGTCCGCCTCCAGCAAGGCGCCAGGAGATGGCATCCCGAAAAAGCACGAAGCCGGCACAGGGCCGGCTTCGCATGGGACTTTCGATATTACTTGGTGCCGAAGATCTTGTCGCCGGCATCACCGAGACCAGGCACGATATAGCCCTTCTCGTTGAGGCCCTGGTCGATGGCGGCGCAGTAGAGCTCCACATCCGGATGAGCGGCTTCAAGGGCCTTGATCCCCTCGGGGGCGGCTACCAGCACCAACACTTTGATGGACTGACACCCCTTCTTCTTGAGCAGATCGATGGTGGCGATCATGGAGCCGCCAGTGGCCAGCATGGGATCGACCACCAGCGCCAGACGCTCTTCGATATTGCTGACAATCTTCTCGAAATAGGGGACCGGTTGCAGGGTCTCCTCGTCGCGGTAGATCCCCACCACGCTGACACGGGCACTGGGCATGTGCTCGAGCACACCGTCCATCATGCCAAGACCGGCGCGCAGGATGGGCACGACGGTGACTTTCTTGCCCTTGATCTGATCAATTTCTACTGGCCCGTTCCAACCGTTGATGGTAACCTTCTCGGTTTCGAAGTCAGAAGTCGCCTCGTAGGTGAGCAGACTGCCCACTTCCTTGGCCAGCTCGCGAAAGCGCTTGGTGCTGATCTCCCCTTCGCGCATCAGACCGAGTTTGTGTTTGATAAGCGGGTGTTTGGCTTCTACGACTTTCATTATTATCTCCTGGAACTGCCGCGCAAAAAAATCGCGGAATCATACACCAAATCCCCCCTTCTTGTGGAGCTTTTTTGCCGCCTCGCGCGCAAACGATTTCCTTTCTGCTTTTTGGCCCCTGCTGCTAGAATACGCCCCGAATTTTACCCTCCATTATCACCACTTGACGGGGAATACTCGTGACTGACAAAACCTCACTGAGCTACAAGGATGCAGGCGTGGACATCGATGCGGGCAATGCCCTGGTCGATCGTATCAAGGGTGTGGCCAAACGCACACGCCGTCCGGAAGTCCTGGGTGGTCTCGGCGGCTTTGGGGCCTTGTGTCAAATTCCGGCCGGCTACAAGGAGCCTGTGCTGGTCTCCGGAACCGATGGGGTGGGCACCAAACTGCGCCTGGCCATCGATCTGAAGAAACACGACACTGTCGGTATCGATCTGGTGGCTATGTGCGTCAACGATCTCATCGTGCAGGGGGCCGAGCCTCTCTTCTTCCTCGACTACTACGCCACCGGCAAGCTGGATGTGGAGACCGCTGCGGCCGTGGTGACCGGGATCGGTGCTGGCTGTGAGCAATCCGGTTGCGCCCTGGTGGGCGGCGAGACCGCCGAGATGCCTGGCATGTATGAAGGGGAAGATTACGACATCGCCGGCTTCTGCGTGGGCGTGGTGGAAAAGAGCGAGATCATCGATGGCAGCAAGGTCCAGGCCGGGGATGCCCTGATCGCCCTGGCCGCCAGCGGCCCCCACTCCAACGGCTTCTCCCTTATTCGCAAGATCCTTGAGGTCTCCGGTGCCGACGTGCATCAGAAGCTGGGG
Source organism: Aeromonas sp. R6-2 (assembly GCF_040908155.1). Taxonomy (NCBI): domain Bacteria; kingdom Pseudomonadati; phylum Pseudomonadota; class Gammaproteobacteria; order Aeromonadales; family Aeromonadaceae; genus Aeromonas; species Aeromonas sp. R6-2. The sequence goes on along the minus strand of NZ_JBFODE010000021.1, from coordinate 5,340 downwards.
GAGACCACCCTGGCCAACGCGCTGCTGGAGCCGACCCGCATCTATGTCAAACCCGTGCTCAAGCTGCTCAAGGAGTGCGAGATCCATGCGCTGTCCCACATCACTGGTGGCGGCTTCTGGGAGAACATCCCGCGCGTGCTGCCCGAGCAGACCCAGGCGATCATCGACGAGCAGAGCTGGCAATGGCCGGCGGTGTTCAGCTGGTTGCAAGAGGCCGGTAACGTCACCCGTCACGAGATGTATCGCACCTTCAACTGCGGCGTTGGTATGATCATCGCCCTGCCCCAGCACCAGCTCGACAAGGCCCTGACCCTGCTCAAGGCCGAAGGGGAGCAGGCCTGGCACATCGGGCATATCGCCGCCCAGCCCGCCGGCGAGGAGCAGGTTGTCATCCGATGAAACGCATTCTGGTCCTCATCTCCGGCAATGGCAGCAACCTGCAGGCGATCCTCGATGCCTGCCACGCGGGTCGCATCGCCGGCGAAGTGGTGGCCGTGGTGAGCAACAAGGGTGAGGCCTATGGCCTCACCCGTGCCCGTGAGGCGGGGTGTGCCACCGAGGTAGTGGCCGCCGCCGATTTCGCGGACAGGGAGTCCTACGATGCCGCCCTCGGTGAGCTGGTGGCGGGCTACCGTCCCGATCTTATCGTGATGGCCGGCTTCATGCGTATCCTTTCACCCGGCTTCATCGCCCGCTTTCGTGGCCGCATGCTCAATATCCACCCCTCCCTGCTGCCCAAGTACCAGGGGCTCCATACTCATCGTCGTGCCATCGAGGCCGGTGAGACCGAGCACGGCGCCAGCGTCCACTTCGTCACCGAAGAGCTCGACGGGGGGCCCGTGGTGCTGCAGGCGCGCGTCCCCATCTTCGAAGACGACAGCGAAGAAGAGGTCGCCGCCCGGGTACAGGTGCAAGAGCACGCCATCTACCCTCTGGTGGTGAGCTGGTTCTGCATGGGACGCCTGGTAATGATGCACGACAAGGCGCTGATGGACGGCGAGCCTCTGGGGCCGGCCGGCTACGCCAGCGAATGAGCATGACCCTGGTGACATCGCCAATATAAAGAGGGAGGCCCTGGCCTCCCTCTTTATTGATGTCTCAGCGGTTTACCCCTGCCCGCCGGCAATCCGCTCGCCGAGGCGAAACAGGTTGTATTCCCCCGGCCCCATCGCCTGCCAGCATTCATTGCCGGTGAGTGGTCGCGTCGCTATCACCGTCACCACGTCGTTGGGCGTGGTTTCGCTCTGAAAGTCGATGGAGACCTCGTCATCGAGCAGGGTCGCCTCTCCAAAGGGGGCGCGCCGGGTCAACCAGTGCAGGTTGTTGGAGCAGAAGGTCATCACGTACACCCCGTCAGAGAGCAGCATGTTGAAGACCCCAAGCTGACGCAACTGCTGACACAGGGATGCGAGATAGCGAAACATGGCGGGAAAGTTGGCCGGCTGACGACGGTACTTCTGCTCGAGCCGGTCGAGCAGCCAGCAGAACGCATGCTCGCTGTCGGTCTGCCCCACCGGGCGGTGGCGACCGGTTGGCAACCGCTTCCAGCCGGTTAGCTGGCCGTTGTGGGCGAAGGTCCAGTAACGGCCCCACAGCTCCCGGGTGAAGGGGTGGGTATTTTCCAGCGAGACCTTGCCCCGGTTGGCCTGGCGGATGTGGCTCACCACGGCGCAACTCTTGATGGGGTACTCCTGCACCAGGCGCGCGATGTGCGACTCGGCGCTCGGCTGGGGATCCTTGAAGGTGCGAAAACCCCGCCCTTCGTAGAAGGTGATCCCCCAACCGTCACGATGGGGGCCAGTCTTGCCCCCGCGCAGCATCAGGCCACTAAAGCTGAAACAGATGTCGGTCGGAACATTGGCACTCATGCCAAGCAGTTCACACATGGCCTCTCCCGCCAGCCAATTACTTGGCCATCTCCTTCTCGACCAGCTGGATCAGGATGTGGATCACCTTGATGTGCACCTCCTGAATGCGATCGGCGTAGCCGAAGTGGGGCACACGGATCTCTACATCGGCCAGGCCGGCCATCTTGCCGCCATCCTTGCCTGTCAGGGCGATCACCTTCATCCCCTTGGCACGAGCGGCCTCGATAGCCTTGATGATGTTACCGGAGTTGCCGCTGGTAGAGATGCCAAGCAGCACGTCGCCGCGGCGACCGACCGCCTCGACATAGCGAGAGAAGACGAAGTCGTAACCAAAATCATTGGAGACGCAGGAGAGATGGCTCGGATCCGAGATGGCGATACCGGCATAACCCGGACGGTTCTCCCGATAGCGGCCGGTCAGCTCCTCGGCAAAATGCATGGCGTCACAGTGGGAGCCACCGTTGCCGCAGGAGAGCACCTTGCCCTCCTCCTTGAAAGAGGCGGCCAACAGCTTGGCGGCGGCCTCGATATTCTGGATGTTTTGCTCGTCTGCCAGGAATTTCTGCAGCACGTCGGCCGCTTCGGTCAGTTCACTGCGGATCAGATCTTGGTACATGGTTGCTCTCTTTCAGTCAGCAATAACCGCGTCATTGTCGCACAAGGTTTTGCGCGCGTCGCCCCTTGCAAATCATTCTCAACCGACGATGGTCTCTGTCGATGCGGCCCCCATCACATTCACCAGCCGGGGTTTTGTAAACAACTTGATAATTCGCAACCTATCCATTACAAGATATCTCATGACCAACAGGTCAGACCTCCAGATGAGTCAGTGACTCGTTAACCCTATCGCAAGGAGCATACAATGACTACGGCCCTCACCCTGCTCGGGGTCCTGATCGTCATCGGAGCGCTGGCGTATCGCCGTACTCCTCTCTTGATGTCCACCCTGATCACCTTCGCAGCCCTGCTGGTCGGTAGCCTCTATGGCCACCTTCCCTGGCTGCTCTGGCTGCTGTTTGCCGCGGTGGCGCTTCCCCTCAATCTGGTCGAGCTGCGCCGCAGCAACATCTCCAAACCCCTGTTCAAGCTCTACAAGGGGATCATGCCGGAGATGTCGCGCACCGAGAAAGAAGCCATCGAAGCCGGAACTACCTGGTGGGAAGCCGAGCTGTTTGCCGGCGACCCGGACTGGAAGAAGCTGCACCGTATTCCAGCCAACACCCTCAGCGCCGAGGAACAAGCCTTCCTAGACGGTCCGGTAGAGACCGTTTGCCGCATGGTCAGCGACTGGGAGGTCACCCATCAGCGTGCCGATCTCTCCCCCGAGGTATGGCAATACCTCAAGGAGAACAAGTTCTTCGCCATGATCATCAAGAAAAAATATGGTGGTCTGGAATTTTCCGCCTATGCCCAGTCCTGCGTACTGCAGAAACTGACCGGTGCCAGCGCCGTGCTCGCCTCCACCGTGGGCGTCCCCAACTCCCTCGGTCCGGGCGAGCTGCTGCAACACTACGGTACCGAGGAGCAAAAGGATTACTACCTGCCTCGCCTGGCTGTGGGCAAGGAGATCCCCTGCTTCGCCCTGACCAGCCCCGAGGCTGGCTCGGATGCGGGCTCCATTCCCGATACCGGCGTCGTCTGCAAGGGCGAGTGGGAAGGCAAAGAAGTGCTCGGCATGCGCCTGACCTGGAACAAGCGCTACATCACGCTGGCTCCCATCGCGACCGTACTGGGCCTGGCCTTCAAGCTGCGAGACCCCGAACATCTGCTGGGGGGTGACGAGGAGCTCGGCATCACCTGCGCCCTCATTCCGACTCACCTGAAAGGGGTTGAGATCGGTCGCCGCCACTTCCCCCTCAATGTACCGTTCCAAAACGGCCCGACCCAGGCCAGGGATCTCTTCGTCCCCCTCGACTTCATCATCGGTGGCCCGGCCATGGCCGGTCAGGGTTGGCGCATGCTGGTCGAGTGTCTGTCGGTCGGTCGCGGCATCACCCTCCCCTCCAACAGCACGGGTGGCGTCAAGATGCTGGCCCTGGCCTCCGGCGCCTACAGCCGGATCCGTCGTCAGTTCAAGCTGCCTATCGGCAAAATGGAGGGGATCGAAGAGCCGCTCGCTCGTATCGGCGGTAACGCCTACATCATGGGAGCGGCCGCCAGTCTGACCGTTGCCGGTATCGATCTGGGCGAAAAACCCTCGGTCATCTCGGCCATCGTCAAGTATCACCTCACCGACCGCGCCCAGAAGTGCATCATCGATGCCATGGATATCCACGGCGGCAAGGGGATCTGCATGGGCCCGAACAACTACCTGGCTCGGGGCTATCAGGGGGCTCCTATCGCCATCACGGTAGAAGGGGCCAACATCCTGACCCGCTCCATGATCATCTATGGGCAAGGGGCCATCCGCTGCCACCCCTACGTGCTGACCGAGATGCTGGCCGCCGCCCATCCCGACCCCGAGCAGGGACTCAAGGACTTCGACAAGGCCATGTTCCGCCATGTGGGATTTGCCATGAGTAACATGGTTCGCAGCCTCTGGTTGGGGCTCACAGGTGCTCGTCTGGCTGGCTCCCCCTTCAAGGATGAAACCCGTCCCTACTACCAGAAGCTGGCACGCCTGTCGGCCAACCTCGCCTTCCTTTCGGACGTGGCCATGGGGACCCTGGGTGGGGAGCTCAAGCGCAAGGAGCGAGTCTCGGCGCGCCTGGGTGATGTGCTGAGCCAGCTCTATCTGGCCTCCGCCGCCCTCAAGCGCTTCGACGACGAGGGGCGTCAGAAGGGGGATCTGCCGCTGCTGCACTGGTCCTTGCAAGATGCCCTGTTCAAGGCCCAGCAGGCCATTGACGAGCTGCTGCGCAACTTCCCGAATCGCTGGATTGGCCGCGCCCTGCGCCTTCTGGTGCTGCCACTCGGTTGCGACATGCACAAGCCGTCTGACAAGCTGGACAACAAGGTCGCCCGCCTGCTGCAAACCCCGAGCGAGAGCCGCAGCCGTCTGGCCAAGGGGCAGTACCTCACCCGCGAGGAGGGCAACCCCTTCGGCCTGCTCGAGCAAGCACTCGATGATGTGCTGGCCGCCGAGCCGTTGTTTGACAAGGTATGCAAGGCCGATGGCATCAAGCGTCCCTTCACCGGGCTGGACAAGGTAGCCGACAGCGGTCTGGCTGCCGGCGTCCTGAGCGAGAGCGAGGCCGATGTGCTGCGCCGCGCCGAGGCAAGCCGGCTCTACACCATCAACGTGGATGACTTCGATCCCATGGAGCTGGCCGCCGACAAGTCTCTCTATCAACCGGCCAGCCTGCATCACGCAGCCTGATCCCGCAATGACAAACACCCTGCCTGGCAGGGTAATGCCGATCAGTTAAGGATCCATCGACCGATCCTTCTGATGTGTGAAAATCCGAAACCTATTGATTGGTTTCGGATTTTTTATGCGCATCGAACAGGCCCTCGATTTCCTGCACGCCAG
>NZ_JBFODE010000020.1:0-24964 GCF_040908155.1 Aeromonas sp. R6-2 | reverse complement strand
ATGATCTCGTCAGGTTTTTGCGCCTGGAAGATGCGCGAATTCTGGCGAAGGCCCAGCCGCCACAGGGCCGGTTTGACCTCAAGACTGTAACGGGTACGGCGAAAGCCGCTGTCCCCTTGAGCAAACTCGCTCACCACCCCGCACACCCGCCGCTGCAGCTCGCCGTCATACCACACCAACAGCTCGCAGGGCTGATCCAGCACGGCGGCAACGTCGATATCCGGCTGGGGGCTGGCCAGCTCGAGCCTCAGGGTGAAGGGGGCACTGAGCGACTCCTGATGCTGGAAGGCCGCCACCGCAAAGGTCTCGGGGGGCAGCGCCCCCACCTTGACCGTGAACTGTAATCCTGTGTTATTGGCCATCTCGCGCCTCATGCAATCTCTTGATTCGCCCGCTGCGGGCTTGTTCATCCCGGCCGGGAGCGGGCTCAGCCCGCCTGTCCACTGCCGCTGCCGATCACCACGCCGCCACAACCGACGGCACTACCGGTGACCGCGATGGGCTTGCCGTTGACCAGCACAGAGCCCACGCCACCCGAGATGGAGCGGGGATGGGGCGGGTTGTTGGGCTTGTCGTGGGGCTCCAGGGGATCACCCTGGCGCGCCACCGGCTTGTTATCGAGAAACACGTCCGGGCTCGCCGCGATCACCGGGGAGGGGTGAAAACCGTCGTGATCGGTTCCGATGTCGCCCAGCAGGGCGATGGATGGGCACATAGCTATCTTCTCCGGATAAGGGGGATCACCTGACAGCCGATTAGCAGGCAACATGCCAACTGGCATGGAACAAAAACCGCTTCATATTCAACGGTTTTTCCCTAATCCCCCGATGTGAACCGGCCGGATGCGCAATTTGTTGCGCAAAACCGCCGTTTACCACTGCACGCCTTGCCTTGTCAGCATAATATTTCGACCCTGGCGCAAGCTGTTGCGCCAGGCAGAACAAGTGACTAGCCCTTTGGCCTTTGCAGGTTATAAAGACGAATACCCAGTCCCTTGAGCTCATCCTCCATCCCCTTGATCTCAGCCGGGGAGAGGGGATCACTGGCCGCCTTGCGACGCTCGAGCGCATCCAGACGCTGTGAGAAAGGCTCACCCGCGGTCAGGTTTTTCTGGATCTCGTAGAGGGCCCCCTTGAGGTAGGAGATGGTGACCGTCTTGCGTTGACGCTCCAGCTCCTGCAGTCGGTCCAGCAGATCCGCCACCCCGTCCTGGGCATAGAGATAGGCCTCACCCTGGGCGCTCTGCCCCAGATAACGCTGCAGGCTCTCCTGCCACTGGCGGTCCATGGCCTTGACGGCCAGCGAATCGGGATAGAGCAGTTGCAAAGAGTCCCGCAGCCCGTCGCCATAGCGGATGAGTGCCAGGGGAGAGGCCTGCTCGACCCGTTCCAGCTGCCGTTGATAGTCAGAGACGAGATCCACCTCCATACCCTGCAGCGCCTGCTCACCGACGGCGATGCGAACCCGGCGGATCTCCTCATAGGCCGGCGCCTTGGGCAGAAGTCCGGCCGGTTGCTGCAGCAGGGCCACCGCCTGTTCCGTCGCCTGACGCTGTTGCTGCCAGCCCCATCCTGCTGCCACGGGAATGGCGCAGGTGAGCAGGCCACAGGCAAACCAGAACCAGGCCGGCTTGGGCTTCTTGTGGGCCTCAATTTTCAACACTGTGGGCTTGACCGCCCCCTTCTCCCGACCGACCAGTATGCTCCCCTGGGGCAGCGCCGGGGCGGACGAGGCTATCTCATGCTCCCCGTCAGACTTGAAAAAGACCATGGGGGGAACCTGCATATCCTCTTTTCGCAGGCTCTGCTCATCGGAGACGATGACGATCTCGGTCTCGTCAAACAGATGGGTGTACCCCTCGATGAAGTGGATCAGATTCTCGATGCGTGGAATACGGCTCAGCCCCGCGTTGTGCAGTCTCTCGCTGATAAGCTGAAGCGCCCGCTCGCAGCGATAGACCAGACGCTTCTCCTCGTGGCTGATGGAGTATTGGCGCACCACATCGCTGATCCGGGCGATAAACCAGTCGAGCATCTCGATGCGGGCGCGCTCCTGTTGGCGTGGGGGCCAGAAGGCATCCCACTGGGTCACAATCAGGTTGGCCAAAAACTCGCAGCCCTCGGTAAAGCCGTTTAACCCCTGCAGCCGTGAGCGCGCCAGGGTGAAGTAGAGGGCCGTCTGCAGATCGACGCCGTGCTGCTCGAAGATACGGGTCGCCAACCTGTGTACCAGGGTCCAGTCCACCTCGGGACGGGAGGCATGGCTCAGCTTGTTGATTTCGGCTCGCAGCGCCTCGTATTCGGGCAACATACGGGGATCGCGCCCCACCTTGAGGGCCTGCTGTGTCTCTTGCATGACGTGTGTCCAGTTAAAGCGGGGCCCTTGGGCCCCACTCGGGTTAATAGAGGGTCTCGGGTAGACGGAATTGGCTGAAGAGGCCGCCGGCAAAGGGGTTGTGGCTCGCATCGGTATAGACCCGATAGGTCATGGCCCCCTGATCGACCGGGAAGCGCACGTCAAACGTCGCCTCGCTCACCTTGGTCAGCTCTCCCTTGTCCATCAGGCGGAACATGGCCCAGGGCCCCACATACCCCTGGCTGCGCGGAGAGTGCTCACGGTTGGCCGGCACCAGAGTCAGCTTGCTCTCGGCCCCGTCACGCATGGTGTTGGGCCAGATGAGCGGCGTCTTGGTACGGCGGCCATGGGCATACTCGAGCAGTTGTCCGTCGATATTGATGACGCTGCGCCGCTTGTTGGCCGTGAGCTCGATGGGTTCCAGGGCGAACTGCACCTCCAGGTTCCCCTCGCTGTTGAAGAAGGTCTGACGGATACGTGCCGCCCTCTCCAGCTGTTTGACCAGCTCGGCCTGGATGGGCGACCCCAGCTCTCCCTGTAGCAGACCACTCTCTACCATGGGTTTGAGGTTGGTCTGATAGAAGCTGTCCAGGGTGCCGCCCGGCGCGAAGAAGCGCTCCATCTCGGAGAGGGGAGCATCCTTGGCGGCGTTCATATCGAACGGGTAGCGACCGGCCAGCTGGTTGTTGAAGGGGGTCACCACCTTCTCCTGCCACTCCTGATTGAGGGAGGACATGGCCAGATCGACCACCAGCTGGGCACTCTGCTCGGCCAACTGACCGACCCAACGGTTGAGGGGCTCGGGCAGGCCACGGGCATATTGCTGCAGGGCGAAGACCGGATCGGCGTACTTGTTGCCAAGGCGCAGTTGCACCGCCTTGAGAGCCGACTGTCCCGGGTCGGTGGCGTTCACGATGAGCTCGAGGTAGTGGTAGAGCTCGGTGAGCTTCTGGTTAACCTCGGAGATAAGGGGCCCCTGCTCGCCACGGCCGCTCAGCACGGCATTGGTGTTCAGGAAGGGGCGACCGATCCGGGCCGAGAGAGCCTGGCTCATGTCCTTCTCGTCGTCGGAGAGCTGACGGATCCGGGTGTTGTCGTCCAGGGTGGCCAGTACCCGCTGGAAGGGTTGATCGTTACCCGTGATGGCCGCGATCACATCGAGCGCCTGCTCGGGAGTGGTCAGGGGCTGCACATCCAGATTCACCATCACCTTCTGCCACTGGTTTACATAATCGGTGACGTAGCGATCGTTCACCTGACGAGTGATCTCCTTGCGATCCGCATCGCTCAGGTGGGTCTGCTTGCGCTGCCCCAGCACCCAGGCATCCATGGCAGTCAGATCCACCAGGGCCTGATCCTGCTTGAGGAAGAACTCGCTAAAACCGCTCCAGGTCAGCAGGCGCGGCACGCTGCCGGCGGCCTCGTTACGCATCATGAAGACGGTATCGAAGGTGGGCCCCACCTCGTCGCGCAGGGCCAGATCCGGCGGCAGCTGCTCCTGCCCGCGCGCCACCATGCTCTGGTAGACCCGCTGGAACATGGGCAGCTTACCGAGCTCGATCTGGGCGGTGCGGATAGGCTCGCGGAAGGGGATGAAGGCCTCAATGGCGGCCTGATCCTTCTGCTGACGTGATCCATACCAGTCGGTGTGTTGCAGGGCATAGTCCAGGTGCGCCATCAGTTGCTCCTGCTGCGCGCCCTGACCCGGGAAGGCGGCCTGCCAACGATTGGCCATAAACTGCTCGACCAACTCCCGATTGCGACCAGAGGCATCGTCCAGCATCCGCATCACCCGCAAGATGGCGAGCTTCTCTTCACTGCCTGCCGGCACCCGCTCCAGATCTCCCTTGAGGCCGGCCATCACGGCGGGCAGGAAGCGCAGGCGCAGCAGTTGCAGATAGGTGCCCTCCACATAGGGGCCAATCTGATCCCCCTGATAGAGGCCAAGATCGGCGATCCAGGGGGTCTTCTCCCGGTAGTTGCCAAACGAGAGGGTCGCCTCGCGGATCAGGTTAAGACGGGGCAGCTGGCTGTAGCCAAATCCCTGCTGGCCGCTGAGCTCATTGGTATCGGTAAAGGCCTGCGCCTTGGTCAGCACTGTGCGTCCCGCCGCCTCGTTGACCCGGTAGAAGTGGTGCCATCCAGCCACCAGCAGAGCCCCCGCCAGACCCAGACAACCGACACCGATGGCCATGCGGCGACGGCGATAGAGGGTGTGAAGGCGGTTCTCACCGGCCAGGTGGGCCTCGGGGAAGATGACGCCGGAGAAGAGCCCCTTGACGAAATAGGTGGTCGACTCACCGCGCAGGGCCGGGTGGATCGGCTCGGCCAGCTCATAGCGCTGGGCGGTCGCCTGAATGAAGGCATCGAAAGGGACCCCCTGCTGATAGACGGAGCTCACATAGACACCCCGCATCAGCAGCGGCTTGCTGTCACGCTCGTCGAGGATCTCGCCGAGCAGCTCCAGCACGTAATCCCGCAGACCGGCCAGCTGGCGGGTAAAGGCAAACAGGGCCGCACGCTGACTGGCATCGAGGCCCTGGGTCATCATGGCGGGCAGGTTGCCGTTGAGCTGGCCCACCCACTGCTCCCAAAAGGCTTCCAACTCACCGAGCCACCCCTTGCCGCTGCTGGCATCCGGGCTGAAGGTGGCCCCCAGCACCGCCTCGCGTCCGGCCTTGTCCAACTGCTGGTAGAGCGCGTCGAAGCCGCGCAGCAGATCGAGCTTGGTAAAGACCACATAGAGGGGAAGCCGGGTATTCATGGCCAGGCTCACCTCCTGCAGACGAGCCTTCATCAGCTGGGCATAGGCCTTGCGCTCGGCGACACCGGCCTGGGCCAGCCAGCCGAGGTCCACCGCCAGAACCAGGCCGTTGAGGGGCTGGCGACGGCGATGCTCGGCGACCCACTGGAGCAGGTGCTGCCAGAGTCGCTCACTGCGTCGCTCGTTGGGGGCCAATTCAGACTCTGAGTGCACCAGAAGGGTACCGTCAGGATCCAGCATCACCGCCTGCTCCCCAACCCAGCACTCCACGGCCAGCTCAGAGGCGTGATCCCTCAACTGGGCATCCAGACGGGGATTGAGGCGACTGGGGGGATTGGCACGGTGGATCAGGCTGCTCTTGCCGCTGCCACTCGCACCCAGTACCAGATACCAGGGCATGGCATAGAGTGCCCCCTTGCCCAGTTGCTCGCGCAGGGCATCGAGCCAGCGGTCGAGGAAGTGCCCCTGGGCCTCCACCAGAGGCTTGACCGGATCGGCCTCGTTCTCTTCCTGATCCCGTCGCTCGGCCTTGAGCTGCTGCATCTTCTTCCACATCCGCCAGGAGAGGATGCCCAGGATCAGCCAGAGCCAAAGCAGGGTAAATACCACCCGGGTCCACAGGGGTTTGAGGGGTTGGCTTTCCCCCAGTTGCAGGACCGGCCCCAACCACCAGACGAGGAGCAGGACCAGGGTCCAGAGCACGATGCCAACCAGGGCCCAGGAGGGCTTAAGCTTGCCAACGAGCTGTTTCATAAAGGTAAAAATGGTCTTAAACATAACTGAAAATGCAACTCCGAATGTATCAGCTCGACCGGGAGGTCGCGTGACGCTCCAGGCGGCTGACCAGCCCGGGCTCCCATTGGGCAAGGCCGAGACGCACGGCCTCCTGCCACAGGTGTTGATAGTGTTGGGCGGCGAGGCTCTTCATCCCCTCCCCCGCCAGCAGTTCGGCCCCCGCCAGTTGGCCGTAGAAGCGTTCTCGTGGCTCCTTGATGCGACCGAGCCGCTCGTCGAGCAGCGCCAGCGCAGCCGCCAGCCCCTGACCCTGACAACAGCTGGTGAGCTCTCCTTGCAGCGAGGTGTGCCCCTCCCCCTGTGCGGCACTGCCCGGTTGCAACCACTGGCCACACTCGGCGCTGAGGAAGGGGGTTCCGTCGCTGAAGGCCAACTCTCGCAGGGCAGGCAGGCGCTCGATGAAGGCCGCCAGCTCCTCGCGGATCGCCTCGGCCACGGCGCCTTGACCCAGACGGGTCGCCACCATGGCCGAGAGCTGGTGCCCCTCAAACCAGTAAGGGGCCAGCGTGAGGCTCTGCTCGATGCGCCCCCACAGGGCCGCGTCGGGCTGGGCGAGGGCGGCGCGATACTCCTCCACCATGTCGGCCGACATGGGGGCGAGCGGTGTCTTGTTGCCCTTGCTGGCCATGGGGGGCGCCGTGATGGTGCTCCAGATGGCGTTGCGGCGCAGACGATAACCGATGGGCGCCTCGGGCTGTTGCTCGATCAGGAGCTCGGCCACCTTGAGCTGGCTCTGACGCCAGGCCCGCTCACTCGAGGCATCGATCTGAGCCCCCGAGCCACCACCGGTCGCTGCCGACACCACGGGCGCTGCCACCGGAGCGGCATCCACCTTGGCCTGCTCCTCCTGACGGCGCTGTGCCCGGCGCAGGGTCATCACCAGCTCGCCGAGCAACGCCTCCTTGTCCGGTGCCATCGTTAGCCAACGCTGCTCGAACCCTTCTGCCAGGGTAAGCAGTTGCCTGAGCTCGGCCGCCGAACCCTGTTCGCAGACCCGCCCCAGCACCCCTTCGAAGCGCTTGATGATCTGGGAGAGTACCCGCTGCTTCTGCAGGGCGCTGGCCGGGAAGGCCTTGTCCCAATAGGCCTCGACCCAGGCGTCGAGGAGCATCAGGGCGGTGGCAAAGGGGGTCGCCTTGGCCGGATGCTGCAGACAGCGCAGCAACTGGGCCAGTACCCGCATGTCCTTGGTGCGGCTCTCGAGCAGGGTCAGGCAGTCGCCGGAGACCTTGCCGAGATCCACCTGGCTGTGGGCCAGGGAGCCGAGCTTGACCAACTCGGTCTCGACCGATTCCCAGAGCGGGTCGTCGGCAGCGACGGCGGCAGAGACGGCGGCCTCCGGCAAGGGGGCCAACAGTCGCTGGCACCAGGGGTGGGCATGAGCCATCTTGCCTCCTACCAACGACACTGCTGGCGCAGGGGGGCGAGAGCCGCCCCCAGGCCGGTGAGATCGACACGCAGCTGGGCTCCCTCGCCCCTCAGAATGAGTTCTCGCCCGGCGCTCCAGCGCTTGAGCTCATCGATGGCGGGCAAGCCACGTCCGAACTCGAGCAGATAGCCGCCGTCGCGCACAAACCAGCTTGCCGACGCCGGCTTGCCATCCACCTCCCCTTGCACCTCCCCCTGCCAGGGGGTGTCGAGGCGCACACGAATACGGGTGATGCTGCTGGCACAGGCGATGGAGAGGGTGGCGCCGCGCAAGGCCGGGCGCGTCAGGGTGAGGGTCTCCCCCCGCTCGGTCAGCATGAAGGGGGCACTTTGCCCCTCACGGGCCGACTCCAGCTGCTGGATCTCGCGCCATGCCTCGGCACGGCCCGGATCGCTGCTCTGCTCCTGACGCAGTCCCAGGGTGTCATAACAGGCCAGCCGTACCAGAGGCGCCGGCTCGTTGCGGCACTGCTGCCACTGGGCCTGCCAGTCGACGGCACTCCCCTGAAGCGCCAACAGGGGGACAAGCAACAGACTACTCATCAGTTCACCTCCAGCTTCTGGCACTTGTGATCCAGGGTGCGCTTGGGAATGTTGAGGCTCTCGGCCACCAGCATGCGATTGCCCTGGAAGTAGCGCAGCCGCGCCTCGATGACCGAGGCCTCATACTGCTGCATCGCCTGGCGCAGATCCCGGATGTGATAGAAGTCATCCTCAACCGGTGCATGCTCGGTGCAGACCCGTTCGCGCAGGGTCGCCGGCAGCGCCTCGAGGCGGATCTCCCGCCCATCCGGGGTATGGGCCGAGGCCACCTCCAGCAGGTTCTTGAGCTCCCGCACATTGCCCGGGAAGTCATACCCGACCAGCTGTTTGAGGAAGCTGCGCTGCATGCCGGCAAGGCTCTTGCCCTCCTGGGCGGCGAACTGGTTGATAAAGTGCTGGCTGAGCAGGGGGATGTCGTCGGGCCGCTCGCGCAGCGGAGCCACCCGCAGCAGACACTGGCAGAGACGGTGGTAGAGATCCTGGCGAAAACGCCCCTCTTCCACATGCTGCTCCAGGGGCTGGTGGGTGGCCGCCACCAGGCGAAAGTCCGAGTGATACTCACGGTCGCTGCCGAGCGGGCGGAAGCTACGGGTCTCCAGCACCCGCAGCAGCTTGGCCTGCATCGCCTGGGGCATGTCCCCTACCTCGTCGAGGAAAAGGGTGCCGCCGCAGGCCTGGGCGATGAGCCCTGTCTTGTTGTTTTGGGCCCCGGAGAAGGCCCCCTTCTGATAGCCAAACAGCTCGCTCTCGATGAGGTTCTCCGGAATGGCGGCACAGTTGATGGCGACAAAGGGTTTGTCGCTGCGGGCCGAGCACTGGTGCAGCAGACGGGCCACCACCTCCTTGCCGGAGCCGGTCTCCCCCTGGATCAATACGCTGAGACGATGGCCGGCAGCCTGGCTGACCTGCTCGCGCAGACGGCGCACCTGTGCCGACTGGCCAATCAGGCTCTGCTCCAACCGCAGATCCAGCTGACGGCGCTGCTCCCCCTCGCCCTTGAGCTGGCGCAGGGAATCGCGCAGGGCGCTCTCGCCACGGCGTGACTGGCCCAACTCCCGGATGAGGCCGAGCTGGCGGATAAAGAGGGCGCTCAGCAGCGTTAACGACTCGTCCTGCTCCCACTGCTCGAGGCGGGCGGCCTCGTCGAACAGGGCCAGCACGGCCAGCAGCTTGCCCTCCCCGTCCTTGAGGGGCAGACAGAACATGCCGCAGTGCTGCCCGGCGCCACCCAGCATGCTCCGAAAACCGGCGTGCTCGACACGGGCGCCACCGTAGAGGGAGTCCCAGGTACGGGCCTGCCCCTTGTGCAGCACAAAGGCGATGGGGTGACTGAAGTCATCCACCCCCAGAGTCAGGGTGACGGCATTCTCTCCCATCCACCCCTGGCAGTTGAGGTCTCGCCCGCTGGGGGCAACCCGCGCCAGCAGGGCCCCTTGCGCAGACCACCCTTCGCGCAGGGTGGTCAGCAGCCACTCGCCGAGGGGGGCCTCGTCCCGGGCCGAAATGAGCGACAGGGCAAACTCGAGCGCCTGTTGCATGCTTAGCCCTCCACCTCGGCTCTGAACTCACCGTCCTCGACCCGGAAGTGAACCCGGCTGATGGGTTGCCCGGCGGCGAGACGCTGCAACAGTTGCAGGGAGACAGGCGGAAGCAGGGCGCCGTCGATCACCGACTCGAGCATGCGGGCACCGTTCTCGCTGCGGTTGGCGCGGCGCAGGATCTCCTCGTGCACTTCGCCGGGGATCTCCACCTCGGCACCGAAACGCTCCTTGAGCAGGGTGATCAGACGTTTGAGCTTGCCCCCCACAATCTCGACCAGGGTATCGTGGCCAAGCGGCAGGTAGGGGATCACCTCCATCCGCGCCAGCAGCGCCGGCTTGAAGAAGGCGGCGAGTTCGGGATAGAGGGCGTCCAGCAGGGCGTCGGGACGCTCGGCATAATCGACGATGGTCTGGAATCCCAGGTTCGAGGTGAGGAAGAAGACCACGTTCTTGCAATCGATGACGCGCCCCTCTCCGTCGGCCAGCTCGCCCTTGTCAAAGGCCTGGTAGAAGAGGTTGAGCACATCCGGATGGGCCTTCTCCACCTCATCGAGCAGCACCACAGAGTAGGGCTTCTGGCGGATTGCCTCGGTCAGCACGCCACCCTCGCCGAACCCCACATAGCCGGGAGGAGAGCCAATCAGGCGAGAGACGGTGTGCTTCTCCTGATACTCGGACATGTTGATGGTGGTCAGGTACTGGCGACCGCCAAACATGAGATCGGCGATCTGCACCACGGTCTCGGTCTTGCCCACCCCGCTCGGGCCTACCAGCAGGAAAGCCCCCAGCGGACGGCCGGGACGACGCAGGTCGGCACGGGCGGTGAGCAGATGACGGTGCAGATGTTCCACCGCCACCCCTTGTCCCTTGATGGTGGCGCCCAGGTACTCGGGCAGTCGGGTCACCACATCGAGCTCCCCCTGGGAGATGCGATTCAGGGGCACCCCGGTCCACTCGGCGATCACCGCCGCCACCTGGATCTTGTCCACATGGGCCGACACCAGCACCGAATCTTGCTGCAGCGCGGCCAGCTCTTCCTCGAGGCGGGAGAGCTCCCCGGTCAGGGAGGGCATCTCTTCCGTCCCCTCTTCGGCCTGGGGCTGCTCACCGTCGAGCAGGGCGGCGCGCAGCTCGACGATCCTGTGTACCAACCCCTGCTGCTGCTGCCACTGCGCCTGACGCTCGGTCAGGGCGATGCGGTCGGCCTCCTGGGCGGCAGTGAGCTCGGCCAGACGCTCGGCGTTGTCACCCAGGCCGATGCGACTCTGGCGCTCGAGCTGGCTGATCTCGAGCTCGCGCTGGCGCAGGGCGTTGCCGAGGTGGCTCACGGCGCGGGGCGGCGTGGTCAGGTTGATAGCGACCCGGGCACAGGCGGTGTCGAGCACGTCGATGGCCTTGTCCGGCAGCTGACGCCCGGAGACGTAGCGGGCCGAGAGTTGGGCGGCCGCCTGCAGCGCCTCTTCATCGATGAGCACCCCATGGGCCTTCTCATAGATGGTGCGCAGACCGCGCAGGATGACGGTCGCCTCATCGGCGTTGGGCTCACCCACCTTGACCAGCTGGAAACGGCGCGACAGGGCCGCGTCTTTTTCCACGTATTTCTTGTACTCGCTCCAGGTGGTGGCGGCGATGGTGCGCAACTCACCACGCGCCAGGGCCGGCTTGATCAGATTGGAGACATCCAGCCCACCGGCCTGGTTACCGGCCCCGATCAGGGTATGGGCCTCGTCGATGAAGAGAATGATGGGACGAACCGACTCCTTGACCTCCTGCATGACCCCCTTGAAGCGCTTCTCGAACTCCCCCTTGACCGAGGCACCGGCCTGCATGGCACCGAGGTCCAGGCTCAGCAGCTCCACCTCGCGCAGCTTCTCGGGAACCTGATCCGCCACGATGCGCAGGGCCAACCCCTCGATAAGGGCGCTCTTGCCGACTCCCGCCTCCCCCACCACGATGGGGTTGTTCTTGCGGCGACGAGAGAGGATGTCGATCATCAGATCGATCTCGTGATCCCGGCACAGGACAGGATCGAGCTTGCCCTGGCGCGCCTGCTCGGTCACGTTCTGGGTGAAGCGTCCCAACAGGGTCGCATCGGTGGCGACGGGGGCACCGTCACCGCTCTGGGCGCCGCCGCTGACCTCGGTCTCGGCAGACTCGCGTACCCACTCATCGAACTGCTGACGCACCAGCTCGCGGTTCACCTTGGCCAGCAGGCGGACCACAGAGGCAGACAGGTAGCGCGTCGGTGTCATCAGCAGCACCAGCAGCATGACGCCACTGCGCAACTTGCCGTGTTGCAGTTCGGCAGAGGCGAGCAACCAGCTGTCTTGCAACCACTCCACCAGCAGGGGTGAGAAGGAGGGATACCCCTGATCGAACCCTCGCTCGGCCTGGTTGGGTTGCAGCAGAGCGCGCAGCTCGTCGAGCTCCACGTCGGCTCGTTTGAAGATCTGGCGGACGTCGGAGAGGGGGGTATCCATCATGCGCAGCAACAGATGCTCGATGCGGATCTCGGCCCCCTGGTGGTTCACACAGAGGGCGGCGGCCTCTTCCAGCATGTGGCGGCAGATGGGGTTGAGTCGTTCAACCAATACCGGCAGTTCGATTCGAATCAAGGCGTGCTCTCCTCTTATTTTAATAATTCGCCCAGTTGACGCAGCAGGTCCTGGGTCTGGTTATCCAGTTGGTAGTGATAGAGGCCGAAGATGAAGGCCAGCGCCAGCGCCGTCACGATGGACAGGGTGCGCAGGGAGAGCTGGCGGCTCAGGCGGTAGTGCGAGGGCTGACGCCCCAGATCCAGGTGAAAGACGGTCGGCGCCCGGGTCTGTTCCGGATAGAGGGTGCGCTGAAGCTGACGCACCACGCGCTCAAACTCCTCCCGACCGTTGCTCATCACCCGATAGCGGCCCTCGAAGCCGAGGCACAGGCACAGGTAGATGAACTCGAGGATGTCCCGGTAACGGCTCGGCTCCTCCTGCAGCTTGGCAAGCAGGACGAAGACCTTCTCCCCGCCCCAGGTCTCGTTGTGAAAGCGGGTCAGCAGGGAGTGTTCCGACCACTCGCTCTGACTGCCCCACTCCCGCCCCATCACCGCCTCGTCGATAAAGGTGCAGAGGATGTAGCGAAACGAGAGGACCACGCCATTCTCGTAACCGTGTGCCACCAGCTCCTGCTCGATGGCCTGAATCTCGGTGACGACCCTGTGGTAGAGCTCACCGACCCGGTCGTGAGTCGACAGCTGGCGCACCCGCTGCACCATACCGAGCAGCGGAGTGGCCGCGTCGATCATGGGATTGATGCTGTGGCCACGCAGGCGAAACCAGTAGTCGGAATCCATGTCGATCTGCTCGGCATGGTCGTAGAGCAGATCGCTCAGTTGCTCGTTCTTGATGATGTCGCTCGTCATCGTTCACCTCGTCATTGGCTGCGGATGGCCCAGAGCTGCATGTCGAGCTCGGGGAAATCGCCGGCGATGTGAAAGGCCAGGGTGTTGCCCTGGGCCAGCATCTGCCAGGCCGGGCTCTGCCGGTCGAGCTGGAAGTAGCTGTAACCGGCGTGATAGGGCAGCTGACGCGGCGCCACCGGCAGCGGCAGCAGGGGGATCCCCGGCAGCTGCAGGCTGATGAGTTCCCGGATCTTGTCGCTGGAGGCGATCTTGGTCTGCTGCAACAGCTGTTTGCGCAGCTGCTCCTGGGGCATGCGGGCCCGCACCGCCAGCACGAAGTCGGCGCTTTGCATCAGCTCGCTCTCCCCGACCACGGCCACCATGACCCCATACTGGTGCTTGCGCAGCTGGATGGAGACGGCGCGCGGCGAGAGCACTGTACTCAGCGCCTGGCGCAGGGCCTGCATGACGGGCTCGAAGCTCACTTGCTGATCGTCGTGACGATAGGCGGGGAATTCGGGGGGCAGGCGCGACTCGTCGGTGAAGGTCATCAACTCGCCACACAGTTGCACCAGGGCCTCGTGCAACCGCTCCGGATGGAGGGTACCGAGACGAGCCAGGTGCGACAGCTGGGGCTGGGCCCGGTTGAGAAGCTGCAACATCATAAATTCGGCCACATCGGCCACCCCTTGTTGGCCGGGGGCGGCAATGCGCTGGGAGAGGCTGCGGGCGCGTTCGGCCACCAGACCCGCCGACTCGCCGAGGAACCGCTTGAGAGTCGGGATCGCGGCCACGCTGATGCTGCAGGGCATAAAGTTGGGATCGAGCACCAGCCCGCCGTCCGGCCGCTTGTCGAGAATACGGGCGATGGCGAGGGAGGCGTAGGCACTGCGGTCTTCACGCTCCAGCATGAGACGCAGGCTCACCCGCCCCACCTCGAGAGAGGTTACATCGCCCCCCTCGCTGTGGAGATCCCGGATGTCGTGGCGATGGGCCTGCAGCCGGGTGGCGATCTGCTGACCCTGCTCGCTCACCTCGTTGACACCGCTCACCGACAGAGGCAGTGCCAGATAGACCTTCTGATTGGCCACCGAGGCATCGGTGATCTCCAGCGGAGTCGGCAGGAGATCATCGCCGGGAATATGGAACACGGTGCCATCGGGCATGACGCCACTGGCTGAGACCAGGGCGATCCGTCCGAAGTTGAGATACTCCTCGTTGATGAGGAGCGACTGGACCCCGTACAGGTAGTCGCCGAGGGCGCTTAAGCGCGCATGCAGCAGATAGTCTGCATGCCGCTGTTGTTGCTGGAAGTGCTGGGGCTTGATAAAGAGCCCCTCACGCCAGATAACCCGATTTCTGCTCGACATGGTTATTCTTCTTCTTTTTTCAGTTCGACTTCATCCAGGCGCAGGTGCACCAGGATCTGGTAGGCCCGCCCCTTGCTCTTGACCTTGATCACCTTGCGCCACTCGGCGCTGTCGGGGTCGGCATAGCGGGCGATCACCCCGATGTAGCGGGTCTTCTCATCGAGCTTGACCGGCGGCAAGTATTTAAACTGGCCCGGCAACAGGGTGTAGTCCTGGTGCTCCAGGTAGTTCTTGCCCAGGGCCTTCTCGATATCCTCGGTCACCTGGTCATAGTCGGTTGCGAGCAGCTTCGAATCCTCTGCCAGCACCACCACCTGAAACTCGATGGGCGCGGCCTCCCCGCTCTCGTTGGGGTTCACATCCGGCTCGGCCAGCAGGCTCAATCCCAGGGTCGAGGGCTGGTCATCATGACTGCCCACCTGAATGTCCGGATTCATGGCGACGTCGGCCATCTTCCCCATGGTGGTACAACCGGCCAGCAGCATCAGCAGGGAGCCAAGGAGCAGGGAGCGCATCATCAGATCAGCCCCTGCTCTTCACGCACGGCCCGGTCATAGGCCTGGGCATAGACCTGATGGAACAGCTTGTCGAAACCCTGCTGGCGCACCGACGTGAGCTCCCGGTAGTAGTGCTGGTACATCTCCCAGGCCCACCCCTCATCGGTCGCCTCGCCGCTGCGGCGGTAGTGCTCGAAGCGGCCCAGCAACGCCTCGGGGGAGAAGGCCTGCAAGATGGAGCCGAGGGCGGTGGCGATCGCCTGCTGGTTGGCAAGATGGTGAATGCGCACGTTGCGCAGCACCTCGGCCACCGCGGCCGGGGCCGCCAGATGGACCGGGCTCTTGCCATCGGCGAAGAGCAGCGGCAGGGTCGCCTCGTAGTCGAGACCCAGGCGCAGGGGGTTATCCTCGATGGGACGCAGGTGCTTGTCCGCCAGGGCGGCCTGCTCCTGTTGCAGGGCCAGCAGCCCCTCCACCATGGTACGCAGGGTCTTGCCCATCTCCTCGAGCATGTCGTGAGCCTGTTGGGTATCCCGGGTATGCAGATGCAGCCCGAGCCCACGCATCAGGGGGGTCAGGGCAACATGATCCTGCTCGTCCAGCCCCGGGAAGGGGGCGTGACGGCTGTCGATGTGGGGCATATCGATAAATTCCTGATCCATGGTGTCCTCTGATGTGAAATGGGCATTGAACGGGGCGGTATAGAGGGATGGCTCATCCCGCTGCGCCGTCGGATGAATGGCGGCTGCATGGGCCTGCTCGAGGGCCCAGAGGGGGTCGTTCTCACGGCTGACCGGCTCATCGGTCACCGAGGGGGCATCGCTGGCGAGCCAGTCATCAAGCTCCTCGGCAGGACGGTTGCCGAGCACCTGCTCTATGCTGGGGTCGGCCTGCACCGCCCCCAGATAAACCCGCAGCCGATAGGGGCCGACGACCACCTCGTCCCCCTGCTGCAGATGCACCTTGCGACCACGCCCGATAGGGGCGGTCGCGCCATTGATGAAGGTCTGGCCGCTCAGGTCGCACAGACAGTAGTGACCGTCGTGCAACTCGATTCGGGCATGGGCCGGCAACACGGCCCCCAGGCGGTCTCTAAGCTGCCAGTCGTCCAGTTCGGAGGCGCCGAGAGTGCCCCCGTCCTGATCAAACTGGTACTGGACCCGGGTTCCTCCCTCGAGCTGCTCGCTGTTGAGCACCACCAGGGAGAGGGCTTGGTTAAAGGCGTTCACGGTTACTCCTGCACGCATATGGTCACAAAGGGGTCACTCGGAGGCTGACCCAGAAAACTGCTCCAGCCGAGTCGGCCACTCTGCTCCTCACCCAGGCAGAGCCCGCGAGCCTGCTCGGGGCCGAAGCCCAGGCGCAGATCCCAGGCGAGCTGATCGCGCAGGATGAAGGAGACAAACCGCACCAGAGGCTGAAAGTGTTCTCCGTTGGGAAGAAAGCTCAGAAACTGCTCGAAGCCGAGATCGTTGAGGCGCAGTAAAAACTTGCCGGCACAATCGTTGACCCGCGCCCCTATCACCAGATCACCCCCGAGCGTGCTGTTGGCACTGCCCAGACGGTTCTGCTGGTCCGGATGGATAGGCACCTTGCGCGGCTGCCACGCTTGTACCTCGACCTGCTCCAGGTCAAAACAGTGGGAGACCAGACCGGCCACCACTTCGGGAGAGCGGCTGGGGCTGGCCAGCATCCCGGCATAGGAGAGCATCTTGGCCCGGTTGACCGGCAGGCTCTCGCGCACCACCTGGTTGCCAAGCCCCACCAGCGCAAACATCAGGCGAGAGAAGCCATCCTCCCCCTCGTCCTGGAAGCGAACGTGGTAGCGGTATTTGCGCCACACCCTGTGGAGCAGGGTGAGCAGACGGTGATGAAAAAAGTCGAGGAAGAGACCGAGTTTGGGCTCCCCCTGGGCATACTCCCAGGCCAGATCGTCGAGGTAATAACCGGGCATGGGGGACTGGCTGCCGTGCAGGCCGAGGAAGGCGACCTCCAGCTGATGGCGCCCCTCCCGATCCCGACTGACCCCGAGCACATCGCTGGTGGGGAACCCCAGGGAGGCGGTCGCCTTGAAGCGGATCCTCTCCTCGGCGGGCAGATAGTCGAGCCCCCCTTCCTGATCCACCTGCTCGAGTCGACTGATGAGCTCGACCAGCTGGAAGAAGTTGAAGCGGGGGGCCTCGTCGGCCTCGATCACATCATGGAGTGCTGACCAATCTGTACCGGCCATCGGTAGCGCTCCTTGTTATCGAGGTTGACCACCTCCAGCAGGTGAAAGGCATTCACGCTCGCATAGAGGGAGAAGAAGTGAGCCAGCACGGTACCGAAGAGATAGAGTTCCCCTTCGCTGCCAAAGGCGCTCTGACGCATAAAGAGCTCTGACTTCAGCCCCCGCACCGGCATGCCGCGCACCAGGCGATCGACCGGCCGGGTCTCTATGTTCTCGATGCCGGCCAGGCGCTTGCGCGAGGCCAGCTCGGCCTGCTTGTCATGGAGCGCCGGAAAATCGTAGGTACGCAGGATCTGCACCAGCGCATCCCGACGCAGCAACGAGACATAGTTGAGGGAGAGGTTGGAGATAAGGGTCCAGTGCAGGCTGCCATCCAGCGCGGGGCGCAGGGGACGGGTCGGCCTGGTCAGATTGCGGAAAGTGGCAAACGAGGGAGAGCTCCCGGTCGGCACACAGATGCTCCCCACCCTGAGTTGGGATGCCTTGGAGCGATTGGTACAGGTCAGGGTCACCGACACCGACTCGTCGAGCTCGAGCACCTCGGTCTCATCCCCCCGCACAAATGCCAGTGAGTGATCGAAACCATCACCGCTCACCGCCTCGCGAACCCGAACCCGGTAGTAGAGGGCCTCACGCCCTCTGGCCCGCTCAATCTGATGCTGGAAACTCTCGAAAGGCTGGTACTCCCGCACCATGCCACGGGAACGGCCCAGATTACCCTCGACCCAGCCCTCGACCCGATCGACCGAGAAGATCTCGAAGCTGTCTGCCTGGCGATAGCTTGCCTTGAGGGGATACTCGGTCTGGCGCCCATCCAGACTGATGGGTTCGCTGTCGTGGGAGAAGAGGTTGATCGCCGGCACACAGTTGATCATGAAGGAGTCCGGGCGGATCTTCAGCTCGGCAGGCAGGGGCCTGTCGAAACAGAAACTCAGACGAAAATCGCTCACCGGCAGCGGCTGATTGGGCCACTGGGCACCGGAGAGGTTGAAAAAGAGGAAGCTTTCGGGGAAGCAGAAAAACTCCTGCAAGATGCGATACCCGGAGTAGACGTTGCCCGGATAGGGCAGCAGGGCATCCTCCCGCTCGAAACCGATGGCCTTGAGGGCCGAGGCCTCCTGCCGGAAGCGCTTGCCATCGATCTCCAACTCGATATGGGAGAGCTGGCCGCACAGCCAGTAATAGAGTTCATAGGCGGTATAGCTGTCTCCCCCCAGATGGAAGCAGAGCTTGTCCAGCTGCAACTCGGCCAGGGTCAGGGGCCCATGGAGGGCGATATCCAGGGTGATGGTCGAGAGATCGTTGCCGCTCTGGGCACGAGTCTCGCGAATATCGGCCGGATAGACCCAGGCATCGTGACAGGTCTGGAAGTGGCATACCACGTCATCCTGCGGCAGGCTGTCGAGCTGACAGCCACGCTCGACCAGCGCGGGCTGGTTGATGGCACCGGGAATGACAGAAAACTGCATGATGGTCATGCTCGGCACCGGCCTCAGGTAATTGGGCCAGAGCATACCGAGCAGACCGTGGGTCAGCTCTGGAAACTCGTCTTCGATCTTGGCCCGCAGACTCCCGGTCAGAAAGGCGAACCCCTCCAGCAGACGCTCCACATCGGGATCCGTGGTCTGCTCGGAGAGAAAGCGGGTCAGCTCGGGATGAGCATGGGCAAACTCGCGCCCCTGCAGGCGCAAGTAAGACAATTCATCCCTGAAAAAGTGTTCCAGTGGCATAGATCATCACACCATTCGATAGTGGCGGTGGCTGTCCATATGGATATTGAAGGCGGTCACCTGCTCTATCTCCTCCAGCCGTACATGAGCCGTCACTTGAAAGGACATCTCAAGAGGGCTGGCCTGATGGTCTGGCGAGCGCACATCGACGTGTACGATGCGAGGCTCATAGCGGCGAATACACTGCCGTATGGCTTCACGGATCCGACCGTGAATGTCGGCGCCCCCCTGGGTGGCATCGTTGAAATCGATGACCCCCAGATCGGGTGCGCTGCGGCATCCGCCGGGTCGGGTGTTCAGTACGCTATCGAGTTGACGCTTGACCGACTCAATCAGGATCTCGACATCGCTTCGTGAAGAGGGGTTGGCCCCCTCCCCACGAATGCGTTCGAACAGGCTTGCCGCACTCCCTCTATCCCAGGATGAGAGAGACGGCATGAGACCTTATTCCTTGTCCAGACGGCCTACCAGAGAGAGCTCGAAGCTGGCGCCCATGTACTTGAAGTGCGGGCGCACGGACATGGCAACCTGATACCAGCCCGGCTCACCCTCGACATCCAGCACCTTGATCTGGGCGGCACGCAGGGGACGGCGGCTGCGCACGTCTGCCGGCGGGTTCTCCTGATCGGCCACGTACTGCTTGATCCAGCCATTGAGCTCGCGCTCGAGATCCTGACGCTCTTTCCAGGAGCCGATCTGCTCGCGCTGCAACACTTTGATGTAGTGGGCCAGGCGGTTGATGATGAACATGTAGGGCAGTTGGGTACCGAGTTTGTAGTTGGTCTCGGCCTCTTTGCCTTCCTTGGTGTTCGGGTAGATCTTCGGTTTTTGCACCGAATTGGCGGAGAAGAAGGCGGCGTTGTCGCTGTCTTTGCGCATGGTCAGGGTGATAAACCCCTCTTCGGCCATCTCGTATTCACGACGATCGGTGATGAGCACCTCGGTCGGGATCTTGGCCTGCAGCTGACCCATGGCCTCGTAGACGTGTACGGGCAGGTCGGTGATGGCACCACCGCTCTGGGGACCGATGATATTCGGGCACCAGCGATACTTGGCAAAGCTGTCGTTGAGGGCGGTCCCCATCAGGTAGGCGGTGTTGCCCCACAGATAGTGATCGTGGTCGCCGCTGATGTCTTCCTTGTAGTTGAAGGTCTTGATGGGGTTCTCAACCGGATCGTAGGGCAGGCGCGCCAGGAAACGGGGAGCGGTCAGCCCCAGATAACGGGCATCTTCCGACTCACGCAGGGAGCGCCACTTGGTATAGGCCGGGCCTTCGAAGACCGACTTGAGATCCTTGATGGAAGGCAGATCGGTAAAGCTGTCGACCCCGAAGAAGGTGGGAGCCACCGATGAGATGAAGGGGGCATGGGCCATGGCACCCACGGCACTCACGTACTGCATCAGCTTGATATCGGGTGAGCTCTGGGTCATCGCATAGTCACCGATGACGGCGCCGATGGGTTGACCACCAAACTGGCCATAACCGGTGGAGTAGACGTGCTTGTAAAAGCCGGACTGGGTAATCTCGGGTGCGAACTCGAAGTCTTCCAGCAGCTCTTCCTTGGTGGCGTGCAGCACCTGGATCTTGATGTTTTCACGGAAATCGGTGCGGTCGACCAGCAGCTTCAGGGAACGCCAGGTGGACTCCAGCTCCTGCAGCTCTTTGGCGTGCAGGATCACGTCCATCTGCTTGCTGAGCTTCTTGTCCAGCTCGACGATCATGCTGTCGACCAGGGCCTTGTTGACCGGCTCGGCCGCATTGCCGCTATCCAGGATATTGGCCACCAGGGCGGCGATACCCTGCTTGGCAACACTGTACCCTTCATCGACCGGAGTGATGCGGGCCTGCGCCATGATCTCATCGAGCAGGGACCCCGAAGTGCCGGCGACACCGGCTTGTACTTGTTCTTCAACCACAGACATATTCAACTCTCTTCAGTCAGGCCGATCACTCGGCAGGCTTAACCAGATCCAGCTCTTTGAGCAGCTGATCACGGGCTTCTTCGCTGGAAAGCAGATCCTGCAAACGATTGCGGAAGGCGGGGATGTTACCCAGGGGCCCCTTGAGGGCGACCAGTGCCTCACGCAGCTCGAGCAGCTTGCGCAGCTCGGGAACCTGCTCGGCCACGCTATCGGGCGCAAAATCGGCCATGGAGGCAAAGCTCAGCTTGACCGGAAGGTCATCCTGGCTGCCTTCTTCCAGGCGATTCGGCACGCTGAAGCTCAGCTCCAGCCCCGACTCTTTCATGACGGAAGAGAAGTTATTTTTGTCGATGGAGACAGTCTGACGCTCTTCGATCGGCGTCTCTTCGGTGCGTCCTTTCATGTTACCGACCACCATCATGGTCAGAGGCAGCTCGATCTCCGCCTGCTGCCCACCCGTGGCAGGTACATATTTGATGTTAATCCGCTCTTTGGGCGCAACGCTTACGCCATCAGTTCCTTTTCCCATGCTCATATACCATGTAGAGGCCAACGCAGGCCTGAAGTGTAAGGTCGCCAGACAATATGCAACCTGCCACATCTGACAGTTTGACATTGCCATATTACCGGCACTACCGGTAGCGACCTGCAACGGCATGCCCTGAGCAATTTGAGCGCAGGCTCTAATTACTCAAAGCACAATAAAACCGTATTTATTAACAACCCGATTAGTAACTTGGTTCTTTGACCAAATCTTTTTTAGTGGCTCGACGGCCAATTTGCGCAGAATGATATACATGATTGATTCACCGGGTCAATCAGATGTTGGACTCAATAACAGCCAAACAAAAAAGCCTTTAAAAACAAACAAGTATATTCTGAATAGCCTCATTATTGTACAAGCAATGACAAAAGAGGAAATAATAAATCAGAGTGGGAAATCAAGGGGTGAAATTAGACTTCCGTTATAATCAATTATCAAAACAACACATTGCGACAAAACCTGCCGCCGCCAGAAATGTCACCTGTCAGATCTGACAGGTATGTACAAAACGTGGCCTGGAAAAGTAATAAAATAAAAAATAAAAACCATGAGTCACTAATAAAGAAATAAATTGGCACTCATTTCAATCTGTTAGTTTGAGATGAATCAACAAGGGTAACTCGAGCCGTCAAAGCCTCGATCTGCGCCGACAAGTATCCAAAAATGAGGAGGCAGCCATTCGGCTGCCCCACTCTATCCTTTCTGTTGTTTACCAAACCAGTGCTGGGCTAACCGCTGGGCTTGCTTCACCTCGTCGGGCTTCATCCCCGACTCCAGCTCATCGCGCGCCTTGATCGCCTCTTCCATGCCATCGGTCGCCGCCAGTGAGAACCAGGCATAGGCATGCAGGCGATTCTTCGGCCCACCCAACCCCTCTTCACGCATGGCCCCCATCCGATATTGGGCCATGCGATTTCCCTGCATGGCAGCCAGACGATACTCCCGGTAAGCGGCGGGGTAGTCATGTTCCCCACCCAGACCCCATCGCAACATCTCGGCATAGGCCAGGCGTCCCCGTTCATCGCCCTGATCCGCAGCCCTGGCAAACCATGCTCTGGCCTGAGTCTGTTTACCCTGCTCCCGATAGAGTTTTCCCAGCGCCAGCTGCGCCTCGGGGAGCCCCCCTTGAGCCGCCAGGATCAGGTAGCGCTCTCGCTCATCGGCATCCCCTTGCTGCAGGCTGAGCTGATATTGAGCCTCATGGGAACCGCTCTGGGCGGCGCGCTCTAGCCAGTAGCGACCCATCTCTTCATCACGCTCGAGCCGATCACCGGTGAGATAGGCCATGGCGAGCCAGAGTTGTGCCTCGGCGACCCCTTCATGGGCCGCTTGCTGGTAATAGTGCAGTGACTCCTCACCACTGGATTCCCGCCCCATCCAGAGCAGGGCCTGTGGCTGTTTCTGAGCCGCGGCTCGGACATACCAACGCTCGGCCTCTGCACGGCTCTTGAGGATGCCATTGCCCGTTTCATAGCGACGAGCCAGCTCATACTGGGCGTCCTTGTTACCCTGTTTGGCGGCTTTCTCAAACCACTCGACCGCCTCTTCCCCTTGCTCTGGTTTACTCCCATACCAAGCGGCCAGCACCAGCTGGGCGTCGGCGTTGCCGCGTTCGGCCGCCGATTCGAAGTCATCGATACAAGCTGCGACCACCTTGCCCCCGTGGCTTGCCTGACAGGCCACCCCAAGGCGGTAATCGGCGATGCCACTGCCGAGGCGGGAAGCCTTGCGCCACCACAGTTGAGCCTTGGCCGGATCCTTTGGCTCACCGAGCCCGGCCTGATACCACTCCCCCACCTGCAAGGAGGCCTTGGCTCGTGTCCCCTTATCGGCGCCAAGCTCACCGCCATCGGCGGCGCGCTTCATCCATCTCATGGCTTCCGGGTAATCGGGTTTGGCTGCGAGGCGAGTGGCCAGCTCATACTGAGCCCGCCCATCGCCTTGAGTCGCCGCTTGCGCCAGTTTGGCGTCGGTGAGGGAGGAGGTGGATGTACAGGCGGCGAGCAAGCCGCTCGTCAGCGCCAACCATAAAGCACGGTGTATCATGGGAAAATCCATACTGAGTGAAAAGAGAGGCGAACGGGCAGCGGGGCCTGCAACGAGCCGGCTACAATCGCATCATCGCCTGAGCGGTCTGCGCCCTTCATGTCTCCCTTCTTTGGGCTATTCAGACATTGACGTCACGGGCACCTGAGGCGAAAACCTCGGGAGGGATCGAGACAAGGGCATATTCAGACTCTTTAGATTTTGAGAAATAACCACCGGTCTTCTTATTCACCAACTTCAGAGTACCAACATTAGACTGCCACTTTATGACCCATTGGCTTTCCCTATAGACCATATAGGCAAAACCACATCGGTTTTCCTTCCCGTCGTGTATGCCGTAATCATCGTACAGCATGCACCCCACCATGCCCTCTCCGACATCTGCAGCGGGCAGGTCATTATATTGTGCCTTCTCTTTACCACCCTCTACGTGCCTGACCCTGAGCGTGCTCTCATCAAGCCTGTCTACCACAATGCAACACCCTGAAAAATCAGGAGTAAAAACATAGTGAGGCTCGCCATTTTCCGGATGAAGAGGTATATCAACGAACCCGCCTTGGGGGGCCCAATAAGCATACTCCGCATGGTTTCTGATCCCGGCGCCAGGCCTCTCTCTCTGATGAGCCAATTCCAACGTATAAACAACACTGTCATCGACGAGCGTGTTCCGGGCAATGCTGAATATTAATTTATCATCGCGACGAGATAACATGCCGTTATCTAACATAGACCCGGTCATAAAGGTCTCGCCGGCATCATTCAATGCCTGGGCGACGGGCAAATAAGAGACGGCGACCACTTTCTTCTCGACAGGGCCGGAGGTGTTGATGGGCAAGGGTAACCCGGCTCCCGCGGGGGGAATCTTCCAACGATCCACGCTGACGGCAGCCTGATTGGAGACCGTGCTTGCCGTATTGCCAGAGGTAATGGAATCGTTGCCCCCCATCACCTGAGTCGGCGGCTTCTTTGCCACAGCCTTGTCTGAAGGAGAGGCCGTTACCGACAAGGGCGCCAGAGAGTCCATGCTCTTTGTGGATACAGGCCCCTCTATCTGGGCCGGTGGTGCATCGGGTTTTGCCACCCCCTTGGTCAGGCCTGGAGCCTTGCCTCCCCAACCGCTGCCAGAGCCCGGGCTGCCGCCCGAGTTCATCTTGATGGTCGGGCCGACCAGGGTAACGCCGCCACCATCGACCTTGATAAAACAGCCGCCCACCTTGACGGTGATTTCAGACCCTGCCTCCAGTACCACCTTGGCGCCGCTTTTGACATGCATCTCCTGTCCGACCTGGGTGAGCCAGCTCTGCCCCAGCTTCTGGTGCAGGCTGGCATCGACCGTCAGCGAGTAGTCCGCCTTGATCTGGTCGCGCTTCTCCCCCTCCACCGTCAGGTGGTCATTGGCCTTGATGCGGGTCACCCGCTCATTGTCGATATCCCGATGCTCGTCGTGCTTGATATGCCAAGCGGCATCGTTCTCTATCAGCACGTTCAGGTCTTTCTGACCGTGGATATAGATCTCTTCCTGCCCCGCCTGGTCTTCGAAACGCAGCTCGTTGAAGCCCTCGCCCTGGTGGGTCTCGGTGCGCAGCACGGTGCGGGTCTTGTTGGCCGGAAGCGGGTACGGCGGCCGGTTGGTGGCGTGATAGGTGCGCCCGGTGATAATCGGCTGGTCCGGATCCCCTTCCAGGAAACTCACGATCACCTCGTGGCCGATACGCGGAATGGCCATCATGCCGTACTGGCCGCCGGCCCAGCCCTGGCTCACCCGCACCCAGCAGGAGCTCTGATCGTTGCTCTCGCCATAGCGGTCCCACGG
>NZ_JBFODE010000002.1:0-38409 GCF_040908155.1 Aeromonas sp. R6-2 | reverse complement strand
AGCAGTATCCCAGGTCGCTTAGCTCAGCTGGGAGAGCACCTCCCTTACAAGGAGGGGGTCACTGGTTCGATCCCAGTAGCGACCACCAATTTTGACGCGGATGGCGAAGTCTCCGGTCACCACCCATTGCGTGGGTCGTTAGCTCAGTCGGTAGAGCAGTTGACTTTTAATCAATTGGTCGCAGGTTCGAATCCTGCACGACCCACCATCTCTACAAAGGCCTGCAGTGATGCAGGCCTTTTTCATATCCGCTCTTTTATTGCCGGATTGCCCACCCCCAAGGGTATAATGCGCCCCATGCACAGCATGATGGAACAGCAGCAATGAGCACACTCCCTCCGGCCGTCGAGATGGACTACCCCTTCCCGGCCAAGCCCGCCCCCCTGAGCGCCCCTGAGCGCGAGCAACTGGTCGCAGAGATCAAGCGCCTGCTGGTCGAGCGCGATGCCGTCCTGGTGGCCCACTACTACACGGATCCCGAGATCCAGGCCCTGGCCGAGGCAACCGGTGGCTTCGTCGGTGACTCCCTCGAGATGGCCCGCTTCGGCAAGGAGCATCCGGCCAAGACGCTGATCGTGGCCGGCGTGCGTTTCATGGGGGAGACCTCCAAGATCTTGAGCCCCGAGAAACAGATCCTGATGCCGACGCTGGAGGCCGAGTGTTCCCTCGATCTGGGCTGCCCGGTGGACACCTTCACCGCGTTTTGCGACGCCCACCCGGATCATGTGGTGGTGGTCTATGCCAATACCTCGGCGGCGGTCAAGGCGCGTGCCGACTGGGTGGTCACCTCCAGCATTGCGCTGGAGATCGTCGAGCACCTCGACAGCCTGGGCAAGCCGATCATCTGGGCACCGGATCGCCATCTGGGAGCCTATATCGAGAAGAAGACCGGGGCACAGATGCTGCGCTGGCAGGGTCACTGCATAGTGCACGACGAGTTCAAGGCGCGTGCCCTGCGCGACCTGAAGGCGCAGAATCCGGATGCCGCCGTACTGGTACACCCGGAGTCACCGGCTTCGGTCATCGAGCTGGCCGATGCGGTGGGCTCGACCAGCCAGCTCATCAAGGCGGCTCGAGAGTTGCCCCACAAGCGGCTGATCGTGGCCACCGATCGCGGCATCTTCTACAAGATGCAGCAGGCCTGTCCGGACAAGGAGATGGTGGAGGCGCCGACCGGTGGCGATGGTGCCACCTGCCGCAGTTGCGCCCACTGCCCCTGGATGGCGATGAACGGCCTGGTTGCCATCAAGTCGGCGCTGACCGGGAACGCGGCGCAACACGAGATCCAGGTTGATGCCGCCCTGCGCGAGAAGGCCATGGTACCGCTCAATCGCATGCTGGACTTCGCCGCAGCCCTGAGAGTGAATCCCAAGGGCAATGCGTGACAGAAATGAAGAGGGCGCCGACATGGCGCCCTTTTTGTTGTAACTGGATTACAAAATCACGGTGGAGAGGCTGTGCTCCTCGTCGGGCTCGACGGTGATTCCGGCCTCCGCTGTGATGGCGGCCTCGACGCAGAGCATGGTGCGATAGCCGTCATCGCTCATGTCGGCCATGGCCGCAGCGCCTTCGCGCCAGGGGTTCCATACCACCACGCTGTCGTGGTTGCCACTCACCACCTCGATGCAGCGATCCCCGTCACGCACCTTCACCACCGCCTCAGGGGCCTGATAGATGCGATCCATGGCGGCGGCCAGGGGCAGGGGGCCCTGCTGGCGAGCCGCTTCGTTGCTGAGCTTGTCGAGGTAGGGCTCGCCCAGGCCGATGACGCTTACCTGCTCGGGGGCGCCCACCTGCAGATAGGTGTGCAGGGCGCCGTTGTAGACCAGTGGTGTCTCGCCCGTGTTGCGGGTGGTCAGCACCAGAGAGAGTTCACGGCCGACCAGGATGTCGAGTTCGAGTTCGAAGTTGTGATCCCACAGGGCTCGGGTGGCATCGCTGTCGCGCAGGGAGAGGTGGACCAGGGTGCCATCCTCGTGATCCGAGACTCCGTCCAGGGTCCACAGGCTGGTACGGGCGAAGCCATGGGAAGGCTTGCCACTGCCGACCCTGGCCGGTGCCGGGCCAAACCAGGGCCAGCAGAGGGGAATGCCGCCGCGAATGGGCTTGCTGCCGTCGAGCAGGGCCTTGTCGCTCAGCCAGATCAACGGCGTCTCTCCATGGCGGCCATAGGTGAGTACATGGCCGCCGTAGAGACTGATCTCGCAGTGGGCGACCTCGTTGTTGATCGTGAGCAGAGGCAGGCCAGCCTCGCTCCTGGTCTGGGTAACGTAGCGGGTCAGGGTGCGATCGGTGAGCATGGGGGCTCCTTCTTATCTGTCTGTCGCGGGAAATAAAAAAGGCGGCCAGTGGCCGCCTCTCTTTATAGCGCTTTACAGCTCCAATTACTTGGAGATGTGGGCGATCAGGTCCAGAACCTTGCTGGAGTAGCCCATTTCGTTGTCGTACCAGGATACAACTTTAACGAACTTGTCGGTCAGCTGGATGCCGGCCTTGGCGTCGAATACGGAGGTCTGACGCTCACCGATGAAGTCGTTGGAAACCACTTCGTCTTCGGTGTAGCCCAGAACGCCCTTCATGGCACCTTCGGAAGCGGCCTTCATGGCTTCGCAGATTTCTGCGTAGGTAGCGGCCTTCTTCAGGTTAACGGTCAGGTCAACAACGGAAACGTCCGGAGTCGGAACGCGGAAAGCCATACCGGTCAGCAGGCCCTTCAGCTCCGGGATAACCACGCCAACAGCCTTGGCAGCACCGGTGGAGGATGGGATGATGTTCTGGCCAGCGCCACGGCCACCGCGCCAGTCTTTGGCGGACGGACCATCAACGGTCTTCTGGGTAGCGGTGGTAGCGTGAACGGTGGTCATCAGACCGGACTCGATACCGAAGGTGTCGTTCAGAACCTTGGCGATCGGGGCCAGGCAGTTGGTGGTGCAGGAAGCGTTGGAAACGATGTCCTGGCCAGCGTAGGTGGCGTGGTTTACACCCATAACGAACATGGGGGTAGCGTCCTTGGACGGACCGGTCAGAACGACCTTCTTGGCACCGGCAGCGATGTGCTTACGGGCGGTCTCGTCGGTCAGGAACAGGCCAGTCGCTTCGGCAACAACGTCAACACCGATGGCGTCCCACTTCAGGTTGGCCGGGTCACGCTCGGCAGTCACGCGAACGGTCTTGCCGTTAACGATCAGGTTGCCGTCTTTGACTTCAACAGTGCCATTGAAGCGACCGTGGGTAGAGTCGTACTTCAGCATGTAAGCCATGTAATCGACGTCGATCAGGTCGTTGATACCAACCACTTCGATGTCAGAACGCTCGCAAGCCAGACGGAATACGAAACGACCGATACGGCCAAAACCGTTAATACCTACTTTGATAGTCATACTTGGTTACCCAACTTTAAGTAGTCAAAGAAAAATCCGCTTGTAAATTTACTAGAACTCCCCGGGTAGTCAACCTGGATCGCGCCCGAAATTGCGCTAAGTCATGAAAAAGTGTGAAATTAATTTTCTCTTTATGTAACCAAACCGTACAGCTGTCACAGAGCGTGACGACAATAGTGCCTACCAGGTCACATAACGAAAACGGCAGATATGTAAAATAGTCCAGCGGTTAGGATGGCGCCTGTTGTCCCTGCCCACTTCAAGACAAAAAACAAAAAGACTCATACAGACTTAGTAAGAATCCACAGCGGGAATTCTCCACTATGACCACCCTGATCGAACAGCTGGCCGCCGCCAAAGGCATCGCCAGCGAATACGTCGATGCCTGGGGCAATCCGGCCCTGGTATCGGAAGAGAGTAAGGCAGCCATGCTGGGTGCCATGGGCTATCGGGTCGACGACGACGCCGCGTTGACCACCCAACTGGAAGAAGAGCACAAGCAGCAGTGGCTGCGTCCGCTGGATCCCGTCATGGTGGTGCGCACCGGCGAGCCCGTCGTGCTCGAACTGCGCCTGCCCATCGAATTTGTCAATGACGCCCTGGTCTGGACTCTGGCCCTGGAAGCGGGAGAGGTACTGACCGGTACCCTGACTCCCATCGACGGCGAACTCGTGGGCGTGGCCCAGTTCGGTGAGATGGAGTGTCAGGCCTATCGCGTTGCCCTGCCGGTTGAGCCAGGCATGGGTTATCACCAGCTGACCCTGGGTGAAGAGGGCAACGACGAGCCCCTCGGCCAGATGCGTCTCATCGTGGCGCCCAAAGCCTGTTACAAACAGGCGGCCATCGCCAACGGGCGCAAGGTGTGGGGCCCGAGTGTGCAGCTCTATTGCCTGCGCAGCCGCCACAACTGGGGGATCGGTGACTTGAGCGACCTGGGCCAGCTGGTCGAGAAGGCGGCCCTCTGGGGAGCGCACTTCGTCGGTCTCAACCCCATTCATGCCCTCTACCCGTCCAACCCCGAGAGCGCCAGCCCCTACAGCCCCTCCTCCCGCCGTTGGCTGAACCTGGCCTACATCGACGTAGAGGCGCTGCCCGAGTTCCAGGCCAATGCCCTCCTCAAGGCTGAAGTGGCCAGCCCCGCCTTCCAGCAGCAGCTGGCCGAGCTGCGGGCCAAGGAGTATGTGGATTACAGCGGTGTCATCACCACCAAGATGGCCATGCTGCAGAAGGTGTTCGCACAGGCGACCCTGAGTGACGATCGCCGCGCCGCCCTCGATGCCTTCGTCGCCGCCGGTGGCGACAGCCTGCGTCAGCAGGCCACCTTCGATGCCATTCAGGCCAGCCTCTATGCCCAGGGTGAGAACGCCTGGGGTTGGCCGGTGTGGCCCGAGGCGCTGAAGGATTACCATAACCCCCAGGTTGAGGAGTGGATCGCCGCTCACCAGCAAGAGGTGGCCTTCTACCTCTACCTGCAATTTGTTGCCGATGAGCAGTTGGCGGCCGCCGATCAGCGCGCCAAGCGTGCCGGCATGGTGATGGGGATCTACCGGGATCTGGCGGTGGGGGTCTCCGAAGGTTCCACCGAGATCTGGGCCAACCGGGATCTCTACTGCCCGAAGGCTTCGGTTGGTGCGCCGCCCGATATCCTCGGTCCCCTGGGTCAGAATTGGGGCCTGCCCCCCATGAACCCGAGCAAACTGTTCGATGCGGCCTATCAGCCGATGATCGATCTGTTCCGCTCCAACATGCGCTCCTGCGGCGCCCTGCGTATCGACCACGTGATGGCCTTGCTGCGCCTGTGGTGGGTACCGCCCGGAGAGTCTGCCGCCAAGGGCGCTTACATCTACTATCCGGTGCACGATCTGCTGGGCATCCTGGCTCTCGAGTCCCACCGCAACCAGTGCCTCATCATTGGTGAGGATCTCGGTACCGTGCCGGAGGGGATCGATGTCACCCTCAAGGAGAACGGGGTTCACTCCTACAAGGTGTTCTTCTTCGAGCGCTCCAAGGAGGACGGTGGTTTCCTCTCGCCGACCCACTACGCCGAGCAGGCCATGTCAGCCCTCACCACCCACGACATGCCGACCCTGCGTGGCTTCTGGCACTGCGACGATCTGGCCCTGGGCAAGCAGCTTGGCCTCTATCCGGACGAGCAGGTGCTGGCCCGCCTCTACGCCGATCGTCACGAGGCCAAGCAACGGATCCTTGACAGCCTCCATGGTCATGGGGTGATCTCTGACTCCATCAGCAAGGATGTCAATTGGGTCGGTATGAACACCGAACTCAACCATGGCATGCAGATCCACATGTCGCGCGGCCACTGCGCCCTGTTCAGCACCCAGCTGGAAGACTGGCTGGAGATGGACAAACCGGTCAACGTGCCCGGCACCAGCAGCGAATACCCCAACTGGCGCCGCAAGCTCTCTCGCGACCTGGAGGATATTTTTGCCGATGAGGCGCTCAAGGGACTGGCTCAGCGCATGAGCCGTGCCCGTGATGAGGCCGGCCGTTGAGGCCCCTCGTAATCGTCAAGCAGTTGACCCCGTCCCGGCCTGTGCCGGGGCGGGTGTTTCGTCATGAAAGGAAATCTCGATGCCTGTTGAACGTCTGGCCAGTGCCGCGTGTCCCCATCCCTTCTCTCATCTAGGCCTGCACACCAATCCGGACGGTGCCGGTCTGAAATTGACCCTCTGGCAGCCCGATGCCAGTGAGATAAGGGTCAAAGATCTCAAGTCAGGTAAATGGATTGCGACCCTGACCCCCGAAAAACCGGGCCTTTTTGAAACTGTTTTCACCCGCCGCAAACTCTTCTTCCCCTATCTGCTCGAGCTCCACTACCCGGACGGCAGCTGCATCGAACGACTCGATCCCTATCAATTCCAGGCCGCCGCCTTCGACGGCATCAACGAACTGACCCAGGCACCGGAACATCTCTATCACACCCTGGGTGCCCAACTGCGCACCGTGACCCACTTCGAGCGTCAGGTCGAGGGGGTACGCTTCGCCGTTTATGCCCCCAGTGCCACCT
Organism: Aeromonas sp. R6-2; assembly: GCF_040908155.1. Lineage (NCBI taxonomy): Bacteria > Pseudomonadati > Pseudomonadota > Gammaproteobacteria > Aeromonadales > Aeromonadaceae > Aeromonas > Aeromonas sp. R6-2. Next base: position 32,001 of record NZ_JBFODE010000002.1, on the reverse strand, counting down.
CGGTCAGCCTCATCGGTGACTTCAACCTGTGGGACGGGCGTCGCCACCCCATGGAGCGTACCCTGTGCGGCCACTGGGTACTGTTTGTGCCCGGGCTCAAGGCCGGTGAGCGCTACAAGTTCGAGATCAAGGATCCCGCCGGTCAGCGTCTGCCCCACAAGAGCGATCCGGTCGGCTTCTACAGCGAGCAGTACCCTTCGTTTGCCTCCGTGGTCTATGACCATGATCGGTATCAGTGGCAGGATGCCGACTGGCAGGAGAGCCAGCGTAACGACAAGCGCGAGCAGCCGCTCTCCATCTACGAGCTGCACGCCGGCTCCTGGAAACGCCATCCCAACGGCGACAGCCTGAGCTGGCGCGAGCTGGCGGTGGAGCTGGTCGACTATGTCAGGGAGATGGGTTACACCCACATCGAGCTGTTGCCGGTCTCCGAGCACCCCTTCACCGGCTCCTGGGGTTATCAGCCCACCGGCATGTTTGCCCCTACCAGCCGCTATGGCAGTGCCGATGACTTCAAGCACTTCGTCGACTGCTGCCACCAGGCCGGGATCGGCGTGATTCTGGATTGGGTGCCCGCCCACTTCCCCTCCGATGCCCATGGCCTCGCCCGCTTCGATGGCACGCCGCTCTACGAGTACGAGGATCCGCGTCGTGGCTGGCACCCGGACTGGAACTCCTACATCTATGACTTTGGCCGCGATACCGTGCGCCAGTTCCTGGTGGCCAGCGCCCTGTTCTGGCTCGACAAGTTCCATATCGATGGCCTGCGGGTCGATGCGGTCGCCTCCATGCTCTATCTGGACTACTCCCGTAACGAGGGGGAGTGGGTGCCCAACGTCGACGGTGGCAACCACAACTACGAGGCGATCAGCCTGCTCAAATGGGTCAACGAAGAGGTCTACGGCAAGTACCCGCATGCCATGACTATCGCCGAGGAGTCGACCGCCTTTGCCGGCGTTTCGCGTCCCACCTTCCTCGGTGGCCTGGGCTTTGGCTTCAAGTGGAATATGGGGTGGATGCACGACACCCTCACCTATATGCAGAAGGCGCCCGTCCATCGTCGTTATCACCACAACGACATGACCTTCTCCATGGTCTACCACTACGACGAGAACTTCATCCTGTCGCTCTCTCACGACGAGGTAGTACACGGCAAACACTCCATGCTCTACAAGATGCCGGGTGACGAGTGGCAGCAGGCGGCCAACTTGCGCGCCTACATGGGCTACATGTACGCCCATCCGGGCAAGAAGCTCAACTTCATGGGGACCGAGTTGGCCCAGGGGAACGAGTGGAATCACGATGCCCAGCTGGCCTGGCATTTGCTCCAGTATCCCAAGCATGCCGGTCAGCAGGCGCTGATCCGCGATCTCAACCGTCTCTATCGTCAGGTGCCGGCCCTCTATCGGGGTGACTACGAGCAGGGGGGCTTTCGCTGGCTCGACCATCAGGATGCGGATGAGAGCGTCTTCGCCATGCTGCGCACCGACCCGCAGGGAGAGAGCAGCCTGGTCTGCGTCTCGAGCTTTACCCCGGTTCCGCGGGCACAGTACCGGGTCGGCGTACCCCATGCCGGAGCTTGGGTGGTCGCCCTCAACACCGACAGTGAATACTACTGGGGCAGCAACTATGATGTGGGCGGCCTGCGTTTCGAAACAGAGCCGACGCCCTGGCAGGGGATGGCGCACTCCATAGTGCTCAACCTGCCCCCCCTGTCGACCTTGTTCCTCAAACAGGAGTCTTGATGTTTGTGATGGAGAGCGGGACGGGCACCCGATTGGGCGCCCATCCCGATAGCAAGGGATGCCACTTCGGCGTCTGGGCCTCCGGTGCCAGCCGGGTTGAACTCTGCCTGTTCGACGAACGGGGGGAGGAGTGTGCACGTCTCCCCCTGCCGCGTACCGTTGGCCAGCACCATTATGGCTATGTGCCAGGGGTGATGGCTGGCCAGCGCTATGGCTATCGGGTGCATGGCGAGGCCCAAAGCGGTCTGCTGTTCGACCCGCAGAAATTGTTGATCGACCCCTATGCCAGGGCCCTCAGCCACCCTCTGGTATGGCGTGATGAACACTACGAGGGTGACAGCGCCGTTATGGTGCCCTGTGCCCTGGTGGTGGCCGGCGACTTCGATTGGCAGGGGGTGGCGAAGCCAGCCCATGCTCCCGATGAGTTGATCGTCTACGAGGCCCACGTCAAGGGGATGACCCGGCTCCACCCCGGGATACCCGAGGCCCTGCGCGGCACCTATCTGGGGATGTGCCACCCGGTGATGATCGATCACCTGACCGAACTCGGGGTCACTGCGGTGCAGCTGATGCCGGTGGCCGCCTTCATGGCCGAGCCCCGTCTCGAGAAGCTGGGGCTCACCAATTACTGGGGCTATAACCCCATCGCCTTCTTTGCCCCCGAGCCGCGCTATGGCTGCGGTGATGCGGTCACCGAGTTCAAGACCATGGTGCGTGAGCTGCACCGGGCCGGGATCGAGGTAATCCTGGATGTGGTCTACAACCACACCGCCGAGGGGGGGGCCGATGGTCCCATGCTCAGCTTCAAAGGATTCGATAACGCCGGTTACTATGCCTTCGAGCAGGGGCCCCATGGCCCCGACTATCAGCGCCATCTCAACGTGACTGGCTGTGGCAACAGCTTCAACCTGGATCATCCCAACGCCCTGCGCCTGGTGCTCGATGCCTTGCGTTATTGGGTGACCGAGATGGGGGTCGATGGATTTCGCTTCGATCTGGCGGTGACCCTGGCCCGGGAGGTCAACGAGTTCGAGCCCATGGGCGCCTTCTTCAAGGCCATCATGGCGGATCCTGTACTCAGTGGCGCCCGTCTTATCGCCGAGCCCTGGGATATTGGCCCCTTTGGCTACCGACTCGGGCAGTTCCCGAGCCAGTGGAGCGAGATCAACGATCGCTACCGGGACACGGTGCGCGGCTTCTGGCGTGGTGACGCCGGGCGCATGGGGGACTTTGCCACCCGACTGCTCGGCTCGCGGGACCTCTTTCCCAAGGGGTGGCGCTCACCTCACTCCAGCGTCAACTTTCTCTGCTATCACGACGGCTTCACCCTGGACGATCTGGTCTCCTACAACCAGCGCCACAACCAGGTGAACGGAGAGGAAAACCGGGACGGCCACAGCCACAACCTCTCCTGTAACCACGGGGTGGAGGGGCCGACCCTGGATCCCAGGATCAACAGCCTGCGCCAGCAGCAGAAACGCAACCTCATCGCCACCCTGCTGCTCTCCCAGGGGACGCCGCACCTGCTGGCCGGCGACGAGATGGGACGCAGCCAACTCGGCAACAACAACGCCTACTGCCAGGACAACCGCATCAGTTGGGTTAACTGGCAGCTCTCCCCCGATGACGAGAAACTGCTCGCTTTCACCCGCCAGATGCTGGCCCTGCGCGCCGGCTCCCGGGTGTTTCGTGATCTGCGCCTGAAGGGAGAGAACTGGTATGGAGAGACGGTGGCCTGCCATCAGGTGAGCTGGTTCCATCCCGATGGCCATGTGCTGACCGAGCAGGACTGGTCGGCGCCCATGGCCCAGGCCTTTGCCCTGGATGTGGGGCTGATGGAGGGGGAGGGAGAGCGCTGGCTGGTGCTGTTCAACGCCAGCGACTACGACATCCAGTTCCGCCTCCCCTCACCCGGGGTGGGGATGGAGTGGGTGCAGACGATCGATACCGCCACCAATGATGGTCTCCCCTTCCTGCCCGACGACATCAAGCGGCAGGTGGCCGTCGGTCGCTGCCACTCCCTCAAGCTGCTGGCGCGCAAACGGGTCAGCGGCGCCGCCCAGGTGCCCATGGTGTTGGAATAACCCTGCCCTTGCTGGCTGTTCATCACCCGCCCGGCGAGGGTATGCTGGGCGGGAACCCTACCTCGACAAGAACGCATCATGAAGAAGAACGATCCCGCCCAATGGCGTGAGCAGCTCACGCCGGAACAGTTCCACGTCTGCTGGGAGAAGGGGACCGAGCGTCCCTACAGCGGAGCCCTGCTACACAACCGCAAGGCGGGGGAGTACCTCTGCACCTGCTGCAAGGCCGTGTTGTTTGACGCCAGTGCCAAGTTTGATTCCGGCTGTGGCTGGCCTTCGTTTGATCAGGTGCTGCCGGGGAGGGTGGAATACACCCGGGATCGCTCCCACGGCATGGAGCGGATAGAGATCACCTGTCAGGCCTGTGGCTCGCATCTCGGCCACGTCTTCGACGATGGGCCGACCGAGACGGGGCAGCGCTACTGCGTCAACAGCCTGAGCCTCGATTTTCGGGATCAGGAATAAGCGTGCGGGGCCATAGGGCCCCGCGTGTTTTACTCCATCGAGCGTTGGTAGGTTCCCAGCTTGAGGGCCTCGACGATCCGCAGCGCTCGCTCATCGAGTTTGGCCAGCTCCTCCTTGCCGAGGGGGGAGTAGATGGCCAGACGCTGGGTGTTCACCCCGTTTGCCCCCTGAAAGGACTCGCTTACCTGACCCCAGAGGTAGGCCATGTCGTAGCGCTTCTGCCCCATGTAGAGGGTGCTCAGGGAGGTGATCAGCCGCTCATTGACCGTGTCCCCTTCCCGATAGAGGGTGAGGGCGTGCTCCATCAGATCGATCGCCTTGTCCGGGTGGGTGCGTGAGTAGAGACCGGCCAGTGCCATCTGTAACTCGGGGTGCTCCAGCTCCGGGCTCCCCTCCAGGGCGAGAAACTTGCGCCGGGCCACGTCGTTGGTGTTGTTGGTCCAGTGCCACAGCAGCAGCCAGGGGTTGTCCGAGCTGCGGGTCTCCAGATCCAGCTGGGCCAGCTGCTGATGGGCGGTGAGCATCCCTTCGACCTTGGGGCTCTTGCGCTCCTTGTTGTTCTTGTACTCTATGTTGGTGGAGTGCTCGATGCAGCGCAGGTAGACCTCCAGCTCCTTCATCAGATCGTACTTCTGCTTGTCACCCCCGGTCTGCTCCAGATAGTAGCGGGCCCGGATCACCTTGGTGCGGTCGTAACGGCAGGTGCCATCATCGGCCAGATCCTCGCACAGCTTGGGGTGGTTGTTGCAGATCTTGTGCAGTCGATCATCTTCTCCACAGCCAGCCAGAAGCAGCAGAGGAAGGGCGACGAGATAGGGTTTGAGTCTGTCCATGAAATCCACTTGGTAAAACAACGGGCCAGGTAACGCCTTTGTTGGCAATCGTTTGCATCTTGGTTACAATGCGCGCGCCGTATTCAGGCCTGGAGACACAGGGTACAACGAGTATAACCAGCTTGCCGTGATCCGGGCTTGATGAAGAGTAAAAATACATAAATACAAACGGTTACGTGAAATAAAAGGATCTGCCCACCCATGACCCACGAGCATCACCTGATGGCGTGGCAGGAGAGCCAGGAGCTCGCCGAAGCCATGCAACCCCTGATTGGCCGCCTCTACCGCCAACAGGGGGTCGAGATCACTGTCTACGGACGCCCACTGCACAACGCCTCCACCATCGATATCCTCAAGGCCCACCGGGTCGTCCGCCGCCACGAAGGCCAACCCCTCTCCCTCCAGCAAAGCTTCCCCCTGTTGCATGCCATCTTCGAGCTGGCCCCGCGCAACGCCGAGCTGGATCTCGGCAAGCTGGCGGTCGCCTACTGGCGGGATCACCAGGACGTCGCCGGGGTGCAGGATTTCCTGAGCCGCGAGCTGGCCCCGGCCCTGGCCGGCGCTCCTCTGGCCGAGCCCACCGACGTGGTGCTTTACGGCTTTGGCCGCATCGGCCGCCTGCTGGCACGCCTGCTGGTGGAGCGTACCGGTGCCGCCAACCCGCTGCGTCTGCGCGCCATCGTGGTGCGCGGTGGCCGCGAGGGCGATCTGGAGAAGCGCGCCAGCCTGCTGCGCCGCGACTCGGTACACGGCCCCTTCAACGGCTCCATCGAGGTGGATGTGGCGCGCAGTGCCATCATCGCCAACGGCACCCTGATCCAGGTGATCTACGCCAACAGTCCGGCTGACATCGACTACACCGCTTACGGCATTCACAACGCCCTCATCGTCGACAACACAGGCGCCTGGCGTGACGAGGCGGGTCTGTCCGAACACCTCAAGGCCCGTGGTGCCGCCAAGGTGCTGCTGACGGCTCCCGGCAAGGGGGAGATGAAGAACGTGGTGTTCGGGGTCAACCACGAGGCGATCGTGCCGGGGGATCGCATCATCTCCGCCGCCTCCTGCACCACCAACGCCATCACCCCTGTGCTCAAGGTGATTCAGGAGAGGTTTGGCATTCGCCACGGTCACGTGGAGACGGTGCACTCCTACACCAATGATCAAAATCTCATCGACAACTACCACAAGGGCGAGCGTCGCGGCCGCAGCGCCGCGCTCAACATGGTGCTCACCAGCACCGGCGCCGCCAAGGCGGTGGCCAAGGCGCTGCCCGAGCTCAAGGGCAAGCTGACCGGCAACGCCATCCGGGTGCCGACCCCCAACGTCTCCATGGCCATCATCAACCTGAGCCTGGAGCAGGAGGTCGATCGCGAGCGCCTCAACGCCACCCTGCAACAGGCGGCCCTGAGCTCTCCCCTGCACCGCCAGATTGACTTCAGTGCCAGCACCGAGCTGGTCTCCTCCGACATGGTGGGATCGCGCTTCGCCGGCATCGTCGACTCCCAGGCTACCATCGCCGAGGGGGATCACTGCGTCCTCTACGTCTGGTATGACAACGAGTTCGGTTACAGTTGCCAGGTAGTGCGGGTCATGGAGAAAATGGCCGGCATTAGCCGGCTGGATCTGCCGGCCTGACACAAGGAGAAGTTCATGTCGTTCCAACAGGTGATTGCCGACATGCCGCAGGAGGTGTACGAGCGGCTGCGCACGGCGGTGGAGCTGGGCAAGTGGCCCGATGGCCGGGTGCTGAACGAGGAGCAGAAAGCCACCTCGCTGCAGGCCGTGATGGCGTGGCAGGCGCTGCACCTCACCGACCCCGAGCACATGAACATCGGGGCCGATGGCAACATCGTCATGAAGAGCAAGAGCGAGCTCAAACGGCTGTTTCGTGATGAGGCCGAGGAGATAGGCCGCTTCGGCGACCTGTGATCCGGCAATGAAAAGGGGGGAGCCATGGGCTCCCCCCTTTCGTATGGACGGGTCAGAGGGGGCTGGTCAGCTCGCCGCGCAGGGAGCGCTGCATCAGCTCGCGGATCTGGGCCGGCTCCAGTCCCTGGCTCAAGAGGAAGTGGAGCTTGGTCAGGGCCGCCTCGGCGGTCATGTCGAAGCCCGAGATGACCCCGGCACGCGACAGGGCGTTGCCGGTGGCGTAGCCCCCCATGTTGACCATGCCGTGCAGGCACTGGCTCAGGTTGACGATGATGACCCCCCGCGACGAGGCCTCGGAGAGCAGATCCAGCATCTGCGGGTTCTGGGGCGCGTTGCCAACCCCGAAGGAGAGCAGGATCAGCGCTTTGACCGGCTGGCGCAGTATGTTGGCGATCACCTCGGCGGAGATGCCGGGGTAGAGGGTCACCACGCCGATGGGCTGGGGAGTGATGTCGTGCAGACGCATCGGTTTACCGCTCGGTTCACCCAGTTCACCCGCTTCCAGCTGGATGTGGATCCCGGCGTTGAGCAGGGGCGGATAGTTGGGGGAGTCGAAGGCGTGGAAGCCGTCGGCGTGTACCTTCTTGCTGCGGTTGCCGCGAAACAGCTGGTTGTTGAAGAACAGGGTCACCTCGTGGATCGGGTAGTTGGCCGCGATGTAGAGGGCGTTGAGCAGGTTCTGCTGACCGTCGGAGCGCAGCTCGGCGAGCGGGATCTGGGAGCCGGTGATGATGACCGGCTTGCCAAGATCCTCGAGCATGAAGGAGAGGGCCGAGGCGGTAAACGACATGGTGTCGGTGCCGTGCAGGATGACGAAGCCGTCGTAGTGGTCGTAGTTGCCTTTAATGTCCTCGGCGATGCGCTGCCAGTCGGCCGGCGTCATGTCGGAGGAGTCGATGAGGGGGCTGTACTCGTGAATGTGGTAGTCGGGCATCTCCGGCCGATGGAACTCGGGCATGCGGGCCAGGCAATCCTCCATGAAGCCGGCCACCGGCACATAGCCGTGATCGGAGCGCTGCATGCCGATGGTGCCGCCAGTGTAGGCGATGTAGATGGACTTCTTCACAAGCTGTCCTCGTGTGGGCTGGAAACGGACGGATTATAGAGATTGCGCCATCAAAAGACAGGCGTAATCGGTCGTGCTGTGAGGCAGTTAACCCTTATCGACCTGGGAAATAAAATGGCGAATTTGTCATGCTTTTTGATTTCAAAAATCTAAAAGTTGGTAAAGATTGGTGCTTTGTGCTATCTTGCTGCGGTTTTATATTGAAAGACACCTTTCATATAGTCCCTGACGGGACTGCTGCGAGTCCCGATAAGGGGCGGTCCTTCCTGCGGACCATTCCGACCTGACAAGGTCTTCATCCCGGCTAATCCTGCGTCGTTCCCCCCTCGGGGAGCCAGGCCATTTGACATGGGAGAACACATGATACAACTCGATGCTTACGCTACTTTGGTGGCGGCAACCCTGGTGCTGCTGTTCGGTCGACTACTGATCACGCGCATCGAATGGTTGCGAACCTTTAACATTCCCAAGCCGGTGGCCGGTGGCCTGGTGGTCGCCCTGCTGCTCTTGCTGCTGCGCACCTTCGGCAATATCGAACTCAAGTTCGATACCCAACTGCAGACGCCCCTGATGCTCGGCTTCTTCGCCTCCATCGGTCTGTCGGCGGATCTCGCCAGCCTGCGCCGTGGTGGCCGGGCCGTGACCGTCTTTCTCATCGTGGTGGCGGGCCTGCTGGTGGTGCAGAACACACTCGGGGTGGGCCTGGCCGCGCTGCTGGGGCTCGATCCCCACATGGGACTGCTTGCCGGCTCTATCACCCTCTCCGGCGGCCACGGTACCGGCGCCGCCTGGGGCGGTATCTTCAGCGAGAAGTACGGGGTGCAGTCGGCCTCCGAGCTCGCCATCGCCTGTGCCACCTTCGGTCTGGTACTGGGTGGCCTTATCGGTGGCCCGGTGGCACGCCATCTGGTCAAGAAGGTGCAGGTGCCCGGTGAGGAGCACAACCAAGACGATGTGCCCCAGGCCTTCGAGATGCCGGATCTGGAGCGCCAGATCACGACCTTCAGCGTGATAGAGACCCTGGCCCTGCTCGCCATCAGCCTCAAGGGGGGGGAGCTGCTCGCCTCCCTGCTCAAGGGGAGCATGCTGGAGCTGCCGGTCTTCGTCTGCGTGCTGTTTGTCGGTGTGGTGCTGCGTAACGGCCTGACCCTGCTCAACTGGCACGAGGTGAGCGATCGCGAAGTTTCACTGCTTGGCAACGTCAGCCTCTCCCTGTTCCTGGCCATGGCCCTGATGAGCCTGCGCCTGTGGGATCTGGCGAGCCTGGCCCTGCCCATCTTCGTGCTGCTGGCGGCCCAGACGCTGGGGATGGCCCTCTATGCCGTCTTCGTCACCTTCCGGGTGATGGGAAGCAACTACGATGCCGCCGTGCTGGCCGCCGGCCACTGTGGTTTTGGCCTGGGGGCGACCCCCACCGCCATCGCCAATATGCAGGCGGTGACCATGCGTTTTGGTCCCTCCCACCTGGCCTTCCTGGTGGTACCCATGGTCGGCGCCTTCTTCATCGACATTATCAACGCCATGATCATCAAGCTGTTCTTGGCACTCCCTTTCCTTTGATGGGCTGGCAGGGCTCCCCTGCCGGCTGACCGGTTAACACCTATCTTGGCTCCCTCGGGAGCCTTTTTTGTTGTCGGCGCGCATGGGCGAGGTGGCCCATAAAAGAACATCCCCGCCGAAGCGGGGATGGGGGTCACAGGGTGCAGACCGGACACCAGGCGTAGGTGCCCTGGGGATCGTTGAAGCGGGTGAGGGGCTCGGCGGCCTTGCCCACCGCCTGAAGCGGCATCACCAGGCTCTCGGGCAGTACACCCTTGATGCCGGGGGTCAGGGCCTGGGCACCGCTCTCGAGCAGCTGGCGCAGGAAGCGATCCCGTGCCGACTCTTCCGGTGCTATGGGGGTCACCTGCCACTCCTTGAGGTTGGCCAGCTCGGCGGCCGCCTTGAGGGCATCCTCCTGGTTGCCAAACTCGTCGACCAGACCCAGCGCCTTGGCATCGGTGCCGGTCCAGACCCGGCCCTCAGCCGCCTTCTCGGCCTCTTCGGCCGAGAGGCCACGCCCCTTGGCCACCAGCTCGACGAAGCGCTGATAGGTGTTCTCCACGTTGAGCTGGATAGCCTGGGAGACGTGTTCGGGCAGGGCGCGCGCCGGACTCAGGCCGACAAAATCGGTGGTGCCCAGGCCATCGCTGCTGATACCAAACTGGGCCAGGGCTTTCTCGGCGGTGGCGAACAGGCCAAACACGCCGATGGAGCCGGTCAGGGTCGAGGGGGAGGCGAAGATCTTGTCGGCGTCGGCCGAGATCCAGTAGCCCCCCGAGGCGGCGTAGCTGCCCATGGAGATGACCACAGGCTTGCCGGCCTGCTTGAGGGCCAGCAGTTCGGCACGGATCTGCTCGGCGGCGAAGGCGCTGCCTCCCGGGCTGTCGACCCGCAGCACCAGCGCCTTGACCTTGTCGTCCCGGCGAGCCTGGGCCAGCAGATCGGAGAGGGTATCGCCCCCAATGGTACCGGCCGGCTGTTGACCGTCCATGATGGCGCCACTGGCGATGATAAGACCCACCTCGTCCTTGCCACTCTGGGGATAGCGCGGGCCCAGAGTCGCCAGATACTCTTTCAGGCCAACCCCCTTCCAGCTCCCCGGCTCCTCACCGGCCCCCACCTCCTTGATGATGGCCTGGGCCATCTCGTCGCGGGTGGCGAGCTCATCTACCAGACCCTGCTCCTGGGCGTAGAGGGCGGCGTTGCCGCCAGCCTGCTTCAGCCGTGCCAGCATCTGCTCCTTGCTCGGTGAGATGGCGTCGGCCTCTACCTCGCGCTGATGTGCCACATCGTTCACATAGCCACTCCACAACTGGCCGAGCCAGCGCTGGTTGGCCTCGCGGCTCTCGGGAGACATGCCATCCCGGGTATAGGGCTCGACGAAGGATTTGTAGGTGCCCACCTTGAAGACGTGGGGCGTGATGTTGAACTTCTCCAACGCCGACTTGAAGTAGAGCTGGTAGACGCCGAAGCCTTCGAGCAGCACGGCGCCGCTCTGGTTGAGCATGACGTGATCGGCGTGGGCCGCCAGCAGGTATTGGCCCTGGGTATAGAAGTCGGCCATGGCGTAGACCGGCTTGCCGCTCTCCTTGAAGCGGTCGATGGCGCCGGCCACCTCCTGCAGCTTGGAGAGGCTCCCCTGCTCCAGCCCCTGGGTCTTGAGTACCAGGGCCTTGATGCGATCGTCCTCTTTGGCCCTGTCGATGGCCCACAACAGATCCGACAGCACTATCTCTGCGGGCTGCTCTTCACCGGAGCCCAGTTGACGCATCAGCAGGCCCGACGCATCCGACAGGCTGCGCTGCTCGACCAGTGCGCCGGAGAGATCCAGAGTCAGGGCGCCCTCGACGGGGGGCTCGGGCTTCTCCTGGGTGCCAATGGCCAGGACCACGACCAGCACCAGCAGCAGGAAAATCAGGTTGAGAAACAGGTGGCGGGTAAAGTTGAGCAGGCGCCACAGCCCGCGAAACAACCATCCCAGCCCTTTGAGGATCGACATCTGAGGTTATCACCCTGTTATGGAGTAGAGAGAGGCCATTATTGACCAGGGTCGGCCGAGCCACAACCGCCAGTCAGTGGGTGGTTCGGTGGACGATCGTTCGCCGAAAAAATGTCCAAACAATTGTTTGAAAAAGCAAATTTGATTCTTTACTCTAGCTGCAATTCAATAACAAGTTATTAACTGGAGGCACTGTGAGCCGCTATCCCGCACTCTTGACCCCCCTCGATCTGGGGTTCACCCAACTGCGTAACCGGGTGTTGATGGGATCCATGCACACGGGTCTGGAAGAGGAGAAGGGGGGCTTTGACAAGCTGGCCGCCTTCTATGCCGAGCGCGCCCGCGGTGGCGTGGCCCTCATCGTGACCGGTGGCATCGCCCCCAACCTGAGGGGGCGCCTGGTCCCCCATGGCTCACAGCTCAGCTTCCCCTGGCAGGTGGCCAAGCACCGCAAGGTGACCGAGGCGGTGCACGCCGAGGGGGGCAAGATAGCGCTGCAGATCCTCCACGCGGGCCGCTACGCCTATCATCCCTTCAGCCTGGCTCCCTCCGCCATCAAGGCCCCCATCTCGCCGTTCAAGCCCAGGGCCATGAGTGAGCGCCAGATCCTGGCCACCATTCGCGATTTCGCCCGGACCTCGGAGCTGGCTCGCCGCGCTGGCTATGACGGGGTCGAGGTGATGGGCTCCGAGGGCTATCTCATCAACCAGTTCATCTGCGAGCGTACCAATCATCGCCGCGATCGTTGGGGCGGGAGCCTGGAGAACCGGCTGCGCTTCCCGGTCGAGATAGTACGCGCCATTCGTGAGCGGGTCGGCAAGGACTTCATCATCATCTTCCGTCTCTCCATGCTGGATCTGGTGGAGCAGGGCTCCTCCCTGGAGGAGGTGATCGCCCTGGGTAAGGGGCTCGAAGCCGCGGGGGTCACCCTCATCAACACCGGCATCGGCTGGCACGAGGCGCGCATCCCCACCATCGCCACCAGCGTGCCGCGCGGGGCTTTTACCTGGGTAACGGCCGAGCTCAAGAAACACCTTCAGGTGCCGCTTATCACCACCAACCGTATCAACACTCCCGAGGTGGCGGAGCAGATCCTCATCGGCGGGGAGGCGGACATGGTCTCCATGGCGCGCCCCTTGCTGGCTGACCCCGAGTTTGTGCTCAAGGCCTCCGAGGCGCGCGGTGACGAGATCAATACCTGCATCGCCTGTAACCAGGCCTGTCTCGATCATGTCTTCAAGCAGAAACGGGCCTCCTGTCTGGTCAACCCCAGGGCCTGCTTCGAGACCGAGCTGAACTTTGGCCGCACTCCCCAGCCCAAGAAGCTGGCGGTGGTCGGTGCCGGCCCGGCCGGGCTGGCCTTTGCCTGCTACGCCGCCGAGCGAGGCCACAGGGTGAGCCTGTTCGATCAGGCGAGCGAGATTGGGGGTCAGTTCAACTTCGCCAAGCAGATCCCGGGCAAGGAGGAGTTTCACGAAACCCTGCGTTATTTCGCCAAGCGCCTCGAGCGCTGTGGTGTCGAGCTCTATCTGGGTCAGCGCCAGAGCGCCGAGAGTCTGCTCGGCGGCGGCTTTGACGAGATTATCCTGGCTACCGGCATTCGTCCGCGTACCCCGGCCATTCCGGGGATCGATCATCCCAAGGTGCTGAGCTACCTCGAGGTGCTGCGGGATCACAAGCCGGTGGGACAGAGGGTGGCGGTGATCGGGGCTGGCGGGATCGGCTTCGATGTGGCCGAGTACCTGGTAGAGTCCCATGGTGAGCGCAGCAAGGCCCAGTGGCTCAAGGAGTGGGGCATAGATATCCGCTTCGAGCAGCGCGGCGGCCTGACCCAACCCGTGGTCGCCCCTCCCGAGCGCCAGGTATGGCTGCTCCAGCGCAAGGAGAGCAAGGTGGGAGACGGACTCGGCAAGACCACGGGCTGGATCCACCGCGCCGTGCTCAAGAGCCGCCGGGTCGAGATGCTGGCCGGGGTGCAGTACCGGCGCATCGATGACCAAGGGCTCCATATCGAGGTGGGCGGCGTCGCCCAATGCCTGCCGGTGGATCACGTCATCGTCTGTGCGGGCCAGGAGCCCCTGCGCGAGCTGGAGGCGGATCTGCGGGCCGCCGGCAAGCCGGTGCATATCATTGGCGGGGCCGACGTCGCGGCCGAGCTCGATGCCAAACGGGCCATCCGCCAGGGGGCCGAGCTGGCGGCCCTCATCTGATGGAAGTAAAACCCTGCCAAGGCAGGGTTTTCTTCATCCGGGCCTGTGCTAAGGTGAAGGCCTTCACCGTTGTTTGTTAAGGTATTTCGATGGACGCACTGGACCTGCTGCTCAATCGTCACTCCTGCGCTCGTCTGAGCGAGCCGGCTCCGGCCGGTGAGGCGCTGGAGAAGATCCTCAAGGCGGGGCTGCGCGCCCCGGATCACGGCACCCTTACCCCCTGGCAATTTATTCTGATTGAGGGGGAGGGGCGTGAGCGTTTCGGCGATCTGTTGGCCGCCGCCGCCGCCGAGCGGGGCGAGCCGGAGGAGGCCATCGAGCGTTGTCTCGACGCACCCCTGCGTGCCCCCCTCATCATCGCCGTGGCCACCCGCTTTCACGATCACCCCAAGGTGCCGCGCTTGGAGCAGGAGCTCTCCGCCGGCTGCGCCGTGATGGCGATGCAGATGGCGGCTCAGGCTCAGGGCTTTAACGGTATCTGGCGCTCGGGCTGGTTTATCTTCGACGACATCGTCGCCAAGGGGTTGGGGTTGGGCGAGGATGATCAGCTGGTGGGATTTCTCTATCTCGGCACCCCGATGACCGAGGTGCGCAAGCTGCGCGAACTGGATCCGGCCCACTTCGTTCGCCGTTTCTGACTCGCAAGCAAAACAGAAGAGGGAGGCCAAGCCTCCCTCTTTCTATTGGGTTTATCCCAGGTGGGTCAAGGGCAGGGCCGTCTTGTGCTTGATACGCCGCAGCACGAAGCTCGAGCGTACCCCGGTCACACCGGGAATATGGGTCAACTTGTCGAGCAGGAAGTGCTGGTAATGCTCCATGTCCTGCACCACCACCTTGAGTTGATAGTCGGCGTCGTTTCCCGTGATGAGATCGCACTCGAGCACTTCGGGCAGTTCGCTGATGGCCCGATCAAACTCGGCGAAACGCTCGGGGGTGTGGCGATCCATGGAGATATGGATGTAGGCGGTCAGGGTGAGCCCCAGGGTGCGGGCGTTGAGCAGGGTGACATGGGCATCGATCAGCCCCGCGTCCTCCAGTGCCTTGACCCGTCGTGAGCAGGGGGAGGGGGAGAGTCCCACCATTTCGGCCAGCTCCAGGTTGCTGATCCGGCCATGCTCCTGCATCAATTCGAGAATATGGCGGTCAATACGATCCAGTTTCAGCATCTTTTTTCCATCATGTGCAATGATTGACTCACAACAACAAGATTAAGGGGTGATGATTGCTAAAACAATCGGAATTTGATGCAACTTCGCAACCACTCTCCCCGCCGATGCCGGTAACCTGTATTCAACTTCTGGTGGTCAAGGGCGCACTCATCCGGGCGCTCTGGCAAAGGTCCCTACCGGGCGCCGGCGCACCACAGTGGTCTGATACCCTTATCCGGGTGGAGGCGACTGGCACAGGGAGCACCATCTCACAGAGTGGCAGCAAGGCAGGCATCCCGGCGCCTGCCTTGTTGCTTTTTGGACGTTTACCATCTTTTCCCGCCCCGTTTTTTGATATCATCCGCCCCTTTCGTTTGAGACTCTATCCCCGTCACGTCGTGTTCTCGAGTGTGTCGTCTTGCTGCATTCAGAGGCGTGAGCGCCTGGCAGACAGATCGCCGGCGTGGCATTTTCGAGCTGTGAGGATGCGGTGCGACCAGGGTGACGCGGTAAACCGGGGAAAGGACGTATCCTTTTCAGGAGAGAGGGTGGATACCGGCAGGCGGAGGACAGCCTGAACTGCTTCATTATTTTGGGTCAGAAAGCGGTGTTTCTGTGAATTCTATGTATGCCGCTCTGCCGGTTCCGTAGCAGCTGAATTGAATCAGCGGCGGCCATTATAGGAAGTCGTTGCCCTTAAAAACACGAAGAACAGTAGGGCGCTTTTTTTCCATATTTTATCGATGATAGGGAGGGGGGATGAGCAGGATGTTGCTGCGCCGTCTGCGTCAGTTGGAGCAGGCATTCGGCGTCGGAGAGGATCAGGCGGTCGGGCTGGAGCAGTTGGAGTCGCTGCTCTGCTGCTCGCGCCGCAATGTCAGCAATATTCTCGCCAGTCTTCAGGAGCAGGGGTGGATCCGCTGGACCGGCGCCGTGGGGCGCGGGCGTCAGTCCGAACTCAGGGTGCTGCTGGGGGGGGATGCGGCCCTCGATGAGTGGGTGGCCAGGCTGCTGTCTACCGGGGATCTGCAGCAGGCCGCCAGGCTGGCGGCCGAGACGACACAGCCGGAGCGGGTCAGCCGGCAGATCAGCCACTTCTTCGAACGCCAGCAGCAAACGGTGCGCTCGCTGGGCGGACTGCTTATCAGCGACTTCCCCGAGCCGAGCACCATAGATCCCGTCGATACCTATCTGCGCAACGAGCTCTATATCACAGAGAACGTCTACGACACCCTGCTCGACTATAACCTGGCCGCCGGCTGCATCATGCCGGCCCTGGCCCACTACTGGGAGGTAGACCCTGGTGTGCCGGCCCTGCGTTTTCGTCTGCGTCCGGATGTGCGCTTCCACCATGGTGAACCTATGACGGTGGCGGCGGCCTGCGCCTCCCTGACCCGCATGCTGACTACCCCGGGACCGTTGCAGCGCATCTATCGGCAGGTGGTCTCTGTGTCTGCCGTCGGTGAACACTGGATCGAGGTGCGTCTGCGCCAACACAACCCGTTGCTCATCTACACCTTCTGCGGCATTCACGGGGCCATCATGGCTGAACAGGGGATCCCCCTTGCCAGCGGCGCCCTGGCGCGCTTCGGTACCGGCCCTTTCCGGATCCAGCAGAGCGACAAGAGCCACATGATTCTGGAGCGTTTCGCCGACTACTATCGGGAGAAACCCCTGGTGGAGCGGGTTGAGCTCTGGTACGCCATGCCCGACCTGCCGAGTAGTGGAAGTCGCATGAGCTTCACCGCCACCGAGGCTCTGGCCAGCCCCGATGCCAGTCGGGTGACCAATCGCCTCGACGGTTTCTTCAGCCTGGGCTTTCGCGTTCGTCCGGGCGCCCGGATCAGTGCCACCGATCTGGGGCGCCTCTATGACTATCTGCAACAGGTGCGTTGGGAGTACGGGATCGAGCCGGTGGTCGATTCGGCCTATGCCCGGGCCCCACTGCCGGTTGAGGGAAATCAGCCCTGTGTCTGTCCCCGACTCTCGGGCACCCTGGTCGTGGCCGAGCCCCATTGGCACTATCCGAGGTTGGCGCACATTGCGGGCTGGATCCGCGAACGCATCAAGGAGACCGGGCTGACGCTGGTGGATTGCCCCATCGAGAACTACAACGAGCTCGATCAGGTGCGTTGCTGTGCCGATCTCATGCTGGTGAGCGAGTTGCTCGACCCCCCTCCTCTCTATGGCTACTACGAGTGGCTGACCAGCGCGGTCTGTATGCAGTTTGCCCACGATGAGAGGTGGCTCGACGAAGAGCACGAGCGGTTGCTCGAGGCATTCGGTCAGACCCTGGACGAGGGGGAGATCCTGGCCCGGATGCAGGAGGTGGAGCGGCGTTGGCACGGGGAGAAGTCCCTGCTCCATCTGTTTGGCATCACCGAGGAGCTGCATCTGGACAGGGAGGTGCGCGGCGCCATCATAGATCCCAGCGGATTTTGCTCCCTGCGGCGCATCTGGCTCAGCGAGCCGGACGAGTAACAACAGCACGAGCTGTTGTCATATCGTGCTCTCCTGGCAGGTTTGGTGATAAGAAAACGTTTTTGTTGTGTTTCATATCCGTTAAAAACAGTTGTGGTCAACAAATCCTCTGATTAAGCTAGGCCGGTTTTTTCAAGGACAAGCCCCCCGCAGAGGAGGCGCCACACAATGGAGTATGGAATGACAGCTAGCACACCCATGTTAATCACCTTCCTGGTGTATATCCTCGGGATGGTGCTGATCGGCTTTATCGCCTATCGCGCCACCCGCAACTTCGACGACTACATCCTCGGCGGCCGCCGGATGGGGAGCTGGGTGACCGCCCTCTCCGCCGGTGCCTCCGACATGAGCGGCTGGCTGCTGATGGGCCTGCCGGGCGCCGTCTTCATCAGCGGTATCTCCGAGAGCTGGATCGCCATCGGTCTGGTCATCGGCGCCTACCTCAACTGGCGTTGGGTGGCCGGCCGCCTGCGGGTGCACACCGAGAAGAACCGTAACGCCCTGACCCTGCCGGACTACTTCACCTATCGCTTCGAGGATCACAGCAAGGTGCTGCGCATCCTCTCGGCCCTGGTGATCCTGCTCTTCTTTACTATCTACTGCGCCTCCGGCGTGGTGGCCGGTGCCCGATTGTTCGAGAGCACCTTCGGCATGGATTACAACACCGCCCTCTGGATCGGTGCCGCCGCCACCATCACCTACACCTTCTTCGGTGGCTTCCTCGCGGTGAGCTGGACCGATACGGTGCAGGCGACCCTGATGATCTTCGCCCTGATCCTCACCCCTGTGTTTGTCATCATCGCGGTCGGTGGTATCGACAGCGCCATGATCGAGGTCGCCGCCAAGAGCGCCAGCAACCTCGACATGTTCAAAAACCTCGACATCATCGCCATCGTCTCCCTGATGGCCTGGGGCTTGGGCTACTTCGGTCAGCCTCATATCCTGGCGCGCTTCATGGCGGCAGACTCTCACCACTCCATGGTCAGCGCCCGCCGCATCAGCATGACCTGGATGGTGCTCTGCCTCGCCGGTGCCGTGGCCATCGGTTTCTTCGGCCTGGCCTACTTCGCCGCTTTCCCGGATCTGGCGGCCAGCGTGAGTGCCAACCCGGAGCGGGTCTTTATCGAGCTCTCCAAGCTGCTCTTTAACCCCTGGATCGCCGGCGTGCTGCTCTCCGCCATCCTGGCGGCGGTGATGAGTACCCTCAGCTGCCAACTGCTGGTCTGCTCGAGCGCCATCACCGAAGACCTCTACAAGCCGTTTTTGCGCAAGAACGCCTCCCAGCGCGAGCTGGTGTGGGTGGGCCGCCTGATGGTGTTGGCCATCGCCCTGGTGGCCATCGCGGTCGCCATGAACCCGGAGAACCGGGTGTTGGGGCTGGTGAGCTATGCCTGGGCAGGCTTCGGAGCCGCCTTCGGGCCGGTCGTGCTGCTCTCCGTGCTGTGGCCGCGCATGACCCGCAACGGCGCCCTGGCCGGCATGCTGGTCGGTGCGATCACCGTCATCGTCTGGAAGCAGTTCGGTTGGCTGGGCCTGTATGAGATCATCCCGGGCTTTGCCTTCGCCAGCCTTGCTATCGTGCTGGGCAGTCTGCTCGGCGAGGCGCCCTCCAGAGCCATGTTGGAGCGCTTCCACGAGGCGGAAGCGGAGTTTAATCAGCCCGATCTGGGCGATGCAGTGCCCGAGCGGGGTTGAGTGTGAGGAGGGAGGCCGGCGGCCTCCCTCCTGTTTTTGGCTCAATCGTTGTCATTGATGGACTCAATTGGAAGAATTGTGGCTCATAGTTTCGATTGATATATTCCTCCGGTCTCAACGGGGAGAACGCAATGAGCAAGGTATTAGACGAACTGCTGGCGCTGCTGGCACTGGAGAAAATCGAAGAGGGACTGTTTCGCGGCCAGAGCGAGGATCTGGGTCTGCGCGCCGTGTTTGGTGGTCAGGTGATGGGGCAAGCCCTGTCGGCGGCCAAGCAGACGGTGGCGGCCGATCGCCAGGTGCACAGCTTCCACTCCTACTTCCTGCGCCCGGGGGATGTGAACCACCCCATCGTCTATGACGTGGAGAACATCCGAGATGGCCAGAGCGTCTCGACCCGTCGGGTCAAGGCGATCCAGTACGGCAAGCCCATCTTCTACCTCAATGCCTCGTTCCAGGTGGAGGCAGACGGCTTCGAGCATCAGGCGGCTATGCCCCAGGGGATCACGCCGCCCGAGCAGCTCAAGAGCGAGCTGGAGCTGGTGCGCCCCTACGAGCAACAGATCCCGCCGGATCTGCGCGCCAAGATCATGTGCGAGAAGCCCATCGAGATCCGCCCGGTCACCCTGGTCGACCCGATCCGCCCCGACGTGCACGAGCCCCTGCGTCACGTCTGGTTCAAGGCTAACGGTCAGATGCCTGACGACCCCCGGGTGCACAAGTATCTGCTCGCCTACGCCTCGGATTTCCACTTCCTGTTCACCGCCCTCCAGCCCCACGGGGTCTCCTACTGGGAGCCGGATATGCAGGTGGCCACCATCGATCACTCCATGTGGTTCCACCGGGATTTTCGCCTCGACGACTGGCTGCTCTACGTGGTCGACAGCCCGAGTGCCTCGGGTGGGCGCGGCCTGGTGCGCGGCCAGTTCTTCACCCGCGATGGGGTGCTGGTGGCGAGCACCGTACAAGAGGGGGTGATCCGCCGCAAGCCGGCGTGATGCCATCGAGACGGGAGCCCAGGCTCCCGTTTTTCTTTGTACATTCGGTTACAGACGGTCACCAAAGCACCACTGAAGGGGGGCCTGGTCAGGCATAGCATCATCATCAAGGACGCGGCGACTCGCCCCTCCTCATCTGACTCACCAGGAGATTTGCCATGAAAAAGATGCTCCCCTTGATCCTTGCCGGCCTGTTTGGCCTCTCTTCTGTCACCGCCATGGCCGCCCCGATGACGGCGAATACACCGGCCAAGGCCACCACTAGCCAGCAGATCGTACACAAAAAGCCGGTGAACAAGGCGGCGACCAAGCCCGCCGTGCAAAAGACCCAGGCGGCCAAGAAAGTGCACAAGAAGCCGGTGAACAAGGTGGCGACCAAGCCTGCCGTGCAAAAGACCCAGGCGGCCAAGAAAGTGCACAAGAAGCCGGTGAACAAGGCGGTGACCAAGCCCGCCGTGCAAAAGACCCAGGCGGCCAAGAAAGTGCACAAGAAGCACAAGAAGGCAACCACTCAGCCGATCAACAAGGGGTGATGAGCAAGGTATGAATCGGGGGCTGCGGCCCCCTTTATCGTTGGAGTCCTCCATGCTGCGACCACTTTTTTGCCTGATCTTCTTGCTGCTGAACGCCCCCGCTCATGCCGACGAGCAGCGCCAACTGCTGTTTGGCCACGACGATCGCCAGGTGGTGCCGACCCATGTCGCTCCCTGGCAGAGCCTGGCTCGTATCGAGACGGTCGGTGACAACCTCTGCAGCGGCGCCCTGATCGCCCCCCACTGGGTGTTGAGCGCAGGCCACTGTTTTCTGACTCCCTCTCTTCACCTCGACCCGGCCTTGCGGGTCACCCTGGCCGGCAGCCCCCGCTCCTATCACCCCGACCGTGTCTATCTGTCGCGAGCGCTGGGCCGGGGATTGCAACCGGACGGTGAGGGATTTGCCATCACCCCGGCCGCCGGCCCTCTCGACGTGGCCCTGGTGCACCTGCCCGAGGCCGCCGATCTGCCTGCCTTGACGCTTTGGCAAGGCTCGTCCACGGCACTGGCCGAGCGCCTCGCCCGCGAGCCGGTCGCCCAGGCGGGCTATCCGGTCGATCATCCGGACACCCTGCTGGCTCACCGTCGGTGCCGGGTCGAGCGTCTCGATAAACGCGGCATGCTGGAGCATCGCTGCGATACCCTGGCCGGCGACAGCGGCTCTCCTCTCTTGTTACAGAGTGCGGGGGGCTGGCAGGTGGTGGGGGTGCAGAGCTCGGCTCCCGAGGCGGCGCAGCGGGAGCGCGCCGACAACCTGGCGGTGGCCATTCCCGTCGTGGCGCCTCTCCTCTTTGGCTGGATGGACAAGCATGTCTGATGTGAAAGAGGCCGCATGATGCGGCCTCTTGTGGTCTTCGATGACGGGAGTCATCAGAAGATAAGGTGTGCCACAGCGGCGATCACCGGCAGGGTGATCAGGGTGCGCATCAGGAAGATGAGGAACAACTCCCACAGCTTGACCGGGATCTTGCTGCCAAGCAGCAGGGCGCCCACTTCCGACATATAGATGAGCTGGGTCACCGACAGGGCCGCGATGACGAAGCGGGTCATCTCGCTCTCGATGGAAGAGGCGAGGATGGCCGGGATAAACATGTCGGCGAAGCCCACCATGATGGTGCGGGAGGCGGCTTCAGCCTCGGGCAGTCGCAGCAGCTCGAGCAGGGGCACGAAGGGGGCTCCCAGCCAGGTGAACAATGGGGTGTGCTCGGCCAGCATCAGGGCACAGGTACCGATGGCCATCACCACGGGCAGCACGCCAAACACCATATCCAGGGCGTTTTTGAGCCCCTCGCGGGCCACGGCGCCGAAGTCGGTGACACTCTCGGCCTTTTTCAGGGCGCGTTCGAAGCCATAGCTCAGGATGCCATGCTCGTGGGGCACCGCCTCATGCTTGCGGCACAGGGGGGTTCCGTCGCTATAGACATCCTTCTTCCAGCACAGGGGGGGCAGGCGCGGCACTATGATGGCGGCGACCACGCCGGCCAGGCAGACGGTCAGGTAGAAGGGGACAAACAGGTGAGCCAGCTTGACCTGGGAGATAACCACCAGGCAGAAGGTGATGGAGACGGCAGAGAAGGTGGTGCCGATAACGGCCGCTTCGCGCTGGGTGTAGAACTTGCCTTCGTACTGTTTGCTGGTGAGCAGGATACCGACGCTGCCGTCACCGAGCCAGGAGGCGAAGCAGTCGACCGCCGAGCGGCCGGGCAGGCGGAATACCGGGCGCATGATGCGGGTCATCATGGTGCCGACAAACTCCAGCAGACCAAAATCCAGCAGCAGGGGCAGCAGCAGGCCGGCGAAGATGAAGACAGAGAAAAGCACCGGCAGCAGGTCGTGCAGTACCAGGCCACCGGTAGCGTCACTGCGCAGGGCCTCGGGGCCGATGCCGAAGAAGGTAAGCAGTACGAAGACGCCGCCCAGGATCCGGACCAGGGCCCAGAAGGGGGAGACGTTGAACAGGCTGTTCAGGAACGGGCGTCTGACCAGGATGGCGGGCTTGAACAGCCAGGCGATCAGGGTCAGTACCATAGTGGTGGTGATGATGCCGCTCACCATGGCGACCAGATGGTCGGCCAATACCGTCTGTACCGTTTTGGCCAGTACGGCAACCGGTATGGTGATATCCCCCTGGTGTTGGACCGGGGTCATGAAGAGCAGGATCCCGATGAGTGACGGGATCAAAAAGACGAGCAGATTGCGCCGGGTGTTGAGCCGGGGCGCGGCCAGGGTTTTCTCCAGCATGGAACGGTTGCCTTCTTCATCAATTGTTATGTTGTCATCTGCCCGCATTTGCATACACATGCTGCATAACGCCAAGCGGGCGAAAGAATACCCCAAAAAAGCACCCAGACAAGCCTTTATTGGCCTGTAAAGTGAATAATTATTTGTGGTTTCGAACGGGAAAGGCTTATTTTTGGTGTTTTCATTCATTAACAAATGAAATCGCAGTTTTTTATTTTTGTTGCTGCGGTGTTAATGGGTGGGTTTTGGCGAAATTGACCAGGGGAGAGGAAAGGTAGAGTAAAGCGGACTGAGGGGGCCTGGGCCCCCTCGCGAGTGCGGTGATCAGGCGACCAGTTTGGCAAAGCAGCGATCGGCCGCCGCCAGGGTGTGCTCGATCTCGTTATCGCCGTGGGCCATGGAGAGGAAGCCGGCCTCGTAGGCGCTGGGGGCCAGATAGACGCCCTCTTCCAGCATCAGATGGTAGAAGCGCTTGAACTTCTCCATGTCACAACGGGTGACTTGATCAAAGCGGGTGATGGTTGGCTCGTCGGTGAAGAAGAAACCGAACATGCCACCCACCTGATTGATGGCCAGCGGGATGCCGTGTTTGGCGGCGGCGGCCTTGAGCCCCTCGGCGATGCGGGCTGTCTTCTCATTGAGCGCCTCGTAGAGATCCGGTTGCTCGAGCAGATCCATCATGGCCAGACCTGCCGCCATGGCGATGGGGTTGCCCGACAGGGTACCGGCCTGGTAGACGGGGCCGGTCGGCGCTATGTGCTGCATGATTTCGCGCTTGCCACCGAAGGCGCCCACCGGCATGCCAGCACCGATGATCTTGCCCAGGGTGGTGAGATCCGGCGTGATGCCGTAGTAGCCTTGGGCTCCCTGTTTGGAGACCCGAAAGCCGGTCATCACCTCGTCGAGGATCAGCACGCTGCCGTACTGGTCACAGAGGGCACGCAGCCCCTCGAGGAAGCCCGGTACCGGCGGGATGCAGTTCATGTTGCCGGCCACCGGCTCGACGATGATGCAGGCGATCTCCTGGCCATACTGGGCAAAGGCTTCCTCGACCGAGGCGAGATCGTTATAGGTACAGGTCAGGGTGTGTTTGGCAAAGTCGGCCGGGACGCCCGGACTATTGGGTTGGCCCAGGGTGAGGGCACCTGAGCCGGCCTTGACCAGCAGGGAGTCGGCATGACCATGGTAGCACCCTTCAAACTTGAGGAGCTTGTCGCGGCCGGTGTAGCCGCGGGCCAGCCGGATGGCGCTCATGGTCGCCTCTGTGCCGGAGTTGACCATGCGCACCTGCTCCATGGAGGGGACGATAGCGCGCACGCGCTCGGCCATGCGTACCTCGATCTCGGTCGGGGCGCCGTAGCTCAGACCCTTCTCGACGGCGGCGATGACGGCCCCCTTGATGGCCGGGTGGTTGTGGCCGAGCAGCATGGGGCCCCAGGAGCCGATGTAGTCCACATAGGCCTTGCCATCCACGTCGTAGAGATAGGCGCCGTCGGCGTGGTCGATGAAGACCGGGGTGCCACCCACACCGTTAAAGGCGCGCACCGGCGAGTTGACGCCACCGGGAATGCTGTGACGGGCCTGCTCAAACAGCTGATCTGACTTTGACATGGATCATCCTTAACTGGAATTGTAGGGGGAGGGGAGGGCGCCGTGGCCGCTTTGGGGTCGGCAGCGCAGGCATGCAGGTGTATGATGCTGCGCTCTGCTCCTGCGCCCTCGCCATTGAAACGGCCTGACTATACCAGAAAGCGGGTGCCTTGGCAGAGTCACCCCCAGACTGAACGAGAACAGGTTTTTCCATGCAAGATGTTGCTTCCCTCTCTCCTCGTCGCCTCGTATTGCGTCGTTTGATCGAAAAGAGAATGCCCCTGTGGGTATTGCTGCTGGCAGCCCTGGTGGGCTCCCTGGCGGGCGCCGTCTGCGCGCTCTTTGAACTCTCCGTCAACCGCCTCATCGAGGGGCGCCTCGGCTGGCTCGGTGAGCACCCCTGGTGGCAGGCCATCTTCCTCGCCTTTCTGGTCAGCGCCCTGCTCGGTTTGGTGGGTTACTGGCTGACCCACGCCTTTGCCCCCGAGGCGGGAGGGTCGGGCATCCCCGAGATCGAGGGGGCCATGGAGGAGCTGCGACCGGTGCGCTGGTGGCGGGTGTTGCCGGTGAAGTTCTTCGGGGGGCTGTGCACCCTGGGATCGGGCATGGTGCTCGGCCGTGAGGGACCCTCGGTGCAGATCGGGGGCAATCTGGGTCAGATGGTGGCCGACCTCTTCCGCCTGCCCAAGGAGCATGGTCACGCCCTGCTGGCCGCCGGTGCGGCCGGTGGTCTGGCGGCGGCGTTCAATGCGCCTCTTGCCGGCATCCTCTTCGTGATGGAGGAGATGCGTCCCCAGTTTCGCTACTCCTTCCTGGCCATCAAGGCGGTGGGGCTATCGGCCATCATGGGCACATTGGTGTTGCAGGCCATCCGGGGCCAGCATCCCGCCATCACCCTACCTCACTACCAGGCTCCCCAGTTGCAGGCGCTCTGGCTCTTCCTCTGCATGGGGCTGGCGTTCGGAGTGCTCGGATTTGTCTTCAACAAGCTGGTACTCGCCTGTCAGGACGGCTATCTGGCCCTGCACCGTAACCGCCGCTGGCGCTTCGTGGGGATCGGCATGCTGGTGGCGGGCCTCTTCGGGGTGCTCTCCCTCTATGCGCCCCCCATCAGCGGTGGTGGTATCGAGTTGATCCCCCACCTGGTGCGCGGTGACTATGCCATGGCGACCCTCTTCCTTATTTTTGTCGCTCGTCTCATCGCCACCCTCATCTGTTTCTGCTCCGGTGCACCGGGGGGGGTGTTTGCGCCTACCCTGGCCCTGGGGACCCTGTTTGGAGTCACCTTCGGCTATCTGTTTCATGCCGCCTTCCCTGAACTTGGCATCGAGCCCGGAGCCTTCGCCATCGCCGGCATGGGGGCCCTGTTTGCCGCTACCGTACGTGCGCCCATCACCGGCATAGTGCTGGTGACAGAAATGACCGACAACTATCAACTGATCTTGCCCATGATGATCACCACCATGGGGGCCACCCTGATGGCCCAGTGGTTGGGGGGACGTCCCATCTATAGCCAGATCCTGGAGCGGACCCTGCGGCTGGCCCGCGAGCGCGAAGCCCAGTGCAAAACTGGTTAAATGGTGTGGGCACTGGCACACTCTGGGGAGATGTGTTGGTATCCGAGAGGTAACATGACCAAGTTGAGTGGTAAGTGGTTATGGGGGCTCGGCCTGCTGCCCGGGCTGGCGATCGGTTATCTGGCGGGCCACTGGCAGGAGCTGGGGAGTGCCAGTCTTATTGAGGTGCAGCAGAAGACCCTCACCCTGCAGAGCGAGGGGCTGACCCGGCTCAAGCAGGAGTTGGAGGTCAAAAATACCCGGCTTACGACACAGCAGACCGCCTTCGAGCAGTTACAGCAGACGCTCAAGGGGCAGGAGGCGCAGATCCAGGAGCAGAAGCGCCAGCTGGCCTTCTTCGAGCGTATCATGCGCCCCGGCAGCGAGCAGACCGGGGTCTCTATCGACAATTTGAGTGTCGAAACCACGAGCGTACCCGGTCGCTTTCACTATCGTCTGGCTCTGATCCAGGCCGCCAAGCAGCGGGAGCTGTTCAGAGGGCAGGTGGTGATTCGTGTCGAGGGGAGCCTGGAGGGCAAGCCCAAGTCTCTCAACGGCACGGCCCTGGGGATGAAGGCCGGGTCGGCCAGTTATGCCCTGCGTTATTTCCAGCTACTCGAGGGGGATTGGCAACTGCCCGAGGGATTTGTGCCAGACAAGGTGATCCTCACCATTCCCAAGCAGGGAAGGCAGCCAGCCCAGCGCATGGTGGTCGGCTGGGGCGAGGTACTCAAGCCGCTGGCCGTGCCCCAGGTTGCCCCTGCGGGTTGAATACTTGAACCCCGCGGTCGGGTATTGGATAATCCCGCCGTCCATACGTTAAGAGGTCAGACATGAGCGTTGAATTGGAGACACCCTTGCCCATCCAGATGACGGATGCTGCGGCAAACAAGGTGAAATCCCTCATCACCGAGGAGGAGAATCCGGAGCTGAAGCTGCGGGTCTATATCACGGGTGGTGGCTGCTCCGGTTTCCAATACGGCTTCACCTTCGATGAGAAGATCAACGAAGGGGATACCGTGGTCGAGAAGAATGGCGTCATCATGGTTATTGACCCCATGAGCCTGCAGTATCTGGTCGGTGGTAGCGTTGACTACACCGAAGGGCTGGAGGGGTCACGCTTTACCGTGACCAACCCCAACGCCACGACCACCTGTGGCTGCGGCTCCAGCTTCTCTATCTGACAAAGGCCCTGCGGGGCCTTTTGTTTTCCCCCCATTCTGTCTCTTCTTATCTTCTCGCTATTTGGCTAAGTTAACCAATCTGTGGTCAGTTTGACCGCGGAGAACGGACGATTATTTTTTAACTTATTGAATTTAAAGGCGTGCCATGCTTGGCACGTCTCTTGATACCCGGTCCAGGTCAAGGAGACAGGCTGACTCACCGGCACAAGGAGAGCGGCAGGACCCCAATCAGGCATACGTCAGGAAGAGAGTATGAATAACAAATGGAAAGCGAAACTGGCGGCTCATCCCGCCTGGCTGGCTGCTGGCATGGCCGCAGCCGTGATCCTCTGGTTTACCCGGGGCGAGATTGTGGGGGTGGGTGAGCAGACGCCACCGACCGCCAAAGAGATAGCGGCTCCCCTGCCCAAGGTGCGGGTCAGGACCATGGTGGCCGAACCCATAGAACACACCCTCACCCTCTACGGACGCACCGAGCCGGAGCGCGTCTCCCGCCTCGCGGCAGAGGTCTCGGGGCGCATCGAGGCGGTGCTGGTGGAGAAAGGGAGCTGGGTGGACGCCGGCCAACCCCTGCTGCGTATTGCCGCCGACCACAGACCGGTCCAGCTTAAACGCGCCGAGGCTCAGCTCGCCTTGCGCGAGCTCGAGGTCCAGGGAGCACGCAAGTTGGCCCATCAGGGATTTCAGGGGCGGGTGCAGCTGATCGAGAAGGAGGCCGCACTGGCCGAGGCGCGCGCCGATGTCGAGCGGCTGCGCCTCGAGCTTGCCAACACCACGGTGCGGGCTCCTTTTGCCGGCATTCTCAATAGCCGTAGTGTTGAGGTGGGGCAGTATGTGGGAGTGGGCGATCCCCTGCTGGAGGTCGCCGATAACGATCCCCTGCTGATCCGGGCCGATGTAACCGAGCTGGATATCGGCTTGCTGAATCAGGGGGGAGAGGCTCATATCCGTCTGAGTGGCAAGCAGGATGCCGACGGTGTAATTCGCTACCTCTCCAGGGTGTCGGATCCGGCTACCAATACCTTCGCCGTCGAGGTGACCATGGCCAATCCCGGCAGTCGTCTGCCTGCCGGTACCAGCGCCGAGCTGCAGATCCCCCTTGGCAAGCAGCTGGCCATTCCCCTGAGCCCGGCTCTGCTGGCCCTCGATGAGGCGGGGCGCCTCGGCATCAAGTCGGTAGAGGGGGACAAGGTGAAGTTTACCCCGGCCAGACTGGTTCGAACCGGCCCGGAGGGAAGCTGGCTTGGCGACGTTGGGCCACAACTGGATGTGATCACCGTGGGGCAGGGCTTCGTCTCGGCCGGTGACCGGGTCGAGGTGGTGCGGGAAGCTGCCAGCGGGGAGACGCGCTCATGAATGCCTTGATCGACGGAGCCATGCACCGTGCCCGCACCATGATCTCCATCCTGGTGCTGTTGCTGGTAGCCGGGTTTCTCACCTATCGGGATATCCCCAAGGAGGCCGATCCGGACGTCACCATTCCCTTCATCTATGTCTCTATCGTCCACGATGGTATCTCGCCGGAAGATGCCGAGCGGATGCTGATCCGCCCCATGGAGACCGAACTGCGCGGTCTGGACGGGATCAAGGAGATGAGCGCCACCGCGAGTGAAGGACATGGCTCCGTGCTGCTCGAGTTTGAGGCGGGGCGTGATCCGGCCGAGGCGCTCAACGATGTTCGTGATCGAGTGAGTCTGGCCAAGGCCAAGTTACCCCAGGGGACCGAAGAGCCGGTGGTGCGTGAAGTGACCATGGCCGACGAGAATCCGGTCCTGACCCTCAACCTCACCGGCAATGCGCCCGAGCGTGCTTTGATCACCCTGGCCCGTGAGCTCAAGGAGAAGATCGAGGGGCTGCGCGAGGTGCTCGAGGTGGAGATTGGGGGCGATCGTACCGATATCGTCGAGGTGCTGGTCGACCCGTTGCGCCTGCAGAGTTACAACCTGGATCAGAACGACATCTACAACCTGCTGTCGCGCAACAATCGCCTGGTCGCGGCGGGGACACTGGACACTGGTCTGGGGCGTTTCGCCGTCAAGGTGCCCTCTGTCTTCGAGAGCATCCAGGATGTGATGACCATGCCCATCAAGGTTGAGGGCAATAGAGTCATTACCTTCCAGGACGTGGCCGAGATAAGGCGTGCCTATAGTGACCCCCTGACGGTAGCCCGCATCAATGGTCACCCCTCCATCTCGCTGGATATCAAGAAGCGCCCCGGAGAGAACGTGATCGACACGGTGCGCAAGGTTCGCGAGCTGGTGGCTCGTGAGCAGGCCATCTGGCCCGGCAATGTTCAACCTGTCTACACCTGGGACGCCTCGGAAGGGGTGGTGCAGATGCTCGGCGATCTGCAAAACAATGTGCTGTCGGCGGTGCTGCTGGTGGTGATCGTCATCGTGGCTACCCTGGGGCTGCGCAGTGCGAGCCTGGTGGCTATCTCAATTCCGGGCTCCTTCCTTACCGGTATTCTGGTGCTGGCGGTATGCGGTTACACCATCAACATAGTGGTGCTCTTTGCGCTTATCATGGCGGTGGGCATGCTGGTTGATTCAGCCATCGTCGTCACCGAGTATGCGGATAGGGCCATGTCGGAGGGGGCCAACCGTCGCGAGGCCTATGGTGAGGCCGGCCGACGCATGGCCTGGCCCATCATCGCCTCGACGGCGACGACCCTGGCTGCCTTTGCGCCGCTCATCTTCTGGCCCGGGATCATGGGGGAGTTTATGAAGTATCTCCCCATTACCCTCATCGCCACGCTGGCTGCCTCCCTGGTGATGGCGCTTTGCTTCGTCCCCGTGCTGGGAGGATTGATCGGTAAATCGCGTCCCGTCTCCGAGCGTGAGCGCGGTCAACTGATGCAGTCGGAGCAGGGGGATATCCTGACCCTGTCGGGGTGGAGTGGGCGTTATGTGCGTGTGCTGGCCTGGGCCATTGAGCGGCCGGTGAAGATATTGGTCGGCGCGCTGCTGTTTGCGGTACTGGTGATCGTGGGTTTTGCCAACTCCAACCTGGGCAGTGAGTTCTTCCCAAGTGGTGAACCCGATGGCGCCAACCTGATTGTGCGTTCCCACGGGGATCTCGCTACCCGGGAGAAAGATGCCCTGATGCGGGAGCTGGAGCAGGCGCTGCTGCCTGTTCGCGATATCAAGACACTCTATACCCTGACCGGTGGCGAAGATCGCATCGGGAGTTTTCGTCTCAATTTTCACGACTGGAGTGAGCGTCGTCCTGCCAAGGCGATCCTGGCCGAGGTGCGCGAGCGATTGAGCGGCTATGCCGGCGTCGAGATCGATGTGCGCGAGGATCAGAACGGCCCTCCCAGTGGACGGGACCTCAAGCTGGAGGTGAGCTCCCGTTATCCCGAGTTGCTCGCCCAAACTGCCAGGCAACTGCGTCAGGCGCTCGAGCAGGATGGGGCCTTCGTCAACGTGCAGGATAATGGCAGCCGGCCCGGCATCGAATGGCAGCTCAAGATAGACAGGGGAGACGCGGCGCGCTTTGGTGCCGATGCCACCCTGGTGGGGTCGACTGTCCAGTTTGTCACCTCGGGCCTCAAGCTCGGCGAATACCGGGCCGACGATGTGGACGATGAGCTCGATATCCGGGTCCGTTTCCCGAGTGAGTATCGCACCATAGACAGGCTCTCCGAGCTGCGCCTCAAGACGGCCCAGGGACAGGTCCCCATCACCAACCTGGCCAGTCTGCAACCCAGGCCCAAGACCGATGTGATCCGCAAGGTCGATGGCCGCCAGGTCATCACACTGCAGGCGGACATGGCCGAGGGCAAGCTACTCAGCCTCGAGTTGCCCCGAGTGATGAAGGGCCTGGAGGGGATGGCGCTGGATCCTCGTGTGAGCGTGCAAGCCAAGGGACAAAATGAAGAGCAGGATGAGTCATCAGCCTTTCTGGGCAAGGCCTTTATGGTGGCGCTCTTCCTGATAGCCATCATTCTGGTGACCCAGTTCAACTCCTTCTATCAGGCATTGTTGATCCTTACCGCCGTCCTGTTCAGTACGGTGGGAGTGCTGTTGGGACTGATGCTGGCAAGACAGCCCTTCGGCATCGTCATGTCGGGGATCGGGGTGATCGCCCTGGCGGGCATCGTCGTTAACAACAACATAGTGTTGATCGATACCTTCAATCAGCTGCGCAGAGAGGGGGTTACCCTGCAAGAGGCGATACTGCGTACCGGAGCCCAGCGTCTGCGCCCCGTGCTGCTGACGACGGTGACCACCATCCTCGGCCTGCTGCCTATGGTGCTCAAGATTAACCTCGACTTTCTGACGCCCAAGATAGAGTTGGGGGGGCCTTCCACTGCCTTCTGGAGCCAGCTTGCGACTACGGTTGCCGGTGGGTTGGCCTTTGCCACCTTGCTGACGCTGGTGCTGACCCCCTGTCTGTTGGCCCTCGGGGAGCGGCGGCGTGAGCGTAAGCAGCATAAGTTACGTCAGGTGGCATGAGCTCTGATCTGACGCCTCAGGGAGGCAAAGCCGTCGGAGGTGGATCATACTGTCGATCCGCCTTTGGTTGGCGCAACAGTGAAAAGGCTGTTTTTTAAACGATAGGGTTTGATTTTAAAAAACTTTTGAAAAAGCCTTGCCATCCCGGCGCGCCTCCCTATAATGCGCCCTCACCAGCACGGCGGATGACGCCGGATGGTCAGCGAGTTGGCAACGCCAACCCGGCTGCGAAAGAAAAGCGA
>NZ_JBFODE010000019.1:0-3995 GCF_040908155.1 Aeromonas sp. R6-2 | reverse complement strand
ACCAGGGCGAGATCGCGAACGCTTTTTGAGCGAACCATTGGGTTTGACCGCCGTCCCGGGCTGTGATCTTATGCTCTCTTTTCGGAGAGCCACTTCATGCCCATCGACGCCTTCTCTAAGCACTTTGCCGAGCTCCAAGACCCAAGGCAAACCGCCAAAGTGGCTTATCCCTTATTTGATGTGCTGTTTCTGACGCTCTGTGCTGTTATCGGTGGTGCTGAAGGATGGCAGGATATTGAGGACTTTGGTGACGCCCATCTAGACTGGTTCCAGAAGCGCCAGCTCTTCCTCAATGGCATGCCGGTTGATGACACGATTGCCCGCGTCATTTCCCGGCTCGACCCATTGCAGTTTCAGCATTGTTTTCTCAGCTGGATGACATCGGTAAGTCAGTGCAGTAACGGCGACGTTATCGCCTTGGATGGAAAGGTGTTGCGAGGCTCCTATCACCGTGATGACAGGGCTTCAGCCATCCATATGGTCAGTGCGTTTGCCTGTGCCAATGGTGTCGTGCTAGGCCAGGTGAAAACCGATGCTAAATCCAATGAGATCACAGCAATCCCGGCGTTGTTGTCGTTGTTGGATATCAATAATTGCCTGATATCGATTGATGCGATGGGCTGCCAGACAGCCATTGCGGCTCAGATTATCGAGCAAGGCGGTGATTACTTGTTGGCCGTCAACGGTAATCAAGAGCGTTTGTCGAATGCGGTGTGTGAGGCGTTCAAGCCTGTGTTGGCAGAGCAGCATATCGCCAGTATCGAGCAAAACCGGGGAAGAGTTGAAGTGCGGCAATATCATGTGCTGCCGGCCGAGGAGGTAGCCCGCCATTTTCCTGAGTGGAAAGGGCTGCGAACACTGGGGGTCGCCGTTGGCTACCAGCAAAAGAGCAAGGGTGAGGTGTCATTGGAGCATCGTTACTACATCAGCTCAGCCCCTTTGGAGCGAGCCACTTTTGCGAATGCGGTACGCAGCCACTGGGGGATAGAAAACCAGTTGCACTGGGTTTTGGATGTCACCATGAAAGAAGATGCCTGCTCTATTTATCGGGGGGATGCCGCCGAGATACTGGCCACAGCAAGGCATATGGCACTGAACATGCTCAGAGCAGAAGAAGGAAAGCGAGCCAGCATCCGCCGTAAGCAGAAGATAGCCGCCATGAACAACGACTATCTCGAACAAGTAATTTTGTCAGGGGTAAGAGCGGCGAACAAAGAGTGACCACTCATGCTCTTGCCCTGCTTCTGGGACCTTCTCTGATAGCTCTTTCAATTCAGTAGGAACAGTCATCGACACTGTCGCTATGCACTTCAACTCTTGCGCTGAACCACTTGTAGTCGATACATCAGATATTTTAATAGGTACTATAGCGACTTTGTTTTGAAAACGTTCTAGTTAATCTGCTGAGACCGACATTTTAGACAAGGCATTATCACGCAGTGCCTCCGTCACTGCGAGAATGGAATCTTCACGGCCACATTTGAAGGGGATCTTTTCATCTTTAGAGTCAAAAATTCCGGCGCTTGCTATACTCGCCCCCCCTAACCCAAGCATGACAACAAATAACTTTAACTTCATATGCTTTAAATCCTTCATAAAAATCTTCATCGAACCAATGATTAATGTATATTCGAGGAATATAGTTGACTTGTAGTTACCCAGTTATCTAGTTACCTTTTAATGTTTACCGTAACAATAGATGCATTAACCCTTATTAATTATATAAAGGTGTCAATAACCCCATATCATACTGGGTTTATTGAAATATCTATTTGCTTAACGGTCTCTGAGCCGATGAAACGTATTGATTTATTATCATAATCGTAAATTAAATTACCATCTCTTATCGCTGAAGGCTTACCATATATTTTTAGGACGTCAAGCATCTTACTTCCCACAAAAATCCCCCTACTGCTAAATCCTATATCTCCCTTGATAGTAATCCTAGTTATTCTATAATCATCAAAATCTCTTTTTATTTTATCATAGTTAAGATTCGACGACTCTATATATATAGAGCCAAAGTCGTGTTGATAAAATTTATAATCAACCCCATTTACAGTTCTAAATAAATCTATGTATTTATTCCCACTATCTATTTCAGTAAAGTTAGCAAACACCCACGCTATGTCGCTGTAACTACTATCAATATGTATTTCAGTACCATTGAAATCTATAAAGAAATCACCTTCACTCACGTTTAATTTATTTGTCGAGATACTATCTTTGCTGATGCGAGGTGATTTAACCCATCCAGCATGTACTTTTCCATTCCTATCTAAAAATTTTATGTATTGGAAATTATTATATGATGCATATGATACTGCTTTATCACCATTAATGATGAAAACTTTCTTTGACTTACACTTTTCGAGTGGAAAATCATAAAAAAAAGTTCTCCCTTTCGATATTACAACGACATCTGACAAGCCATAACTCACGCCTTCAGAGTCAGTTTCAGTATTCGAAAAACTCATTTTTTCACACTCAGATTGAGCACTGAAAGAAAGCAGTAAAAAACAAGGGTAAATATATTTTTCACCAATCACTCCTCGTAAACAGGAACATCTATGTATAGAACGGCATCTGGTATATTTAAGGACACCCACCATTCTGGTAAAAGCACACGCAGCCTCACGCCCTCCAAGGTTGTTTGAGTTAATCACGCTGGGAACAATCAAGAACGCCGACTGAAGTCAGCCAATTTCTCATAACCTGCAGACTCGCACCAAACTAGTGGCCTGGTGGCTCTGATCACTATGTATCAACACCTTATCGAAGAGCGTTCAATGAGGTTGATGACACCGTCGCTGACAGCAGTGGTGGGCGTAACGCTCTCGCGCCGCACCGTGGCCGATGGCCCGAATGCCGCTTCGTTTGAACAGCTTCACCTGCTTGAGCCAGTCGTCACCGTCGAGTTGCAACCGTTGCAGGATGGGAGAAAGCACCTCGGGAATATGGCCCCGCTTGTCATCGCGGATGGCACGGCCAGTCCAGTCAACCAGCGCCAGATAGTCGCTGAAGGTGTAGGGGAGTGACTCGAGTTTACCTTTCTGAGCGAAAGGGAGCAGCAAGGGTGGCAACTCGGTGGTCTGGGCCCTTCCCAGGCGCTGGCTGATGCTGGTGTAGTCACTCTTCTCGGGTCGGTCGGCGAGTTTGGCACGGATGGGGTTTAGCTCCACATAGGCCATGCAGGCGAGCAGTGCCGACTCCGTCAGCAGGGCCTGGCTCTTGAAGCGCCCCTCCCAGAAGTGACCCTTGCAGCTATCTTCCTGATTAGCTTGGCGAGCCAACCCTTCGTTGAGCAGGCGCACGAACCAGCTGATGGAGTAGAGCCGCCCACGCCACTCCTCTATCAGCCCCTGCACTACCGCGAGCTCAGGCTCAATCAGGGCATCCCCCTGATACCAGCGGCGTACCAGTAGCGGCCACTGGAACAGCCCGGCCCACCGCTCGGCCACCTCCCGCTCGCTCCAGCCCTGGGCCTGCTCGGCATCTACTTTCAGCACCAGATGATAGTGGTTGCTCATCACCGCATAGGCGCAGATACCGATGGCAAAGAGCCGCGACAGCTGACCCAGCCGGTCAACCACCCACTGACGGCGATGCTCATAGCTCTGGCCCGAGTGAGCATCTTCCCCACACAGAAAGGCCCGCCGCACGCAGCGGCTGACCACGTGGTAGTAGGGCGTATCCTGCAAACTGATTTGACGTGAACGGGCGATGGTCATGGCGAGTTCCTCGGCAGTGAGGCTTCAAGTCCAGCAGAGCGCTACGCCCCTGTCAAAAAGGTGGGTGTCCCAGAACTCAGGCGCATCTACCAAGGGGACGCCGGTGACTGCGGAGCAGCTGCGCATCCGGGAGCTCGAAAAACGCCTGCGCCGCCTGGAAGAGGAAAACGTAACCGTTCACCGACAGGGGCTTGACGCACACAATTCGGCAGGGATGGGGTAATTCGTTTTCTCGATGCAGGCCCGGACGACGGCGCGCAGCCA
>NZ_JBFODE010000018.1:0-1311 GCF_040908155.1 Aeromonas sp. R6-2 | reverse complement strand
TCGGTGCCTGGTTTGAGCCCCGTTACATCTTCCGCGCAGGCCGACTCGACTAGTGAGCTATTACGCTTTCTTTAAATGATGGCTGCTTCTAAGCCAACATCCTAGCTGTCTGAGCCTTCCCACATCGTTTCCCACTTAACCAGAACTTTGGGACCTTAGCCGGCGGTCTGGGTTGTTTCCCTCTTCACGACGGACGTTAGCACCCGCCGTGTGTCTCCCGGATAGTACTTACTGGTATTCGGAGTTTGCAAAGGGTTGGTAAGTCGGGATGACCCCCTAGCCTTAACAGTGCTCTACCCCCAGTAGTATTCGTCCGAGGCGCTACCTAAATAGCTTTCGGGGAGAACCAGCTATCTCCGAGTTTGATTGGCCTTTCACCCCCAGCCACAGGTCATCCCCTAACTTTGCAACGTTAGTGGGTTCGGTCCTCCAGTTGATGTTACTCAACCTTCAACCTGCCCATGGCTAGATCACCCGGTTTCGGGTCTACACCCTGCAACTAGTCGCCCAGTTAAGACTCGGTTTCCCTACGGCTCCCCTATACGGTTAACCTCGCTACAGAATGTAAGTCGCTGACCCATTATACAAAAGGTACGCAGTCACCCCGAAGGGCTCCCACTGCTTGTACGTACACGGTTTCAGGTTCTATTTCACTCCCCTCACAGGGGTTCTTTTCGCCTTTCCCTCACGGTACTGGTTCACTATCGGTCAGTCAGGAGTATTTAGCCTTGGAGGATGGTCCCCCCATGTTCAGACAGGATATCACGTGTCCCGCCCTACTCGATTTCACCTCGGGTTTGCTTTCGTGTACGGGGCTATCACCCTGTATCGCCGGCCTTTCCAGACCGTTCCACTAGCGCCCCCGCTGCTTAAGGGCTAATCCCCGTTCGCTCGCCGCTACTGAGGGAATCTCGGTTGATTTCTTTTCCTCGGGGTACTTAGATGTTTCAGTTCTCCCGGTTCGCCTCTGTTACCTATGTATTCAGTAACAGATACCCGAGTTATCTCGGGTGGGTTTCCCCATTCGGAAATCCGTGATTGATAGCGTCTCTTACCGACTCATCACGGCTTATCGCAGGTTAGTACGTCCTTCATCGCCTCTGACTGCCAAGGCATCCACCGTGTACGCTTAGTCACTTAACCATACAACCCCAAGAAGTGTCGTTTCCGACGCTCTGTTGTTGCACAACTCTCTTCCCGAAGGAAGGTGACCAAAATAAACTTTGGTTTTCGCCAAGAAGTTTCCAAGACACTTGTAACAAATGTTTGAGAACTACTTTTTAAATCAGCTTTCCAGATTGTTAAAGAGCA
>NZ_JBFODE010000017.1:0-24379 GCF_040908155.1 Aeromonas sp. R6-2 | reverse complement strand
TTCGATGCGCATAAAAAATCCGAAACCAATCAATAGGTTTCGGATTTTCACACATCAGAAGGATCGGTCAATGGATCCTTAACTGATCGGCATTATGGCCACGGCCACCTTTTTTATTGCGTTATAGCGACTTACAGCACCATGGCTGCGATCCAGCCAAACCCCAGCAGGGGGATGTTGTAGTGGATGAAGGTGGGTACCACGCTGTCCCAGATGTGATCGTGCTGGCCATCGGCATTGAGGCCGGATGTCGGCCCCAGAGTCGAATCGGAGGCCGGTGAGCCGGCATCACCCAGGGCGCCCGCCGCGCCCACCAGGGCGATGGTGGCCATGGGAGAGAAGCCCAGCTGGATGCAGAGAGGCACATAGATGGTGGCGATGATGGGCACGGTGGAGAAGGAAGAGCCGATCCCCATGGTGATGAGCAGACCCACCAGCAGCATCAGGAAGGCCGCCATCCCCTTGTGGCCCGCCATCAGGCCCGAGACCGACGCCACCAGGCTATCCACCCCGTGGGTTGCCTTCATCACGGCGGCAAAACCGGCCGCCGAGATCATGATGAAGCCGATGAGCGACATCATGCGCACCCCTTGGGTAAAGGCATCCTGACTCTCACGGAAGGGAATGACCCCACCCAGGGTAAAGATGACAAATCCGGCCAGGGCCCCCAGCACTATGCTGTCGGTCATCAGCTGCAGCCCCAGAGCCACGCCGATAGCCAGCAGGGCCACCCAGATATGGGCAAGGTTGAGCTCGGCGGACTCGGGTTCGGTCGCCAGAATCTTCGCCAGATCGTATTGGCGCGGCTTGCGGTAGGTGAAGAAGACCGCTACCAACAGGCCCAGGAACATGCCTCCAACCGGAATGCTCATGGCCAGGGGGATCTGCCCCGCCGTAACGGCCACCCCGTTATCGATCAGGTTCTTGGCCAGGATGTTGTTGAGAAAGATGCCCCCGAATCCGACCGGCAGCAACATATAGGTCGCAGTCAGGCCGAAGGTGATGACGCAGGCCACCTGGCGTCGGTCCATCTGCATCTGGGCCATCACATGCAGGAGCGGCGGGATCAGGATGGGGATAAAGGCGATGTGAACCGGGATCAGGTTCTGGGAGGAGACCGAGACCAGCAGGATCGCCACCAGCAGCAGGCTCTTGACCCAAAGCACCCGGCTCGGGCTGGCCTCCTTGCCGAGCTGGCTGATCACTTTGCGGGCCAGCAGGTCGGTGATACCGGAGCGAGAGATGGCCACCGCAAAGGCACCGAGCATGGCATAGGCTAGAGCGATCTCGGCGCCACCACCCAGTCCACCGGTAAAGGTTGAGAGGGTTTCCCCCATGGAGAGGCCGCCCACCAGGCCACCGACGATGGCACCGATGCTGAGCGACACCACCACATTGATACGCAGCAGACTGAGCACCAGCATCAGGCTGACTGCGACAACAACAGGATTCATTGAACTTCCCTTCTTATGGACGCTGTCTGTCTAAAAAGGCGTCTAAGTTGGCCAATTGCGTGACGAATGTCTAGAAAAATCTGGCCCGCACTGTGGCGGGCCTGATGAAGGACAAGAAAACCGGAACAATGAGGCCACAAGCGGATCTCAAAGGGGGCGCAACGAGAGCTCTCCCCCAAAAAAGAGGCGCTCGCCCTCCCCGGTCTCCAGACGCAAGGCTCCTCGCTCGTCGATACCCCTGGCCACCCCTCTCACCTCCTGCTCACCCATCAGCAGGCGCACCGGCTGCCCCTTGAAACAATCGAGCTGGTTCCAGCGATTGACGAACGAGGCGAGCCCCCCTTGCTCGAAACGCTGCATCGCCTGCTGCAGACTGCGGCCCACATGGGCGGCCAATTGGTTGCGATCGACCGGCTCCCGACGCACCTGCCGCAATTCGGCCCAGGGTTGATCGATCTTGTCGGCCTCACCATCGGGCATCGCCAGATTGAGGCCCACCCCGACCACCACATGGCAGAGTCCGCCGGCACTGCCGCTCATCTCCACCAGGATGCCGGCCAACTTGCGTCCCTCATAGTAGAGATCGTTCGGCCACTTGAGGGTCACGCCGGGATACCCCAATGCCTCCAGGGCATCGACCACGGCCACCCCCACCGCCAGGCTCAGCCCCATCACGGCGGCCATCCCCTGCTCCAGACGCCAGTAGAGGCTCAGGATCAGCTGACAGCCGAAGGGAGAGACCCAGGGCTTGCCACGGCGCCCGCGTCCGGCCGTCTGGCACTCGGCCAGACAGAGCGCTCCCGAGGAGAGGGACTCCACCCGATCCAGCAAGTATTGATTGGTCGAGTCGATGACCGGAAAAACCGACACAGGTGCGAGCGGCAGTTGTTGTTGCAGCCAACCTTGATCGTAGAGTGCCAGCGGCAGGGCGAGACAGTGGCCACGGCCGGTCAGGCTATAGACATCCAGCCCCAACGCCTTGAGCGCGGCGACGTGCTTGCTGACCGCGGCGCGGCTGATACCGAGCCTTTCCCCGAGCTGCTCCCCGGAGTGGAACTCGCCGTCGGCGAGGATCTCGAGCAATGCCTGGCGGATCGGAGTCAGGCTCATCCCATCACCTCGCGCAGGCTGGTTTCACCCCGAGCGCCCATGAAGCGCACCTCGTGCTCCAGCTCGACCCCGAAGCGCTCGACCACAGTGTCGCGTACATGTCGGGCCAGGGCCAGCAGGTCGTGTGCCGTGGCGCCTCCCCGGTTGACCAGCACCAGCGCCTGCTCCTGATGAACGGCGGCCTGACCGATGGCAAATCCCTTGAGACCACACTGTTCGATAAGCCAGCCGGCCGCCAACTTGGCCTGCCCCTCACCGGCCGGGTAGAGCGGCATGGACGGATAGATCGTCTTGAGGCCTTCGGCCAGGCCCAGTGCAACCACGGGATTCTTGAAGAAGCTGCCGGCATTGCCGAGCACCGCCGGATCCGGCAGCTTGGCCATACGCGTCGCACAGACGATGTCGAACACGGCCTGTGCACTGGCCTTGTCACCGAGGGCCGCCAATGGCCCATAAGAGAGCACCGGCTGCCACACCTTGGGCAGACGCAACCCCACGGCGGTAATGAGATGGCTCTCTTGATACTCATGCTTGAAGAGGCTGTCGCGGTAACCGAAACGGCAGTGGGACGCATCCAGCCGCTCGGTCTGACCGTCGCTCCAGCGCCAGGTATCGACATAGGCGCAGACGCGAGCCAGCTCAACCCCGTAGGCACCGATGTTCTGCACCGGGGCGGCACCGACACAACCCGGGATCAGGGCCAGGTTCTCGAGTCCCGCCATCCCCCGCTCCAGGGTAGTGCGTA
This sequence comes from Aeromonas sp. R6-2, assembly GCF_040908155.1. Taxonomy (NCBI): domain Bacteria; kingdom Pseudomonadati; phylum Pseudomonadota; class Gammaproteobacteria; order Aeromonadales; family Aeromonadaceae; genus Aeromonas; species Aeromonas sp. R6-2. Next base: position 21,070 of record NZ_JBFODE010000017.1, on the reverse strand, counting down.
CCAACTCGTGCCAGTTCTCGCCGGCCGCCACATGCAGCAGCCAGCTCTCCCCCTCATCCACCACCTCGATGCCACGCAGGCGGTTGAGCACCACCAGCCCGTCGAAATTGCAGGTGAACAGCACATTACTGCCCCCCCCCAGTACCAGGCGCGGCTGGCCGGCCCAGCGTGGGTCGCACCGCAGAGCCTCCAGATCATCGCTCGTCTCCAGCGTGGCCAGCCAGCGGGCGGTGGCGGGAAGGGCGAGGGTGGTGAGATCGCACAGGGAGGCGTGTTCTTGCAATTTCATGGTGGTTCAGATCCGGCTTGAGCGAGGCGCCAAGTCTACCTCAATTGGTTGGTCACGGAAAAATTGCTGCCGCTTTTCCTCCCCACCCCCATTGGATTAGAGTAACTGTTTCACGCATCAAGAGAGTCTCGCATGAACACTCAGTTTGCCGTCATCGGCCTGGGCCTCTTCGGCAGCGCCCTGTGCGAAGAGCTGGAGCATCAGGACGCCCAGGTCCTCGCCATCGACATCGACGAGAGCCGGACCCGCCAGGTCGCCACCTTCTGCAGCCATACCATAGTGGCCGATGCAACCGATGAGGCAACGGTCGCGGAGTTGGGGTTGGCCGACTACGACATCGTCTTCGTCGCCATCGGCGATAACCTGGAGACCAGCATTCTCACCACCCTCGTCCTGAAGGAGGCCGGGGTCAAGAAGGTGTGGGTCAAGGCACGCGACAAGTTTCACGCCAAGATCTTGCAGAAGGTAGGGGCCGACAAGGTCATCAATCCGGAATGGGACATGGGACGCCGCGTCGCCCAGAGCATGCTCGACAACCGGCTGTTCGACTATCTGGAGCTGGGTCATAACATGGTGCTGACCGAATTCGTCATCGGCCTGCAGCAAAACGGGCGCTCTCTGGGCGATCTTCACCTGCTGCAGCAGAGTGACTTCCAGCTGCTCGCCATCAAGCGGGGGGAGCAGTTGCATAACGTGCTGACCGGCAAGATGGAGCTGGCCCTCGGCGACATCCTGATCCTGGCGGGTAACAAGCACGCCATCGACCACTGGCTGGAGACCCTATGACGCCCCTCTGGCGCAGCAGCTTTACCTTCAAGTTGCAACAGGAGGAGTCACGCTGGAGCGAAGCCAAGCTGATCCTGGGCAGTTTTCTGGCCATCTTGCTGGTCGGAACCCTGTTTCTGGTGCAGCCCTCGAGCCACGACGGCCAGGTGAGCGTCGTCAACGCCCTCTTCACCGCGACCTCGGCCATCAGTGTGACCGGTCTGGGGGTGGTCGACACGGGGAGTGCCTTCACCCTGCAGGGGCAAATCATCCTGTTGCTCCTGATGGAGATTGGAGGCCTGGGTCAGATGACCATGACGGTCCTGCTGCTGGCCCTGCTCAGCAAGCGGGTCAGCCTGCGCCAACAGGTACTGGCCAAGGAGGCACTGGGCCAGGAGGGCTCCATCAACATAGTGCGGCTGGTCAAACGCATCATATTGTTTGCCTTCATCGCCCAGCTCATCGGCACGGCCCTGATGGCCATCCGCTGGGTGCCCGAGATGGGATGGAGCCACGGGCTCTATGTGAGCTTCTTTCATGCCGCCTCAGCCTTTAACAACGCAGGCTTTTCCCTCTTTTCCAACAATCTCATGGACTATAGGGACGACCCCCTCATCAGCCTGACCATCGCCGGGCTGCTGATCCTCGGCGGAATCGGCTTCACCGTCATCGTCGACATGGTGCGCAAACGCCGCTGGCGACGATTCAAGTTGCACACCAAGCTGATGCTGGCGGTGACTCCGCTCCTGCTGCTGGTCGGGACCCTGATGTTCTGGCTGCTCGAGCACAACAACCCGGGCACCCTGGGGCAAGCCCCCTTCAGCCGGCAGATGCTGGCGGCCTTCTTCCACTCGGCCAGTGCCCGTACCGCCGGATTCAATACGGTGGATATCGGACACTTCACTCCGGCCGCCCTGCTCTTCATGATGGTGCTGATGTTTATCGGCGCCGGCACCTCCTCCACCGGGGGGGGGATCAAGGTGACCACCTTCGCGGTCGTCATGCTCTCTACCCGGGCGTTTCTGACCAAACAGCCCCACGTGACCGCCTTCGGTCGCACCATAGGCCCCCAGGTGGTAACCCGCTCCCTCGCGATCATCATCGTCAGTACCATGGTGCTCTTCCTGGCCATGTTCTTGCTGATGATCACCGAGTCATTACCGTTCGATAAGGTGATGTTTGAAGTGGTCTCGGCATTTGCCACGGTCGGCCTCTCGACCGGTATCACCGCCTCCCTGAGTGAACCGGGCAAACTGATCCTGGTGCTGGTGATGATCTGCGGTCGTCTCGGCCCCCTGACCCTGGCATTTATGCTGGCCAGACCGGTCGCCACCCGCATCAAGTATCCGGAAGAGAACGTTCACACCGGGTAACTACTCCCCCCGGCGCCTGGCAGCCAGCCAACGCGCCGGGGTCACCCCCTCCTCCCGCTCGAATGCCTTGGCCAGGGCGCCACTTCCGCCGTAACCCACCGACGGAGCCACCAGCTTGATGGGCATCCCCTCGAGCAACAGACGCTGAGCCCGGTTCAGCCGCCACCGGGTGAGATAGGCCAGCGCAGGCATCCCGACCACCTCATGAAAGCGCACCGCAAAGCGAGCTCGGGAGAGGTGGCAAAGACTCGCCAGTGATGCCAGGGTCCAGGGGCGCTCGGGCTCTTCATGCATCGCCGCGATGGCGGGAGCCAACCTGATGTCTGCGAGACCGGCCAGTATCCCACCCCGGTAGAGTCCGGCCCCCTGTATATGGCGCAGCAGATAGACCAGCAACAGATCGACCAGTCGACCGAGTATCGCCTCACGCCCTTGGGCCTCACCAAAGGCCTCATCAAACAGCAGCTGCAGGAGGGGAGCCAGGGCAGGGAGCTCCCGCAGCGGCAGCAACAGCTGATCGGGCAGGGCTGAGCGCAGCGCAGAGGCTCCCTCCTCCCCGAAGTGCAGGCTGGCACACACCAGATCACAGCCACCCAGGGTTCGTGGTATCAGACGATGGTGACACGGCACGGGATAGAAGATCAGGGTTGGCTCCTGCAACAACAGGGGAGGCTCCCCCTCCCGATGCAGCATCAATTCACCGGCTCGCAGCAGGTGGAGTTGTCCACCCGAAGGGTAATCCTCGCTATGGCTCTCGCCACAGAGGCGACCGGCAAAGAAGAGGCTGGCATGGGCACTGGAGTGAGCCAATAAACGGGAAAAAGCATCCATAACGATACGACTAAACCTTTTTGCTGGACTATTAACGACTATTAGTTCTGTTTAACCGGGCATTATCTCCTCTGTCAACCACACACGCAGGAGATAAAAATGACTCGTATCGCACCGGTTCAGCAACCCGACGGCCGTGCGGCCACCACCCTGGACGCCCTGCGCCGACAGCTCGGCATGGTGCCCAACCTCTATGCAACACTGGCCCACTCCCCGACGCTGCTCGATGCCTATCTCGCCTTCGCCGATGCCTTGAGCAAGGGACAACTGACTCCCCGTCAGCGCGAACAGCTGGCGCTGGCGATTGGCCAGGCCAATCGCTGCCAATACTGCCTGTCGGCCCACACCCTGATCGCAGGCAAACTCGGCCTGACCCAGGATGAGATACGCCGGGCCCGGCTGGGACTCGCTGATGATGCTCGCGACCAGGCGTTGCTGCAGCTGGCGATCGCCCTGGTGATCCAGCGTGGGGAGCTCAGTGACAAGCAACTGGCAGAAGCCCGTGAGGCCGGCGTTGACGACCCTCTGCTGCTGGAGGTGCTGGGGCAGGTAACCCTCAATACCCTCACCAACTATGGCAACCATCTGGCGGGCACCGAGGTGGACTTTCCTGCCGTCGACCTGACTCCTTGAGGTAGCACTATGGGAAGAGAGATTGGATATCTGATCTCCCTCAGCGGGGTCGTGTTGACCCTGCTGTGGATCGGGATCTTCAAATTCACACCGACCGAGGCCGAGGCCATTCGTCCCCTGGTCGAGAGCCACCCTCTGATGAGCTGGCTCTATGGTCCCCTCTCCACGCAGGGTGTCTCCAACCTCATCGGGCTACTCGAGATTCTGGTAGCGGCGGGTCTGATTGTGGGCCTTCACTACCCTCGTATCGGCTACTGGAGCGGCTGGGGGGCGACCGTTATCTTCACCACCACCCTCACCTTCCTGCTGACCCTGAGTGGAGTCTGGAAGATCGTGGATGGCGTCCCCGTTACCGAGTTCTTTATCTTCAAGGACCTGGTCTTTCTCGGCGTCGCCATCACCACCATCATTCGCTGCCGGACCACCTAGGCACGGCGCCGGCGATCAGGCCGCCACCGCCTTGGCGGGTCGCTTGGTTCCCTTGCGCCGGGTGAAGCGGCGCTTGGGGGCCTCCCCCTTGGGCAGGGCGCGAAAACCGGCCCCGTCACTGTGGCGGGCGTCGTCGATAAGCTGGCGCAGCTGCGCCTCGAGTGGCCCCATGAAGTGCTGGTAACTCTCCTGACGCTCGCCGATACGCCCGAGCGCCTGCTCCCACAGGGCCGTCATGTCCGGACGGCTGGCGCTCTCGGGCAGGGCGGTGATGAGGGCATGGCCGGTCGGAGTCGCCTTGATGCTCTTGCCCTGGCGGGCGAGGAAGCGGCGCTTGAACAGGAGCTCTATGATACCGGCCCGGGTCGCCTCGGTGCCGAGGCCATCGGTATCGCGCAGGGTCTTGCGGATCTCCGGATCCAGCACGTAACGGCCGATGCCGGTCATGGCGGCGAGCAGGGTGGCATCGGTAAACGGCTTGGGGGGTTGGGTCATCTTTTCGAGCAGCTCACCCCGCTCACACTGCACCGCCTCCCTCTCGCACAGGGCGGGCAGGGTGCCCGCCTTCTCCTCATCGTCATCCTCCTCCACCCCGAGCAGGCTTTTCCAGCCCGCCTTGAGGATGCGCCGCGCCTTGGCCTCGAACAGTCCCCCCTGAATTCGCACCAGCACCCGGCTGTCGTTGTACTCGAACGGCGGATAGAACTGCATCAGGTATTGGCGCGCCACCAGGGCGTAGAGCCTGGCCTCGTCCCCCGACAGAGTCGCGGGGTTGCCCCCCTTCTCGGTCGGGATGATGGCGTGGTGGGCATCCACCTTGCTGTCGTTCCACGCCTTGCTGCGCAGCCGCCCGTCGACCTGCCCGACCGCCGCCGCCAACTGGGGCGCCGTGGTGGCGATCGCCTGGCGCACCCGCTCGGCGCGACCATAGTGCTCCACCGGCAGGTGGCGACTGTCAGAGCGGGGGTAGGTGATGAGCTTGTGGCGTTCGTAGAGGGCCTGGCAGATATCGAGCACCCGCTTGGCGTCCATGCCGAAGCGCTTGGCGGCGTCGATCTGCAGGCTGGAGAGGTTGTAGGGAAGCGGCGGCGCCTGCCTCCTGGCCTTCTCGTCGACCGCCTCAACCTGACCACTCTGACCATGGATGCGGGTCACCACGTTCTCGGCCAGCTTGCGGCTGAGCACCCGTCCCTCTTCGTCCTGCCACGGCTGGCACGCCTCGGAGGGCAGCCACTTGGCGGTGAACGGCTCGCCCGCCGCGCTGCGCAGGTGGGCCAGCACCTCGAAGAAGGGCTTGGGCACGAAGGCGGCGATCTCCTGGTCCCGACGCACCACCAGCCCGAGCAGGGGGGTCTGCACCCGCCCGACCGAGAGCAGCTGGTCACAGCCCGCCTTGCGTCCCACCAGCGTATAGGCGCGGGTCATATTGATACCGTAGAGCCAGTCGGCACGGGTGCGCGCCAGGGCCGAGACCGCCAGGGGTACGAAGTCACGGTTGTCGCGCAACTGCTCCACCGCCCGGCGCACCGCCGGCGGGTTCATGTCGCTGATGAGGCAGCGGCGAACCGGCTTCTCCTTGGGGTAACCGAGGTAGTCGATCACCTCATCAACCAGCAGTTGCCCCTCCCGGTCCGGGTCACCGGCATTGACCACTTCGTCGGCCTGTTTGATGAGCCGTCGTAGCACCGCCAGCTGCCCCTTGGTCTTGGCCTTGGGGTTGAGCTGCCAGCGCTCGGGCACGATCGGCAAGTGCTCCATGCGCCACTGCTTGAAGGCGGCGTCATAGGCTTCGGGCTCGGCCTGCTCCAGCAGGTGGCCGATGCACCAGCTCACCACATCGCCCTGGGCGGTCTCGATGTAGCCCTCTCCCTTCTTGTGGGGCTTGGGCAGTATGTCGGCAATGGCTCGCCCCAGACTGGGCTTCTCGGCGATGAAGAGTCGCATGACGGATCACTCACAATACTGTATATGTGAACAGTATATGAAGGCGCCGGGCAAACACCAAGTCTCAGTCGTCACAGGGCTGCTGGTGCAGGGCCCGAAACAGGCGCTCCTGATTGAGGACAGGGGCATAGGCGAGTGCCCCCTGCGCCCCCTGAGCCAGCAGATAATCGGTCAGCTGATCTCTCACCACGGCACTGAGGGCTTCACGCTGCCAAGGCTTGGCCACATAGTAATCGAGCCCGCCGCGATTGACCGCCGCTATGGTCGCCTCTAGCCCGGCCTGTCCGGTCAACAGCAGTTTGCGACTGGCCTGGGTGCTCTCTCGCCCCTTCAGCTCGATCAGAAAGTCGACCCCTGCCATGCCTGGCATGATGTGATCGCACAGGATCAGGGCCAACTTGCCACCCTCTTCCTCCCACTCCTCGATCACCTGCCGCGCCTCTTCGGCACTCTCGGCCCCCTCCAGCTCGACGTGGCTGCGCAGGAAGGCAAGATCATGGAGCACGGCGTCAAGCACCTCCCGCTCGTCGTCCACACACAGGATCAAATAGGTTTTATCGTTCATGCTTCCTCCTTGGCCAGTGGCCCGGCGATCGGCAACCAGACCCGCATACAGGTACCACTTCCCGGGGTCGAGCTCACCTCAATCCGCCCGCCGTGCTGCTGGACCACCTGGCGGCAGATGCCGAGCCCGATGCCGAGCCCGAAGTGCCCCTCCCGCTTGGTGGTGTAGTTGAGCTCAAAAATCTGGGTCAGCTGTTCCGGTGCTATGCCGCAACCACTGTCCTCGATCTCGATACAGATCCACTCATCCCCTTCCCTGCGTCCCCGCAGCAGGATCCGGCCAGGTGCCTCCATGGCATCGAGGGCATTGGCCAGCAGATTGGTCCACACCTGTTGCAAGGCGCCGGGATAACCACAGACAGGAGGGAGCGGCTGATACTCGCGGATCACCTCATGCCCCTTGAGGCGATTGTCGAAGATGATCAGGGTATCCTCCAGCCCCTCCAGCAGATCACACTGGCTGGGCGCCTCGCCATCCTGCCTGGCAAACTGCTTGAGCCCCCGCACCAGATCGCCGATGCGCCGGCCACAGACGGCGATGTTGCGCAAAAACGTACCCGCCTGGTGAAACTGCTCGAGACGCGCCAGCAGCTCATCCCGCTGCGGTCCGTTGAGGTTGGCAAACCAGCCGAGCCAGCTCGCCTCGTCATCGAGCTGCATCTGCACCGCCAGCCTGGCCTGCTGACGGTCACCAAAGTGCCCCTCAGCCTTGCGCGTCCGCTCCCGAACGGTGCTGGTCGACAGGGGCTGTACCTGCAAGGCGTGACAGAGGGTGAGATTACCCAGGGTCTTCTGCTCCGGCGCCAGCTCAAGATTGATAAGATCCGGCACCAGCTCGCTCAGGGTCTCGCTGCCACGCAGGATGGCCGAAACCGGATTATTGAGCTCGTGGGCGACCCCGGCTACCAGTTGGCCCAGCATCACCATCTTCTCGTTCTCCACCAGCTGCCGATAGGCATCATCCAACGACTGCAAGGTGCGCTGCAGGGCCATCTTGGTACGGATGCTGTGCTGGAGGCGGCGGTTAAAATGGCGCAGCAGCAGATGAGTGAAAGCCGGCAACAGATCGCTGCGTGCCCGCATCACCTCGGCAAACTGCCGCTTGTCGAGCTTGATCACCTCGGTCGGGGTGAGGGTCACCCCTGTGGTAAAGGCGGGTTCGCCGGTCACAAACGACATGCCACCGACCAGAGCCCCGGCCTGGTGACGCACCACCTCACGCTCGACCCCGCTCTCGTCGCGCTTTTGCAGCACCACCTCACCGCTGGCGATAAACCAGAGAAATTCGTTGCGCTCTCTCTCCCGGGTCAGCAAGTGCCCCGGGCTGTAGCGGCGACAGGCGTGGTGTTCGTCCCGCTCGGCAAAGAAGCGATAGAGACCGTCGATCACCCGGCGCGAGAGGGCACCATCGTCGTAGCGCGTGAAGTCCATGAAGTCTTCACCGTATTCCGCCAGCTTGCGGGCCACATGGGCGTCGAGCAGGGGGGCCGGTGCCAATACCCGGGCATAGTCGAGCAGGTCGAGACCGGGGTGCTGCAGCACAAACTGGCTACCGAGTTCCCGCACCCGCAGCCGCAGAGACTCCCCTGCCAGCTCAGGGGTCAGGCAGAGCAGACGACACTGACCGTAGAGAGGAGCCAGGGTGGCGACCTCTCCCTGCCACTGGGGATCGTGCAGCAGCAGAGCCGGCACCTGATCCCGCGCCGCCAATTCGGCCAGCTGGGCGCTGAGTTCCCCCAGGGAGCCAGCTCCGATCAGAGAGAGATGGGAGGAGAGAGTGGCAAGATCACCCAATAGCCGCTCGCGCCGCATCGGGTCGGAAGAGAGACAGATCAGGACAAGCGCGGGCATGGCATGACTCCAAATGGATTCATTCACACACTATCAATAAAGAGGTAGTTGTTTTGCGAGTCAGTTAACAGCCAGGGCAAGATCGACCCAAACCAGGCGATGATCCGAAGAGCCCCCCTTACCCTCTCCCCCAACCGGATCGACCACCAGTTCGTAACCCGGCTCACCCACCGCCGGCCAGAACACCCCGGAGCCCAGCACCTCACATTCGCGCGACGGCAACACATAATCCAACCGCAGGGGGCGAATGTGGGTCCAGTTGGCGGGCTCCCCCCGCAGGCCATGCCCCCGCGCCCTTGCCAGGCTGGCGGCCCCCGTCGAGTGGGGTGCCTCCTGACAGGCGGGATGGATCCTGCAGTGCGCCAACAGTCGCTGCATCATGGTTCGCCCCCCATCACCATCGGCAGGGTCGGCGTTGAAATCACCCAACAGCACGAAGGGATCGGCGCAGACACCGCCACGAACGCCGACATCGTCGACCAGATAGGGAGCGCCATCGAGGTAATCGAGGAAGAGGCGCAGCTCATCGTGATTACGGCGGCGGTTAAACTCGTTGATGATAGGTGGGGTCGGATGCATGGCCAGCAGGTGTAGCCGCTGTCCCCCTATCTGAAGCGGAATATCGATGTGGTTCTTGGAGGAGAGGCGCAGACCATCGCAAGCAGCTTCCGACAGGGCGGCGGGCAACAGGGAAGAGGGCATGTCACCCCAGCGGAAGTGGCGAAACGAGCGGATCGCCTCGGGGACCAGCGGGAACCGCGAGAGCAACGCCATGCCGTACTGGCCATGAAAGTCTCCGAAACCATAGCAGTCACGGGGTGGACGGATCTCCCCATCGCCGTCCAGATCGAAGGGGAGCCGCTCTCCGGTGTTGGTCGGAATGAGCCAGCGATGGTCATAGGCAATGGGGTTTTCCCCCTCCTGCGAGACACCGAGATAGTGACGCACAAAATCATCCAGCCCACGTCTGTCATGCCCCTCACCATCATGATCGAACTCGCACAGCAGGATCACATCCGGGCGGATCCGCTGGATGATGGCGGCCACCCGGCGGATCTGGGGATGATCTCCCCTGGCCATCTGCCGGTTCAAGCCACCCGGGGCGGGACGATCGAAGGCCACATTGAAGGTCGCCACGCGCAGCGAGGTCATGGCAGCGCCTCGCGCTCACTCTCCTGATCGGCCGGGTCTGGCTCCCAGTCGACGCTGATGCAATTTTTACCGCGCCGTTTGGAGGCATAGACCATGGCATCGACCCTGGCCAGACACTCCTGGGCACTCCCTCCCTGCACCCGGGCGAGTCCGCCACTCAGGGTGACCGACAAGCCGGCCTCCCGCCAGTGCAGCAAGGAGACCTCGAGGCGCATATCCTCCATCATGCCCCTGGCCAGTCGCTCCTCCTCCACCAGCAGGATGAGCACCAGCTCCTCCCCCCCGTAGCGGCAGAACCAGCCGTGCTGGTTGAACAGCGCCATACCGGTCTGGGCCACCCGTTTGAGCACGACATCGCCCGTCTGATGGCCATAGGTGTCGTTGACCTGCTTGAAGTTATCCAGGTCCATCATGCCCAGGAAGAAGATCTGACCGCTCTCCAGCAGACTCTCCAACTGCTCGTCGAAGTAACGCCGATTGTAGAGGCCGGTCAGCTTGTCCAGATTGGCCTGTTGCCGCGCCTCCTGATAGTCCTGTCCCACCGCTACCAATTCGGCGTAGACATGGGTCAGTTCGCGCATCTGCTCCACCGGCACATCGCTCGCCTCACTGCGGGCGGCACGGATCACGCTGCTGATCTCATCGGTCATGCGCCGGAAGTAGCGGCTCCAGGCCAGCGCCACGATGAGGTAGAAGAGAGAGGCCAGCGCCACCACCCCCAGCACATTGAGCAGAGCACTGCGCCGGGTCTGCTCGATCTGGGCGGTCGGCAACACGCTGACCAATGTCCACCCCTCTCTGGAGAGGCGCATGTAAGAGACGAAGAGCTGTGCCCGGTTGTCGACAAACTGTCCCTCTGCCTGGGTCATCCGACCCAGCCAGTCGGGGTGCGCCATCGGTTGAAGCAGGAGGCGGGTATCGGGGTAGGCCACCAACTGTCCGGCCGGGTTGACGATCATCTGGCGACTGTCGAGACGGCTGGAGTGCCCCTGCAGCACCTGCGAGAGGCGGTTAAGCACAGTATCCACCGCAAACACGGCCCGCACCCGGCCGCTCTTGTCCGGTAGTGCGCGCGCCATGGCCATCACCAGCTCACCGCTGATGTAGTCGTAGTAGGGATCGGTCCAGACGATACGATCGGGAGCGGCCACCGCCTTGAGATACCAGGGACGTAGACGGGGATCAAACTTGTCATCGGGCACCCACTCGGGGGTGATGAAGATACGCTTCTGCTCCGTTCCCACATAGACATACTTGAGATCCCCACGCAGGTTAAAGAAGCTCTGCCAGTCCTGATAATACTCGGCAAGCTGTCCCGCCCTGGGGTCGAGAAAGTCATGATAATCAATGTTTTGATAGAGAAGCAGGAACTGACGCTCCAGCTCTTCCAGATAGGGCTCGACATAGATGGCGCTGAACTTTCGGTTCTCGTCGGTCAGTTGACGAGAGAGCTCGTTTTGCATCAAACGGGTGACATGCAGGTAGTAGAGAGCACCGAGTAACAGCACCGGAATGAAGAGCAGCAGCAGAGCCAGCCGCATCCGACTGACCAGGGACCAGGAGCCCCTCCCGGTTTGGGTGTCCTCCAAGCGATAGCTCTCCGTGCTCGTAGATGATGGCCTGTTAACCGAGAGAATAACAGTCCCTCCCCCGACCTGTCCAAACGCCTCCGGCCTTCCCTCCCGCGGGCGTCAGGTAGTAAGCTCGTGGAGGTTTCCGGGTTTCATGGATGAAACGATGCACTCTAATCTGATGTTATTAATGGCCGCCGCCATCTGGGGGATGGGCTTCGTCGCCCAGCGCCTCGGCATGGACCATATGGGGCCCTATACCTTCAATGGCCTGCGCTTCCTGCTCGGCGCCCTCTCTCTGCTGCCTCTCCTACTCTGGTTGCGGGTCCGCCAACCAAGCCATCCGGCTCCCGTCAAGAGCCTGCTGACCGGGGGACTCCTGGCCGGCGGGGTGCTGTTTGCGGCCGCCACCCTGCAACAGGTGGGACTGCTTTATACCACGGCGGCCAAGGCCGGCTTTATCACCGGCTTTTACATCATCATAGTTCCTCTGCTCGGCCTGCTACTGCGCCACCAGACCGGCGTCAATACCTGGGTAGGTGGCGCCGTGGCACTGGTCGGACTCTACCTGCTGAGCGTCACCGATGACTTTTCCATGAACGTTGGGGACCTGCTGCAGGTCGCTGGAGCCCTCTTCTGGGCCATCCACCTGCTGGTGCTCGATCACTATTCGAGCCGGGTCGCCCCGATCCGGCTGGCCGCGGTGCAGTTTCTGGTATGCGGTCTGCTGAGTCTGGCGATGGCTTTTCTGCTGGAGGTGCCAAGTGTGGCGGGGGCGGTCGCCGGCTGGCAGGCGCTGCTCTATGCAGGCCTGGTCTCGGTGGGAGTGGGTTATACCCTGCAGGTACTGGGGCAACGGCAGGCTCATCCGGCCCATGCAGCCATCATCCTCAGCCTGGAGACGGTCTTTGCCGCCATCGGAGGAGTCCTGCTACTCGGTGAGCATCTGGATAGCCGGGCTATGTTGGGCTGCAGCCTGATGTTGGTCGGCATGCTGCTCTCCCAGATCCCGCTACGCTGGCTCTGGAAGTCGCGCCGTGACCATATCGCCATACAGAAGTAGAGGAAGAGCGGTATAACAAGGGGGCAGCTTGCCCCCTTCATCACTTAGCCACGGCTGACAGTGAGGGGGCCGAAGCTCTGGGCCACCGGCATCAGCTCCACGCTGTTGATGTTGACGTGGGGCGGCTGCTGACTGATCCATAGCACCGTATTGGCGATATCTTCGGGCCGAATGAATGCCACCCCCTGATAGACGGCCGCCGCCTTGGCATCGTCCCCGTGAAAGCGCACATTGGAAAACTCGGTGCCGCCACACAGACCCGGCTCCACATTGGTGACTCGCACCGGCGTTCCCGCCAGATCGGCACGCAGATTCAGGCTGAACTGCTTCACGAAGGCCTTGGTGGCGCCGTAGACATTACCGCCCGGATAGGGATAAGTGCCGGCAATAGAGCCGATATTGATCACATGTCCCCGCTGGCGGGCTACCATGCCAGGCAGCACCAGCCGGGTGATCCGGGCCAGACCGGTGACGTTGGTGGCGATCATCTGCTCCCAGTCATCCATATCGGCCTGGTGAGCCGGTGCCAGACCCAATGCCAGGCCGGCATTGTTCACCAGCAGATCGATCCCGGACCACGCCTCCGGCAGGCCTGCGATGGCGGCCTGGGTCGCCTCCTTGTCCTGGATATCGAACGCCAGGGGCAGAAAGGCCTGACCCAACTCCTGCTGCAACCCGGCCAGCCGCTCGACGCGCCGCCCCGTGCCGATCACCTTCCATCCCGCCTGCACCAGGACCCGACTGATGGCCTCACCGAATCCGGACGAGGCACCCGTAACCATAGCAATCATCGCGATCCTCCTTGTCTAAAACGCCACACCTTAAACCATGACAGCCTCAATAAGGAAGGCACCCCGAGGCATGCATCCCCTTGCCTGCACAAATAACGTCGATCCGCCCCTCCCCGGAGTCGCCGACTGGTCACGATGAACGGATCCTCGCCATATAGAGGGTGTCGGTCAGCTCTCTGTTGCGCAGGCCATAGGCCCGGGCCCGCCCCTCCTCCACAAATCCTGCCTTGCGGTAGAGGGCCTGCGCGGCCTCGTTGTCGGCCCAGACGGTGAGCTCGAGCCGGGTGATCCCGAGCCACTGCTCGGCCAGATCGATGGCTGCCGTCAGCAAGGCAGTGCCGACCCCACGCCCGGCCCAGTCGTCACGCACCGCCATACCGAGGCTCGCCACATGGCGGCGGCGGGGGTTGGTCGCCAGCCACAGGGTTAGTCCCCCCACCACCATCCCCTCGCACTCGGCCAACAGGGGGTAGGCTCCCGCCTCCGGTTGCAACCGCTGCTGCCAGTGATGCAGGGAAGGAAAAGGGAGTTGCAGGGTGCCGGCCTGTGCCTTGGGCATGGCGTAGACATCGCGCAGTGCGGCGGCATCCTCAGGCCCCGCGCGACGAATGGTGATGGACATAGAACCTCCTTGGTGAGGACTCATCATGCCCCATGTTGCATAACGGGCACAGCCCCAAAAAGAAAACCGGAGCACCAGGCTCCGGTTTTGCAGTTCACTCCGATCAGGCCATCAGGGCCCCCAGACTCAGGGCGATCGTGATCAACACGGTCAGGATAGCGAGCAGCGGCGCCACCCACTTGAGCCAGCGCACATAGGGGACGCGGGCGATGGCCAGGCCACCCATGACCACGGCGGAGGTCGGGGTCACCAGGTTGACGATACCGGAGGCGGACTGGTAGGCAGTCACCACCAGGTCGCGGCCCACGTTGGCGAAGTCAGCCAGCGGCGCCATGATCGGCATGGTCAGCACGGCCAGACCGGAGGAGGAGGGCACCAGGAAGGAGAGCACCACTTCCAGCCAGTACATGACGTTGATGAAGACCACGGTGGAGAGGCCACTCACCATACCCTCGGCACTGTGCAAAATGGTGTGGGTGATCATCCCCTTGTCCATGATGACCACGATACCGCGGGCGATACCTATGATGAGGGCCACGCCGAGCAGGTCACGGGCACCGTCGATGAAGTTGGAGGTCAGTTGCTCCTCACTCATGCGGGAGATGAGGCCAACGATGATGGCAGAAGCCAGGAACACGCCGGAGATCTCGGCCATCCACCAACCCAGCACGGCCACACCGTAGATCATCACACCGAAGGAGCCGGCAAAGATAGCCAGAACGATCTTGCGAGTCATGGTGAACTCGAGCATCTCCTGGCCCTTGTTACCGAGGAAGTGGGCCTTGTTCTCTTCCATCTTGTCGGCCACCAGGGAGCGGCTCGGATCCTGGCGAACCATCTTGGCATAGCGCATCACGTAGGCAACGCAGATGACCCAGCCAACCAGCAGGATGGCAACACGCAGCCAGATACCGTCAGTGAAGGGGATGCCGGCGGCGTTGGCGGCAATGACGGTGGCGAACGGGTTGATGGTGGAGCCCAGGGTTCCGATACCGGCACCCAGCAGTACTGTCGCGGCGGCGACGACCGGGTCGAAACGGGCAGCCATCATCACCGGCACCAGCAGGGTGTAGAAGGGCAGGGACTCTTCGGCCATGCCATAGATGGTGCCGCCGGCGGCGAACAGCGCCATCAGGATGGGGATCATCCACTCCTCGCGTCCACGCAGACGATCGGTCACGCGCTCGATACCGGCATCGATGGCACCGGTCTTGGTGACGATACCGAGGAAGCCGCCGATGATCAGGATGAACAGGGCGACGTCGATGGCACCGGCTTCATAGGTTTCGTGGTTATAGAGGCCATCGACCGGGGCCAGCAGCACATCGACCAGCCCCTGCGGGTTGGCGTCGACCTGCTTGTAGGTTCCGGCTACCGGGACTTCTTTGCCCAGTGCCTCGTTCATGGTCATTTCGTATTTGCCGGCCGGCACAACCCAGCTCAGGGCGGCCACCAGGGCGATCAGCACAAACAGAATTGTATAGGCTGACGGGAACTTGAATTTAGTCATGATTCAGCGTCCTTCTGTGTGGTAGTCCATGGGGCAGCCTTTATGGGTAGGGCTTGGAGGTATGATGCCGCCTTCACATGGGGAAAAGCCGGGGGTTTCCCCCCGGCACCACTACTGCGACCTTAGTCGCCCAGCGTAGCAACCATCACTGCCTTGATGGTGTGCATCCGGTTTTCGGCCTCGTCGAACACGATGGAGTGCTCGGATTCGAACACGTCCTCGGTCACTTCCAGGCCCTTCATGCCATATTTATCGGCCACTTCCTTGCCCATGGTGGTCTCATCGTTGTGGAACGCCGGCAGGCAGTGCATGAACTTCACATCCGGGTTCTTGGTGGCGTTGATGACGTCCATGTTGACCTGATACGGGGTCATCAGTTTCACCCGCTGATCCCAGGCTTCTTTGGCTTCACCCATGGATACCCAGACGTCGGTGTAGAGGAAGTCCACACCCAGCACGCCCTCTTTCACGTCTTCAGTCAGGGTGATGCGGGCACCGGTCTCTTCGGCGATCTGGCGGCACTTGGCAACCAGCTCCTCTTCCGGCCAGAAGGCCTTGGGAGCAACCAAACGGATGTCCATGCCCATCTTGGCGGCACCGACCATCAGGGAGTTACCCATGTTGTTGCGGGCATCCCCCAGGTAGGCGAACTTGATCTGGTCCAGACGCTTGCCCTTGCCGTGCTCCAGCATGGTCATGAAGTCGGCCAGGATCTGGGTCGGGTGGAACTCGTTGGTCAGGCCGTTCCATACCGGCACACCGGCATAGGCGCCCAGCTCTTCCACGATCTCCTGACCATAGCCGCGGTATTCGATACCGTCATACATGCGACCCAGTACGCGGGCGGTGTCCTTCATGGACTCCTTGTGACCGATCTGGGAACCGCTCGGGCCAAGGTAGGAGACCTGAGCGCCCTGATCGAAGGCGGCGACTTCAAAGGCACAACGGGTACGGGTAGAGGTCTTTTCGAAGATCAGGGCGATGTTTTTACCAACCAGGTGCTTGCGCTCGTAGCCACCGTATTTGGCCTTCTTCAGGTCGATGGCGAGATCGATCATGTACTGGATTTCGCGCGGGGTGAAATCGAGCAGTTTCAGGAAGTTACGGTTACGCAGATTAAAAGCCATGATGTGTTCTCTCTTATTTATCTGGTTCAGACCAATGGGCAGTAGGGTTTGACTACGCAGTTACAGTTTCTTTGGCGACGATATTGGTGCCGGCTTCTCCCTTGAGGATGGCCACACCATCTTCCAGGGCACCGATTCCCACCATGCCGCCGGTCGCTTTCACAAACTCGCAGGAGGCGTCGATCTTCGGCCCCATGGAGCCGGCATCGAACGGAATCTCGGCCAGGGCTGCCGGGGTAGTGGCACGCAGCGGACGCTGGGTCGGCTTGCCCCAATCCAGGTAGACGGCATCGGCGTCGGTCAGGATCAGCAGGGCGTCGGCCTTGATCTGCTTGGCCAGGTAGGCGGCAGACATGTCTTTGTCGATGACGGCCTCAATGCCGTTGAGACGCTCTCCGTCCCAGGTCACCGGGATACCACCACCGCCGGTGCAGATCACCAGGTGCCCCTGGGCAATCAGGGATTCGATGGCATCGCCTTCGACGATACGCTGGGGCAGCGGAGAGGGCACAACACGGCGGAAGAACTTGCCGTCAGCCTTGACGACCCATCCCTTCTCGGCAGCCAGGTGGCGAGCCTCACTCTCTTCGTAGACAGGACCGATAAATTTGGTCGGATTGGTGAACGCCGGGTCTTCGCTGTCGACCTGCACCTGGGTCAGCAGGGCGGTGACGTTGCGGCTAGGCATCAGGTTCTTCAGCTCCTGAATCAGCATGTAGCCGATCATGCCCTGGGACTCGGCGCCCAGCACATCCAGGGGATAGGGAGAGACCTTGGTGTAGGCGCTGTTCTGCAGGGCCAGCAGGCCGACCTGGGGCCCGTTTCCGTGTACCAGCACCACATTGTGCTCTTCGGCGATGCGGGCGATAGTCTTGGCGGCAGTTGCAATATTCTTACGCTGGATGTCAGCCTCGAGGGGTTCTCCGCGACGGAGCAGGGCATTACCACCGAGGGCGACGACGACAGTTGGTTTCTTCATGGTTCGTATCTCTAATGGGTTCCTGGCTGGGCGCCCGCTCCGGGCGCCCTCGCTCACTCTCAGATGCCGTCACGTTCCATCGGGCAGCTCATGCAGCGGGCACCGCCGCGGCCACGGCCGAGCTCGTCACCCGGAATCGGCAGTACCTTGATGCCGGCCTTGTCGTACTTCTCGTTGGTGTAGGTGTTACGCTCGTAGCCCACGACCACACCCGGACGCACAGTCAGCACGTTGTTGGCATCGTTCCACTGCTCACGCTCGGCTTCGAAGCTGTCGCCACCGGTGGTGATGAGCTTGAGCTGATCCACACCCAGCGCCTTCTCGATGGCGTGTACGAAGTAACCCTCTTCCTTCACCCGCAGACCGGCACTGCCTTCCGGAGTCAGAGACCAGCACTTGACGTCCTTGCGGATGACTTCCGGATAGACGGAGAAGGTGTCGATATCCATGTGAGTCATTACGGTGTCGAGGTGCATGCAGCTGCGGTGCTTCGGCAGCTCCATGGCGATGACCTGCTTGGCCTGGCCGCTCTTGAAGAGGCCGCGAGCCAGGTGCTCAACCCCTTGCGGAGTGGTGCGCTCGGACATACCAATCAGCACGGCACCACGGCCGATGACCAGCACGTCGCCCCCTTCGATGGTGGACTGGTCGTAGTCCTTCACCTCGTCACCGAAGTACTTCACGAACTCCTGATTGGCAAACATGGGGTGCCAGCGATAGATGGCGCGCACGTTGTTGGTCTCACGACGGCGGGCAGCCTTGGCCATCGGGTTGATGGAGACGCCACCATAGACCCAGCAGGAGGTATCACGAGTAAAGAGATGGTTGGGCAGCGGCTCGATGATGAAGTCGGTCGGAGCGTGCATGCCGGCAACCATGTTGACGCCGCTGAAGGGCATCTCACCGTAGGTCAGACCGCCGGAGAGAATACGGGCCATCTCACGGTGGGGCAGGTCGGCCAGGTAGCAGCGTACGTCATTGGCAAATGAAGTGCCGAGGCGATAGTCGGAGACCTGATTCTCCAGCAGCCAGGCCTTGGCTTCGGGTACATCCAGTGTCTCGGTCAGCAGATTGGTGAGGAGGAATACTTCGACACCCTGATCACGCAGCACCTGGGCAAACTTGTCGTGCTCCTGGCCGGCGCGCTCGACAGACAGCACGTCATCGAACAGCAGATCCTGGCAATTGGAAGGAGTGAGGCGCTTCAGGCTGAGGTTGGGACGATGAAGCATGACGCGACGCAGTTGGCCAACTTCAGATCCGACAAAGAATTTACTCATGGTGATATTCCGTCCTAGCAGTGGTCCTTGCGAGTGAATGAACAGAATCCTTCTATTCATGCTCGTGGCGTCGGCGGGATATGTTGTATGTAGGGTAGTAGGCTTGTGCTCTATCCTGCCTTTGCCTTTCGAAGCGAAGATTAGTACTGCCATGGAAGGTAAAAATAGAGCCAGGTCACATTCATTCCAGCATGAATAAAATTGGCTCTTATTCTTTGACAGGGGTATCAGAATCTCCTTTTAATCATCCCGACACCTCGTTTTTAAATGCAGTTATATCGCCATAAATCCCAATCAACCCACAGAGCCATGGCCGAATACTATCGATTCACCACATTATGAACATGGAAACAAAAAGAACAGAATCAATAATATAGATAGAAAAGCTCTTACTGCACGCCAACCGAATTCACTAAAAGTGAATATTCAGGCTAGTCAATTTTGGAATATGAGTAGATAAATAGTCACAGGCCATGGATTATCGGAATAATTATTTTAATGACGTCGATCAATGAAACGGCGCCATGTCAGATATGACGCCATTCTCACAGGAAATTGAAAACGCTTGCATTGACATCAATATGCAATATCAGAGAGGCTTATCCCTCTCCTTTGACTACCACTTACGAGCTAGACAGATAGGCACTTTTTTCATAACCAGAAATTTCGCATTCCGGCTTGTCAGGGAGGTAGCCTCGGCTTAACTCATATGTGATCCAGATCACAAGGAGTGAGCCATGTTAAGGATCTTCACACTGCTTATGATTGCCATAAGCCTGAGCGGGCAAGTTCATTCGGAAGGAGCCCCGGCGATGCCTCTGCAACTCTGCCAGCTGGCAGGTCAGGCGCAGCCACAACTGGTGCCTCAGTATGTATGCCTATGGCATGGAGAGCGCCACTAGTCGTGATGAGGGGGCGCCGGCCCCCTCTCTCTTGTCGGTATGGCAGCTCTTTCTATACTCAGATAAGTGACCGACGATGAGGGAATACCATGATCCTGCTGGTAGGAGGTGAAAAGGGAGGAAGTGGCAAGAGCTGCCTGGCTCAGAATATTGCAGTCCTGCTCAGGCAACGCTTCCATGGGGAGGTGCTATTGGTCGATTGTGATCCACAACGCACCACATCGGACTGGATCCAGGAGCGCAACGACAACCCGGATCTCGTCCCCATCAACTGCGTTCAGC
Source organism: Aeromonas sp. R6-2 (assembly GCF_040908155.1). Classification (NCBI taxonomy): domain Bacteria; kingdom Pseudomonadati; phylum Pseudomonadota; class Gammaproteobacteria; order Aeromonadales; family Aeromonadaceae; genus Aeromonas; species Aeromonas sp. R6-2. The sequence continues at coordinate 1,112 of NZ_JBFODE010000017.1, read as the reverse complement.
TCTACGGCAATATCCGTAACGATCTGCTGAGCCTGAAGAACCGCTACGACTACGTGATCGTCGATTGCGGCGGGCAAGATAACCGGGCGCTGCGTTCCACCATGGCCGTGGCGACCCATGCCCTGATCCCTCTCAGACCCAAGCGGCGTGACCTCAAGACACTTCCCCACATGGAAGATCTCATCACCACCTGCAAGATGGTCAACCCGAATCTCAAGGCGGCCGTCGTACTCAGTCAATGCCCCTCACTGCCCAATCAGGTGAAACGGATCCTCGATGCCAAAGAGGTATGTTCAACTTACGGTGTCGACGTGCTACACGCCATCACCTATAGCCGCAATGTCTATGATGACAGCGAAGAGAAAGGACTCTCGGTAGTAGAGATAGATCCGGATGGGAAATCGGCCGAAGAGATTCGTGCCATTGCCAGAGAGCTGCTCGAAGTGGAGGTTTGATATGGGACTCTCTGATCTCAAAAAGAAGCATGACCTGCATCACCAGAAACGCTTCACCATCGATGAGTTCATCGAAGATGCAGAGCTATATGCGAGGGGAAAGCCCAGAGTCGTGAGCCTAGAGAGAAGCCTGGCCTCAACCTGGGCCTCAGAGTTAAGCGGTCTGGATGAACGCCGCGGCCAAGCCCACTTCCATAAAGCCACCTTTACTCTGACCCATAATGTGATCGAAGAGCTCAATGACATGATGCAGGATGATGGGCTCAACAAATCCCATCTCGTCCGTCTATTCACCCGCTACTTCGCCACTCTCAGCCAGGAAGAGCGCCAGCTAATCTATGAACGAATGGGATTGAAACCGGGATAGCGAATATAATCCGACCCCTTCAACAATCCGGCAACGCCACTGCATCGGTACAGCCCGAGCATAAAGAAAAAGCCCGGTCTTTCGACTGGGTTTCTCTATTCAGGCTGCGTGGCCGCCGCGCCAGCGGCTGATGCAGAGGGTACAGCCCGAGCGCCTTCAACCGTCTGGCGACGCCATATAGCTAACTGCACCAACGCAAAAAGGCCTTCCCGTTTGGGAAGGCCTTCAAATTTAGTGGCGGAGCGGACGGGACTCGAACCCGCGACCCCCGGCGTGACAGGCCGGTATTC
>NZ_JBFODE010000016.1:0-6344 GCF_040908155.1 Aeromonas sp. R6-2 | reverse complement strand
GTTTCGACCGGTTTTGTGCTGATATGGCTCAGTCGGTAGAGCGCATCCTTGGTAAGGATGAGGTCCCCAGTTCGATTCTGGGTATCAGCACCATAATTTAAAAGTTTTTGCCTGACGGCAATAGCACGATAGAACCACCTGTTCCCATGCCGAACACAGAAGTGAAATGTCGTAGCGCCGATGGTAGTGTGGCAGATGCCATGCGAGAGTAGGACACAGTCAGGCACCTATTCAATGAGAAGGCCTCCCAAGCGGGAGGCCTTTTTGTTTTTAAGTCCGAACATCAAAACGCCTTATGAAAGGCGTATATTAGTGATATTCACATCGTCCAGAGACGGGACGATCAGTCCACTGGAAATCGTCTTGGCAATTGCCTGATTACGGTTTCGTGAGTCTGTTTTATTGGTGACCTGGGTCAGGTGGAAGTTGACCGTCCGCTCACTGATACCCAGAATCGTCGCAATTTCCCAGGATGTTTTCCCTTCACTGGCCCAAAACAGGCATTCTTTCTCACGGCTGGAGAGTGTCGTCAGATGTCGAGCTATTTCGGGTTTGCGTTTTACCAGCTCGAGTGCCGCATTGAAGATATAGCTGGCGCAAAACGAGAGTGTTGGTACATTCTCAAACATCAGCTCGCTGTTACTCTGCTCCTTGGTGATGAAGGAGAGAATGCCTCGTTCACCATTGGGGCTGTAAAGAGGGAAAGAGACCCCGTTACGCACCCCAAAGTCTTCGGCCAGATTCATTACATCCCGGCTACCTGCCGGCAGCCAGGGTTGGTTGTAGTCCAGCGAATTCCAGAAAATGGGTAGCGTTTGCCTCAGGCCGAGACAGACGACAGGATCCTGGGTCAGATAGCGGTTTTCGCAGTAGGCCTGAAACCAGCTAAGTGGGCAGTTGTTAAACAGGGCTACGTGTGACTTGTTCATGCTTATCGGGAAGATGATAAGCAGCCGGAAGTAGTCAAACCCCATTTTGTGGCTAAAACGCTCCAGGGACCTCTGCATATCGAGGGTGTTTCTTGCCCTGGTGAACGTCTCTATATGTTCCCAAAGCTTGTCGTTGTACAAGTTGCTCTCCTTTTGTCGAGAATGTCGACAAGTTGCGTGCAAATTCTCGGCTCACCTTATCCGCGCATAGCGCGGGTCGCAACGAAATTCCATGATTTGCTTCATTAGACCAAGTTTGGGATAATGATAAGCGTTATCAACTATGTGGCTTGCGACCATGACTAAGAGTGTGTTGGCGTTCCTCGTGCCCTTCTGCTTTACCCACTTGGCTTGTGCCCAGTCTCCGGTGCCGAATGCGTTGATGGAAGATCTGGCCTCAGGAGAGGCCTCCCAGAAAAAAGTAGCACACGCAGCCGATGCTGCCGTAATTGCTCGCCAAGAGCTGTTGGCTACCGAGCGTCAACTCAAGGACCTCGCCTCCTATAACCTGTACATGCGGGGTATGGTGGTCGGCCAGGAGCGCGATATAACAAGGCTGCAGAATCAGCTGGCTGAGGTGGAAGAGACCTGCCATGGCTTGGTGCCATTGCTACTCAAGATGCAGTCTGACCTTGAGGCTTGGGTAGCCGGCGATCTGCCGCTACGTTCCGCCGATCGCGCCGCGCGTCTGCAGAACCTGAAAGAGACCCTGGCCCGTGCCGACGTGAGCGAGGCCGAGAAGTTCCGTGTCTTGCTGCAGGCGTACCAGGTGGAGGCCGAATACGGCAGCCGTCTCGACGTGTGGCAGCAGCATCTGGCGCTGGAGGGAAGCGAGCGCTTGGTCAATGTGGTCGCACTGGGGCGTATCGCCCTGCTTGCCATGACCACCGATGGCACGGGAGCCTGGCGCTGGTCTGCCGAGGTCAAGGCATGGCAGCCGCTTGATGCGGCCTGGCACGATGCTATCGGCCAGGCGATCGCCCTGGCCAAGGAGAAGCAGACTCCGAGCCTGCTCACCTTGCCTCTGTCTACCGCTCGTCAGGAGATCTCTCAATGAAGGCTCTACCCCTGATCCTGGCGTTGGCATTTGGCGTCCAGGCAGCCCCGCAGTTTTCGGCCGAAGAACAGGCGCGCGAGCAGGCGGCCGGCCAGGAGCTGGCTACTCTGAAAAGCCAGCTGGCTCAGGCCAAAGCCAAGCTCGCCAGTGCCCAGGCAGAAAGCCAGTCGCTCGGCGATCGCTTTGCCAGTAATGAGAAGCAGCTGAGCGAGTTGAACAAGGCGTGGTTGAGTGCCTCAAGCGGCATGGATGAGTTGTTTGCCGTCAGTCGCCAGGGGGCCAAGGAGGCCATGACCCTGCTCGAGGCCTCTGCCGTGCAGGCGCAATATCCCGATCGTCTCCAACCGCTGCACGCGCTGAGCGATGACAAGACAGTGCCGGACCGCTACGCCCTGGCGCTGCTGCCCGAGCTGTTGCTCGGGGAGATGAAGGCGTCGGCTCAGGTTGCGCGCTTCAGCGCACAGGTGAATGGTGCCGAAGGGGTCGCCGCGACCCAGCCGCTGACCCGTTTCGGCGCCTTCACCCTGGCGGCCGAGCAGGGTCTGGTGCAAGTGACCCCGCAAGGGCTGCAACCGATAGCCAACCTGTCGGGCAAGGTACTTGATGGTTATCGCGATTATCAGGGGGCGGAAGGCGAGGCGGTGGCCATCGATCCCTCCCATGGTGCCGTGCTGGCCATGTTGGCCGAGATGCCGACCTTCACCCAACGGCTGCAACAAGGTGGCACGGTCGGCTACATCATACTGGCGCTGGCCCTGGCCGGTCTTGGCATCGCCGGAGTGCGTCTGGTGCTGCTCTCTCATGAACTCAAGACCGTGCGTCGCCAGGTGGGCGAGTCGGTCCACGACGAGCGCAACGCGCTGGGGCGTGTGCTGGCAGTGGAGAAACAGTATCCCCACCTGCCGATGGAAACCCTGGAACTGCGCCTTGATGAGGCGATCTTGCAGGAAAACCCGCGTCTTGAGCGCGGCATCGGCATGGTCAAGGTGATCGCCGCAGTGGCCCCCATGTTGGGCCTGCTCGGTACCGTGACCGGCATGATTGGAACCTTCCAGGCCATTACCCAGTTCGGCACCGGCGATCCCAAGATCATGGCCGGCGGCATCTCGATGGCGCTGGTGACCACGGTGCAGGGTTTGGTGGCGGCTATTCCACTGATCCTGGCCCACAGCCTGCTGCAGTCGCGTTTCAGTGAGCTCTCCAACCTGCTTGAGCAGCAGGTGGCCGGCATTCTGGCCGAACGTGCCGAAGCCACCGGTCTTACCCAGAGCAAGACGGAGCGCGTTGCCTGATGATGGCCGTGTGGGAACAGTTGCAGCAATTCATGGGGCGTGGTGGCCCCATTCTCTGGGTGATCCTGGGACTACTGCTGGTGATGTGGTGCCTGATCCTGGAGCGGCTGCTCTATCTGTGGGGGGGCTATCGCGCCGTGCAGCATTCGCTGCTGACCAACTGGCGTGCCCGCGCCGAGCGCACCAGCTGGCAGGCCAAGGCGATCCGTACCCGCTGGATCGCCCAGGCCGAGCTGGAGCTGCAACGTCATCTCCTCTTTATCCGCACTCTGGTGGTGCTCTGCCCCATGCTGGGACTGCTCGGCACCGTCACCGGCATGATAGGGGTGTTTGACGCCCTGGCCATGGCCAACCGCTTCAATCCCGAGAGCATGGCCAGCGGCATCTCCCGTGCCACCATCCCGACCATGGCCGGTATGGTCGTGGCTCTCATCGGGGTATTGATCCTCAGCCGTCTCGAGAGCCAGGCGCGCCGCCTGCTCGAACAGACTCGCGATGGCATGGGCGCCGAATAGGAAGTTGTAACCAATGAGAAGACAACCCAAACGTCAGCGTGACGAAATCCAGATCGACATGACCCCCATGCTCGATATCGTCTTCATCATGCTGATCTTCTTCATCGTCACTACCTCTTTCGTCCGTGAGGTGGGGCTCGAGGTACATCGTCCCGAGGCGACCCAGGCCAAGGCCCAGAAGTCGTCCAGCATCATGTTGGCGATCGGTGCCAAGGGGGATATCTACCTCGACCGCAGGCCGGTCGATGTGGAACGCGTCAAGGCCAGCCTGGCGCGCATGCTCGCCGAGCAGCCGGAGGCCAGCCTGGTAATCCAGGCCGACGAGCGGGTGCCTCATGGCCGTGTGGTGCGGGTGATGGACGAGGCCAAGGCCGCCGGTGTGGCCAATATCGCCGTGGCGGTGACGCCGCGATGAAGCGCTATCTCATCAGCCTGCTGCTTGGGGTGCCGCTTACCCTGGCCGTGCTGTTGTTCATGGCAACCCTGGTCGAGCCAGACCTGCGTGCGCGTAGCGCGAGCGAGTCGCGCAGCATCGTCATCAAGATGCAGGAGCCCGATCTCCAGGTAGCGACCCAGGAGCGCCCGGTGCCACCGGAACCCGAGCCGCTGCCAGAGGTAGAGCCCATGCCGACCATGCAGTCGGTCTCTACCCCGGCGCTCAGCCTGGAGCCTGTGCCTATGGTGGCGCCTCCCCTCGATATCGCGGGGGTGAGTCCGGTGACCTTGGCCATGCCCGATGTGGCGCCCGGAGCGCAAGATCCGGCGACGTTTAGCGGCAACTTCCATGGCCAGCAGGCGGGAAGCCCGAACGGGCTAGTCGATGGGATCGGTGTCAGTGGTCTGCTGACCCCGTTGCAACGGATCGAACCGATTTATCCCTATCGCGCCCAGCAGGCCGGGATCGAGGGAGAGGTGACCCTCAAGTTTGTGGTCGATCCTAACGGTCAGGTGCAGGACGTGACCATTGTTTCGGCCAATCCACGCGGCCAGTTCGAGCGGGCCGCCATGCAGGCCCTGCGCAAATGGCGCTATCAGGCACGCAAGGGAGAAACCGGGGCGATCGCCCAGGTCGTGACCCTCAAATTCAGGTTGGAGAGTTAAGCGATGAAACGACTCTGGTTGTGTGCCCTACTTCTCGCAGGGCAGAGTGCCTGGGCCATCACGGTGAGCCCGGGCTTCTCACGCCAGCTGGCTCCCCTGATGAAACTCTATGAAGGCAAGCAGTGGCAGGCTACCGAGACCAAGGCCGCCGCGCTCAAGCCGGATACTCCGGCCGAGCAGGCCTGGTTGGCGCAGCTGCGTGCCTCGGCCGCAGCCAACAGTGGGCGCTGGGATCTGGCTGCCCGCCAGGTGGCGCTGGCACTGGCATATAAGGAGTGGCCCAAGGAGCAGCGCCGTGGGCTGTTACGGCTGCAAGGAGACGTCGCTGCCCAGCAGGAGAAGTGGCCCCAAGCTATCAGTAGCTACAAGGCTGCGCTGGCCCTGCAAAGTGACAAGGATCTGCAGTTCCGTCTGGCGGGTCTCTATTTCCACAATCGTCAGTATGCCGAGGCGGCCAATTTGAGTGAGCAGCTCCTGCGCAAGGGGTGGCACCAGGGCACCGCCATCATCCGCCTCTCTGCCCTGCATGGGCTCAAGCGCTATGGGCAGGCGGCCGATGTCGCCGAACAGCTCATCGCCCGTGAGCAGAAGGAAGGCAAGTGGTGGCTACAGGCGGTGTCGCTGCGGCTCTCCGCCCGGCAGGGCCGGGAGGCGCTGGCCCTGCTGCAGACTGCGGTCGACCGCAAAGTGCTGAGTGAAGAGAGTACCCGTAATCAGCTGGTCCGCCTCTATGCCTGGCAAGGTCTCCCTTATCGTGGCGCTCGCCTGCTCGAGACTGCCATCGCCAGCGGCAAGTTGTCCGCCTCTGCCGCGAACCTGCAATTGCAGGCGCAGCTGTGGGAGGGCGCGCGGGAGTGGGACAAAGCGATCGCGTCCTGGCAGAGGCTTGCCGCGCTTAATAAAGAGAGTAAGCCGGCCCTGCGCGCTGCCGAGTTGATGCTTCAGCAGGGGCATGGCCAGGAGGCGAGAAAACAGCTGATCGCATTGCAGCGTGTGACTGGTAAAGAGGGGCTGCGTGCCAAGGCCCTGTTGGTGCAACTCCACTTGCAGGCAGAAAACTATGGCGAGGCGCTACAGTTGGCGACCCAGCTGCGCAGAAGCCGGGAGTGGCAACAGAGAGCCGATAGCTGGATCGCCTATATCCAGTCACGTCAGAGCGAAATGGAGCGCAAGGCCGCTTGAATCGCCACTGAAAAGTATAAAAAAGGAGCTTTCGGCTCCTTTTTTCGTCAAGCAAACCAAAAATCCATAAAACTGTTGAAAAAGCCTTGCCATCCCGGCGTGCCTCCCTATAATGCGCCCTCACCAGCACGGCGGATGACGCCGGATGGTCAGCGAGTTGGCAACGCCAACCTGGCTGCGAAAGAAAAGCGATAATGACGCTTGACTTTCAAAATGAGGAGCGTAAGATGCGCAGCCTCAGCCGACAAGGCAACGTTCTTTAACAAAT
>NZ_JBFODE010000015.1:0-36762 GCF_040908155.1 Aeromonas sp. R6-2 | reverse complement strand
CGCCTGCACAGCACTTTGGGTTACCAAACCCCAGAGGAGTTTGAGAAGGTAGCTGCTTAACCCGGTGTCCACGATTGCTGGGTCAGATCAGTCTGCTACAGGACGATCGGGTGAGCTCCTCCCGGAGCGCTGATCACCCTGGCCGGATAGCCGTAGAGTCGTTCGATCAGTGACGCCTGCAGCACCGTTTGTGCAGGACCGTCCGCTATAAGCTTACCTCCCTCCAGCATGATTAACCGATCCCCGTAGCGGGCCGCCAGGTTGAGATCGTGCAGTACCGCCAGCACGGCAGTGTGTGAGCCCGCCAGGGCGCGAGCCATGGCCAGCAGTTGATGTTGGTGCTTGAGATCGAGTGCCGAGGTGGGCTCGTCGAGCAGCAACAGCCGGGGGAGGGGCTTATCCCCTGCCCCTTGCCAGATCTGGGCCAATACCCGGGCAAATTGGACGCGCTGCCGCTCTCCTCCCGAGAGGGCTGGGTAGAGGCGATCCTTGAGATGCTCGACCCCGGCGTGTGCCATCGCGGCCTCCACAATCCTCTCCCGCTGGCTTCCCGGCTCGCTGTGGGGCAATCGCCCCATGGCCACCACCTCCCGACAGAGGAAGGGAAAGGTGAGGGAGGCGCTCTGGGGCAGGACACCCACCTGACGGGCGAGGGCCTCGGCCGACCAGGCGGCTCGCGGGCGGCCAAAGAGATGGATCTCTCCGGCGGGGGCAAGCTCACCCGTGATGCATTTGAGCAGGGTGCTCTTGCCCGCTCCGTTGGGTCCGAGCAGCACAGTGACCGAGCCCGCCTCGAGATCCAGGTTGAGGTTGTCGAGCAGGGGGCGACCGCCCCGGGAGAGGGTCAGGTGACGACAGGAAAGCAGGGGCATGGCAACTCCTAGAGATGACGGCGTCCTTGAACCAGTAGCCAGAGGAAGAAGGGGGCGCCTATCAGGGCCGTGATGATGCCGACCGGCAGCTCGGCCGGTGCCAGCAGGGTGCGAGCCAGCATGTCGGCAGCCAGCAGCAGGGCGGCGCCGAGCAGTGCCGCGAGTGGCAGCAACCTGTGATGATCGGGGCCTGCCAGCAGGCGCACCAGATGGGGCACCACCAGGCCGATGAAGCCGATGAGACCGCTCACCGCGACGGCGACCCCGACCCCGGCTGCGGTGAGCAGGATCAGGCGGCGTTTGAGGGGCTGCACCGCCACCCCCAAGTGACGCGCCTCCGACTCCCCGAGCAGCAGGGCGTTGAGGGGACCAGCGTCACGCAGGAAGAGCAGCAGCAGGACGGCCAGGGTCGCCAGGGCGAGCAGAATGTCGGCCGGCTTGCCGGCAGCCAGGCTCCCCATCTGCCACAGGCTCAGGTTGCGCAGCATCTGATCGTCGGCGAGATAGGTGAGCAGGCCGATGGCGGCGCCGCAGAGAGCCGTGATGGCGACTCCGGCCAGTAGCATGACGGTGACCGAAGTTCCCTCGGCCCGGGTGCCGAGCAGATAGACCAGGGTGGTGGTCAGCGCCCCGCCGAGGAAGGCCATCATGGGCAGCAGGCCCACCCCGATCTGGCGTTGTAACTCGCCACCCAGAGGGGCCAGCAACACGATGGCCAGGGCCGCGCCGAGGGCGGCTCCACCGGAGACACCAATGATGCCGGGGTCGGCCAGGGGATTGCGAAACAGCCCCTGCATGACGGCGCCGCACAGACCCAGTATGCCGCCGACGGCGATACAGAGCAGGGTGCGCGGCAGGCGGATCTCTTGCACCACCATCTGCAGGTGGGGGGCGAGGGAGGTGTCCGGCAGCAAGGCCCCCAGGCTCTGACTCAAGGTCAGGGGCAGGGGGCCGGTGCCGAGTGACAGGGTCGCCAGCATCCCCAGCAGGCAGGTCAAGCCGCCCAGCAGGGGCGAGAGAGGCAGACGGCGGATCCGGTTCATGGGATGGCTTGCAGCCAGGCCGCGATGTGGCGGGCCTGCGCCAGGGAGGAGAGGGAGAGCCCTCCCTGCAGGGCGTGGCCATCCACGGCGTGCAGGCGACCCTGTTGACCGGCCGGGGTGGAGGCGAGGGCCGGCACCTCGGCCAGCACGGCAGCGGGATCCCGGTAGGCTTGCCACTCGCGGCCGCTCACCAGGATCAGATCGGGCTGCATCTGGACGAGCGACTCGACCGAGAGCGGTTTGTAGCCACTCAACCCCTTGCCGAGGTTTTCGCCTCCCGCCAGCGCGATGAGGGCATCCGCCGTGGTATCACCTCCCGCCAGGCTCAGTGGCTGCCCCTTGTGCAGCAGCAGCAGGGCCACCCTGGGCGGGTGCTGCCGCTTGGTCTGCCTGGCCAGGGCATCGACCTCGTCGGCGATCCTGGCCTTGAGCTCCTTGCCCCTGGCCTCGGCACCGAGCAGACTGGCCAGGGTATCGATACGCAGACGCAGGTTTTCAAGGGTTGGTGCGGTCGCCAGCACCTCAACCTTGACGCCGGCACGGCTGAGCTGCTCCAGGGTCGAAGGGGGGCCCATCTCGTCGCTGCCGATGACCCGGGTCGGCGCCATGCTGAGGATCCCCTCGGCGGCCAGGGCTCTGTGATACCCCACCCTGGGCACCGTGAGCCCCTGGCTGCTGACGTCGGTGGCGACGATCTCGGTCTCGGCCCCCAGCGCCTGTAGCAGCTCGGTGGTGGCCGGCCCTATGCTGACGATGCGTTCGGCCCCCTGGAGGGCAGACGTGGTGAGTAGGGGAAACAGCAGCAACAGTCGGTGCAGAGGGATCATGGGTTATGCTCCACAAACGGGGTGACAGGCCGGGGAGCATAGCAGGCAGCACACGCTCTGTATAGATAATGAAAATTATTATCAATTGCATCTTGTCGCCTCTATCCCTTAGAGTATGACCCACCAATCGTGTGCACCGGATGGAGAGAGCATGACCATTGCACAGCAGATCCACGACCTGTTAAACGAAGACCCGGGGGCTCACCCCTCGGCCATCGCCGCCCGGCTGGCGGTGAGTGAGTGGGAGGTGGTTCGCCACCTGCCCGCCGGGCTGGCAACCCTGTTGCCGGGCAAGCGCGCCGAGGCGCTGCTGGCCGATCTCGCCGACTGGGGACCGGTGACCACCATCGTCGAATCATCCGGCTCCATCTTCGAGGTGAAGGCCCCCTTCCCCCGAGGCAAGAATGCCCGCGGTTATTACAACCTGATGGGGCGCGACGGTGAGCTGCACGGCCACCTCAAACTCGACAACGTGGTCGGCATCGCCCTGGTGAGCAAGCTCTTCATGGGCAAGGAGGGGCACTCCTTCCAGTTCTTCGATGGGGCCGGCCGCTGTATCTTCAAGGTTTATCTGGGACGTGATGAGCAGCGTAACCTGCTGCCGGAACAGGTGGTGCGCTTTATGGCCCTGCGCGAGGAGAATCAGGCATGAGTGAACGTCAAGAGCGTCTGCAGGGTCGTCTGCAGCCGGAGATCCGCGAGTTTCGCGATGGTTGCCGTACCCTGCAGTTGGCCACGGTCGATGCCGGCGGCACCCCCAATGCCAGCTATGCGCCCTTTGTGCTGCAGGAGGATGGCTACTATGTGCTCATCTCCGAGATCGCCCGCCATGCACGCAACCTGCAACAGGTGCCGCGTGTCTCCCTGATGCTGATCGAGGATGAGGGCTCGGCCCGCGAGCTGTTTGCCAGAAAGCGCCTCACCTTCGATGCCTGCGCCGAGGTGGTATCCCGTGACGACGTGCGTTGGGAAAAGGCCATCGCCGCACTCGAGGGGCGTTTTGGGGAGATCGTCAAGGGGCTCTCCAACCTGCAGGACTTCGTGCTGTTTCGCTTAAAGCCAGAGCAGGGGCTCTTTGTGAAGGGATTCGGCCAGGCATTTCGCGTCAGCGGCGATGAGCTGGTGGATTTTGTCCACCTGGTCGAGGGGCACAAGCGGATCGACAGCGGCGCGGAGATCGCCACCCCGACCGACGAGTTACGCTAAGCCATATGGAAACGAAACGGGCAGCCTAGCTGCCCGTTTTTGTTGGTTACTCCGCCCAGCCGGGGGTGTTGGGGAAGGCTTGGCGATCCGCCGTGCTGGCACTTTCATTGCATTCGCCGCGCACCTTCCATGAGGTGCGGGTCAGCACGATAAAGCCTTGGTGGCAGTATTTTTTCTCTGTCATCCATTGGCTCAGCTGTGCCTCCTGGATCGCCTCCCGGGTCTCGAGCAGGCTCTTGCGTGGTCGCTCCAGCTTACCGTCGGCCGGGAGCCGGACGGGCAGGCGCTCCAGGGGGGCGGCCTCAAACACGAAGCGCTTGCTCCCCTCCTGGTTGATATGGGTGGAGAAGAGGGGGGGAGGCACGTCATCGCGCTGGCTCAAGGGGGATGAGCAGGCGGTGAGCAGCAGGGGGCAGAGCAGTAACAGGCGCAAGGAGAACTCCATTCAGACCAGCCGTTCGGTGGGATGCAGGGTAACACGTTTGCCAGCGGGCAGGATCAGCCCCTGCCACATCCAGTGGTGGTGGGCGATGATCTGCGCCGCACCCAGATGGGGGCGGTCGGCCGTGGTGTGGGCATCACTCACTGCCACCACATTAAACCCCTGGGCGACGGCGCTGCGCAGGGTGGTATCGACACAATAATCGGTGGCGCAGCCACAGATGAGCAGGCGGTGGGGGGAGAGGATGCGAAGGCGAGCCGCGAGATCGGTGCCAAGGAAGCTGTCGCAGGCACGTTTGGCAAGGATCCCGTCCTCTGCGCCGACCTCGAGTGCGGGGTGGAGCGCCCAGCCCGGGCTGCCCGGCTCGAGCTCCTCTCCCGGCAGGCCGTCATGGCGCACATAGATGACATGGCCGCCTCGTGCCCGTACCGCACCGGCCAGGCGATTGATATTGCCGATCACCTCCTCTGCCTGATGGCGTGGCTGCTCGAACAATCCCTGCTGCATATCGATTACCAGCAATACATCCATCCTGCCTCTCCTTGGTCGTTCAGGGTTGCTGCCAGCGGCTGCAGTCGCGTTCGCGGGCACGGTGTAATGATGCCATCTCCCGCTTCATCTCTTCACGATTTTTCCAGCGCTCGGGCAGGGGGGCGATGTGCAGCTCCAGGTCGGCCTGACGGCCGTTGGCGCCGGACTGTGGTTCGCTGACCGGTATCACCAGGGCCACCTTGAGGGCCGGGTTGCGCGCCGCGATACGGCTGGCGAGCCCCCATCCCCCCTCCACGTGGAAGTTGCCGGCGATATGCATGATGCGCCGGCCCGGGTGAGCCGCGAGGTAGGTCACCATGCTCTCGGCCATGGTGTCGTCCCAGGCGGTCTGGGCGGCAAAACGGCGGGCATTGCTGTCATTGTCACCATGGTGCAGGGAGGCCATAAAGCGTTGACGATAGCCATCCTCCCCCAGGGTGAGGTGGGCGGCTACCAGGCGGCGATGATTGGCGGGCAGGGTATTGAGCCACGCAGGCCCCTGCTCACCGATACAGCTGACCAGCCCCTTGGGGGCGTTGGCGGCGATGACGGGCATCTGTCGGGCCTTGGCAAATTCCACCAGGGGTCGGTAGTCGCTCTGGTAGTTGGGCCAGGCGTGGCCGGCCCTCATCAGCGCCGACTCGCCGATCCGCCCGGCCAGATAGGCATCTACCACGGCTTGATCGGCGCGGCTGAACTGCTCCATGGAGAGGGTGAGCGCCCGCGGTGACAGGCTCAGCTGTGCCAGCAGGCGGGCCTGGAACAGATGCACCGCCGGATGGCTGTGCAGCTCCCCCACCAGGATGATATCCGCCCCCTGCAGACGCTCGGTGGCAGCCGTCAGGCTCAAGGGGGTGTCGCCCGCTTGCAGGCGATAGTCATAGAGGGTGGGGAGGGGAGAGGGAGGCGTGGCACAACCGGCCAGCAGGGCGGTCAAAACAAGGGATAGCAGTCGCATCTTGGCTCTCGTCGGTATGGGTCGGGGGGATTGTAGCCAAGTTTTTACGCGCATCAATCAAATGATAATGATTTTCGTTAGCATTGATCTTTTTTCATTCACGGGTAAGATGCGACGGGTTGATAATAATTCTCATTAAGGATGTTGCAGTGAAACAGACCCCTTTCACCCTGGTGGCCCTCTCGGTAGCCGCCGCCCTCTCCATCCCGGTCCAGGCCAGCGGCCACAAGAGCGATGAGGTCGTGGTCGTGAGCGGCTCGCGCATGGCCCAGAAGCTGGAGGATGTCTCCGGTCCCATCACCGTCATCACGGAGCAGCAGATCGAGGAGCAGGGGGTCACCAATGCCGCCGAGCTCTTTCGCTATGAGCCCGGGGTGAGTGTCAAAGGGGGGAACGGGGGCGATCAGACCTTTATTATCCGTGGCATGGGGGAGAACCGGGTCAAGGTGATTCAGGATGGCGTGCGTCAAAACGATGCCTACAGCAAGGGAGGGGTGGGGCAGGGCTATTTTGACACCGACATGATCAAGCAGGTGGAGGTGGTCAAGGGCCCCGCCTCGGCAGCCTATGGCTCGGATGCCCTCGGCGGGGTGATCGCCATCACCACCAAGGAGGCCGCGGACTATCTGAAAAACGGGGATCACTATCTGGACGCCAGCGCCGGCTATGCCGGTGCCAATAGCCAGGGGATGGGGGGGATCACCGGAGCCATCAGAACGGGGGATGTGGAGACCCTGCTGCGTTATACCCGCCGTGACGGCGGTGTCACCCTGGATTATCACGACCGCAAGAACGAGTTCGATATCGTGAGCGACGCCCTGTTGCTCAAGAGCCGCTGGCAGATCTCCGAGGCCCAGTTCCTCAAGCTCACCGCCGACTACTTCCAGGAGGGGCAGGAGCCGGATGCGGTCAAGCTCAACAAGGTCGGCAGCGGCCGGGCCAGGGTCTTCGATCAGCCCGTCACCGACAAGCAGAGCGAGAATCTCTCCCTCATCCTGGATCACGGCCTGGAGCTCAATCTGGCCTGGGTGGATCGCATGGAGAGCAAGCTCTACTTTACCCGGATGGCGCAGACCCTGGATCAGTACGCTTCTTCCAAATATCCCGTCATGGCGGGCAACCCTTATGTGACCAAGAACTCCCTCGATCACAACCGCTTCCGCCAGGAGAACCTGGGGGCCCAGATGCAGTTCTCCAAGGCCCTTGCGAGCCAGCGTCTGGCCTGGGGCATCGAGTATGAGCACAGCGACAATCGCCGCGAGCGCTACAAGGGGCCCACAGTGCCCGGTGACTTCCCCGGTTACGACGAGCTGAGCTTCCCCTCTACCGTCAGCCAGCGCGGCGGGCTCTGGGCCTTTGACGAGATCCGCTTCGGTGAGCGCTGGGTGCTGACCCCGGGCCTGCGTTATGACTACTACCGCATGAGCCCGGATGACGATCCCGCCTATCAGGGCGAGCAACTGCAGACCTTCTCGGAAGGGGAGCTCTCCCCCAGACTGGGGCTGGTGTTCAAGGCTCACGAGGCGGTCAACCTGTTCGCCCAGTACAGCCACGGCTTCAAGGCCCCCATGTATGACACCGCCTTCTCGACCCTGAACCATCAGGCCTATGGCTACCGCTTCGAGCCCAACCCCAACCTCAAGGCCGAGACCAGTGATGGCATCGACGTGGGGATGCGCGGCAATACCGAGCGCCTGGGCTACGAGCTGTCGGCCTTCTACACCCGCTTCGAGGATTTCATCTCCCAGCAGCAGATCGCCCGGGAGGGACGCACCAGCGTCTATCAATACCGCAATCTCGATGAGGTGAAGACCCGCGGAGTCGAGGCCAGGGCCGACTACTGGGTGACCGACTCGGTCAACCTCTGGGGTAACCTCGCCTATGTGACCGGCAAGGACGGTGAGGGGCACTACATCAACGAGCTGAGCCCGCTGCAGGGAAGCCTGGGAGTCCGCTTCGAGCAGGCGCGGTGGAACCTCAACGGGGCGCTGCGCTTCGCCGACGACATGAACAAGGTGGGGCAGGATGCCAGCGGCAAGGAGACCCTGCAGAGCGCCGGCTGGGGTGTGGTGGATCTCTATGCCCAGTTCACCCCCATGGAAGATCTGAAGCTCAACGTCGGCCTCTTTAACCTGTTTGATAAAGAGGTGCTGGCCTATGAGTCGGTGGCCGGCCTCGCCCAGGGTAGCGATACCACCCGTCTGACCGAGCCGGGGCGAACCCTCAGCGCCCGGGTCAAGTACGTCTTCTGAACGTGCAGAGGGGGGCCGTCAGGCCCCTCTCATTTCACTCCAGCAGGGGGGGAAGATGGGGTATGATTGGTGCCCCCTACACAGCCGTCGAGTTCCCATGCCCGCCTTCTCCTGGTTAGCCCTCTTCTTCGGGGCCTTCTACTTTGTCTATGGCGCCTATCTGCCATTCTGGTCCCTCTGGCTGGAAGGAGTCGGGCTGACCCCGGATCTTATCGGCTTGCTGCTCGGGGCCGGCATGGCCATCCGTTTTGCCGGCAACCTGCTTATCATGGGGCGCATCAAGGGGGCGGCCAACCTGCTGCCCATGACCCGGCTGCTCTCCCTGCTCTCCCTGCTGAGCTTCATCGGTTTCTACCTCGGCCACTCCCCCTGGTGGCTGGTGGCCCTGACCCTGGTGACCAACTTCATCTACCCGACCCTGATGCCCATGGGGGAGGCGCTCGCCACCCGCATGGTGGTGCAGGTGCATCTCGACTACGGCAAGGTGCGCCTGTGCGGCTCCTTTGCCTTTATCGTGGCCTCCACCCTGGTCGGGGTGCTGGTTGGCAAGTGGGGCAGCAACTGGGTGCTGCACACCATGGTGGCCGGCCTGGTATTGATGTTGCTGCTGAGCTGGTTGCCCCTCTCACCGGCTCCCAGAGACATCGCCGGTGAGCGGGCCCGCGCCAGCCTGTGGGAGACTTTTCGGGATCCCGCCGTGCGCCGTTTGCTCCTCATCGCCTGCCTGCTGCAGGGAAGTCATGCGGCCTACTATGGCTTTAGCGCCATCCACTGGAAGGCGGCCGGCTACAGCGGCAGCACCATTGGCTACCTCTGGGCCCTGGGGGTGGTGGCAGAGATCTGCATGTTTGCCGCCGATCGCCGCTTTCTCTCCCGTTTCCCGGCCCGCACCCTGTTCCTGGTGGGGGGGATCGGCTGTCTGGTGCGCTGGGCCCTGATGGGGGCGAGTACCGATCTCTGGGTGCTGCTGCTTGCTCAACTGCTCCATGCGGTCACCTTCTGCGTCAGCCACCTGGGGGCGGTCCGCTTCATCACCCGGGAGCTTCCCCCCGAGCGGCAGATCCCGACCCAGGCCCTCTATTCGGCCCTGGCACTGGGCATGACGGTGGCCATCCTGATGGCCTTCTGTGGCCAGCTCTACCAGAGCCTGCAGGGGGGGATCTTCTGGCTGATGATGGGGGTGGCGCTGCCCGCTCTCTTCCTCAAGCCCCGCCAATGAACAGAGGCGCCCGAGGGCGCCTCTTGCATCACTTCAGATAGCGTTGCTCCAGTCCCTGCCAGCGCAGGGGACCCAGGGCCTCTTCCAGCCAGCGCTGGCTGCCAGCATCCAGCTGCCCCTGTTCGTCGAAGGTGAGGCGGGCGGGCCAGCTGCCCGGCGAGATCCCCTGACTCGCGAGCCGGTGATCGAGCTCCTCCCAGAAGGCGGCCCCCTTGACGTAGAAGAGTGGGTAGAGGGAGGGGTCTCCCTCGCGCAGCCGTTCATAGGCCAGGTAGAGGCCGCTGCGTTTGTCGGGCAGAGCACGCGCCTGCCACTCGTCGACCGCACGCTCCCCCTGTAGTCGAAAGTGGCGCAGGCTCTTGATGGCCAGGTACTCCGCCAATCCCTCAGCAGCCCAGGCCGGCCAATCTTCGGTCAGCAGCTGGTGCACCGCCTCATGGGCACTGATGCGCAGCAGTCGCTGGGTCGCCTCGGCGGTGGGCTCTCCTCGCCGTACCGGGTAGTTGGCCACGAACAGGTTGGCCCCGGCGGCGCCACCCAGAGAGTGGCTCTCCACATCCCGGGCCAGCCAGATGAGGTGCCAGTCGGGCGGCATGGGGCGATCGAGCTGCTCACCCAGATAGGCGAGGATGGCCTCGAGTTGCCCCTGCAGGGAGTCGAGGGGCAGGCGCTCTGCCATGGCATCATGGGTTATCCGCACGTTGGCCCGGGATTGGGTCTTCAGGGTGGCGAGCCCCTGACTGAGAAAGAGCGGTGGTGCCGAGAGGGGGGGCAGGGGAGTACAGCTGCCATCGGGCAGGCAGACCCTGGCCTCACCCCCGGGGCGGGGAAAGTTGCCCCACTCGCTCACCAACCAGCTGCCCGGGCCGAGCCGCACACTCTGCTGAAGGGCGGCATCGACGCCTTCGGCTGGTGCCGGAGTGAGGGGGATAGACCACTGCCACTGGCGACAGTGGGTCAGGGCCCCCATCACCCCCTTCTTGTCATCCAGGCAGACGGGGGTGACCCCCGCCTGGCCGGGCTGGCTGCGGGAGGGGGAGAGGCGATAGGGGGCGTTGCCCTCAACCGAGAGGGTCACCCTGAGGCGCAGGGGATCGTCGGTCTCCTCCAGTTGATAGAGGCTGGCCGCCTGCAGGGTCGGCAGCAGGCCGAGGACACACCAGATGAGGGGGCGCATCAGCTCTCCTCCTCGTGGGCGAGCAGATCCCCCGGCTGGCACTGCAGCTCGCGGCAGAGGGCCTCCAGGGTCGAGAAGCGCACCGCCTTGGCATGGCCCTTCTTGAGGATCGAGAGGTTGGCCTCTGTGATGCCGATGCGCTGGGCCAGCTCGCGAGAGGTCATCTTGCGCTCCGCAAGGAGGGCGTCGAGTCGAATGATGATGGGCATGTTTGCCTCACACCGTCAGGGCTTGATCGTCGGCCAGGCGCTTGGCTTCGCCCATCACCAGGGCCAGGGCCAAGACAATGAGTCCTGCCAGAAGGGTACGAAAATCCGCTGAGCCAACGGTGATGCTACCGTGCAGCTTCGGGCCATTCATCGTCAGGACGGCACCGAGCAGAGGGGTCGTCAGTTGGCTCACGACAAAACTGCTACATAGGCCAAGCCCGATCATGCGGTAGCGGCCAATCTGGCTCAGGGTGAAGAGCATTCCGTGGCGGTAGCCACTAAATAGCTGATGCAGTTGCCACAAGATCAGCATTTGAACCACATCTGGCAACAAGATGACCAGAGTGGCCAATAGCCGAGTCGATATGGTCAATGGATATGCATCGAGTGAATGAGGGGTAGCATGAATCCGGGTTGTACCGCTTGCGTCATAGCCGAAGTGAGCACCAGAACCACCCAGCACATTAATTAGCTGATCTTGGAGAAAGTCGTTACTACCCAAAAGATAGGACCATGACATGGCAATGGTCAGCAGCGGTGTTGCCAGCATGGCGAACAGTAATATCCATTCGATCAGGGTACTCATGCGTTCGAGCTTGTTGGATGTCATATAAACCTCATGGCAGACGGAGTGCGTCGACAGAGCGAGCTGCACTTACTGTTTATCGATAATCTGGTGCCATTGTTTATTGTTTTTCGATATTCTGTCAAAGGGTATATATCGAAAAACAATAAATATTCCTGTTCGAGAAGGAGTGACATTTTTCGATGACCTCTCTAGACTGCGGTCTATCTCGCCTAAATTCTCAATCTTGACAAGAGGTTAGTGATGCAACAGGGATGGTTGCTGATCGGGGTTTCGCTGGCCTATCTGGGGCTCTTGTTCCTCATCGCCTATGTGGCCGACAAGCACCGCCGGGCCCGTCTGCCGGGTCAGCCCCTGCTCTACAGCCTGTCGCTCGCCGTCTACTGCACCTCCTGGACCTTCTATGGCACGGTCGGCCAGGCGAGTCTGGACCCCTGGTCCCCCCTGCCCATCTATCTCGGTCCCATGCTGGTCTTCCTGCTGGGATGGCGGGTGTTGGCGCGCCTCATTCTGGTGGCCAAGCGTGAGCACATCACCTCGATTGCCGACTTTATCGCCGCCCGCTATGGCAAGTCCCAGCATCTGGCCATGCTGGTGGCCCTGGTGGCGATCCTCGGGGTGCTGCCCTATCTGGTGCTTCAGCTCAAGGCGATCGTCATCGGCCTGGAGCTGTTGACCAACGGGGCGGCGGGGGCCAGCACGGGAGGCGGGCGTGCCGGCCTGGCCCTGGGGGTCGGCCTGCTGCTCGCCCTCTTTAGCATACTGTTTGGCACCCGACACCTGGACGCCACCGAGCACCACAGGGGCATGGTGGTGGCCATCGCCTTCGAGTCCGTGATCAAGTTGCTCGCCTTCCTGCTGGTGGGGGGCTTCTCCCTCTGGCTGCTGTGGGGAGAGCCCAGAGTCTGGCAGACGGCGGCGAGCCAGGAGTTCATCCGGGGAGCGAGCGAGCTGCGCGGCAGTCAGCTGCTGGAGCTGGCTATCTACACCCTGCTTGCCATGTGCGCCATCGTCTGTCTGCCGCGCCAGTTTCATGTGACTGTGGTGGAGAACAATCAGGGGCATGATCTCCACTGGGCGCGTTGGCTCTTCCCCGTTTATCTGTTTCTGATGGGGATCTTCATCTGGCCCCTGGCTCTGGCCGGTCGCCACTGGCTGGGGGAGGGGGTCTCGCCCGATACCTTCGTCATCAGCCTGCCCCATACCCTGGGTTACGACGCCGCGGCGCTGCTCGCCTTCCTCGGGGGGACCTCGGCCGCGACCGGCATGGTGATCGTCTCGACCCTGGCGCTCGCCATCATGGTGAGCAACGATCTGGTGTTGCCCCTGCTGCTGCGCCGCTATTGGCAGCGACGCCAGGACGATCGGCTCGGTCGCCTGCTGCTGCGGGTGCGCCGGGCCGCCATCCTGCTCATCCTGCTGGCCGCCTGGGGGCTCTACCTCTGGCTCGGGGAGATGACCAGTCTCTCGGGGATCGGCTTTCTCTCCTTCGGGGCGGTCGCCCAGTTTGCGCCGGCCCTGCTGCTCGGTCTCTACTGGCGTCGTGGCAATCGCAAGGGGGTCTACCTGGGGTTGATCCCCGGCCTGACCCT
Organism: Aeromonas sp. R6-2; assembly: GCF_040908155.1. Lineage (NCBI taxonomy): Bacteria > Pseudomonadati > Pseudomonadota > Gammaproteobacteria > Aeromonadales > Aeromonadaceae > Aeromonas > Aeromonas sp. R6-2. Next base: position 23,848 of record NZ_JBFODE010000015.1, on the reverse strand, counting down.
CTGGCTGCTGACCCTGCTGCACGAGAGCGGCATGCTGGCCGGCTCCCCCCTGGCGAGCCTGTTGGCACCGCCGGATCTGCCCTGGCTGCGGGAGGTGAGCGTCACCGCCTGGTGCCTGCTGCTGAGCCTGCTGCTCAACCTCGCCGGCTATGTGGCCGGGTCACTGCTGGCCAGGCCCGCAGTGAGCGAGCGGCTGCAGGCAGCCAACTTCGTCGGCAAGCCGAGCCGGGACACCTCGGCCCTCTATCAGGCCCGGGTGACGGTGAAGGAGCTGGAGATGCTGGCCACCCGCTTCCTCGGACCGAGCCGGGTCAAGCGTGCCTTCGGCCGCTTTGCCGCCGAACGCGGCGGCACCCTGGCCCCGCACATGCAGGCCACTCCCGAGCTTATCGTGCATACGGAGCGGCTACTGGCCGGGGTGTTTGGCACCTCGTCGGCACGCTTGGTGCTCGCCTCCGCCCTGCAGGGGCACAACATGCAGCTCGAGGAGATCGCCACCATCGTCGATGAGGCTTCGGATCTGCTGCGTTTCAACCGGGATCTGCTGCAGGGGGCCATCGAGCACATAGGCCAGGGGATCTCGGTGGTGGACAGGGAGCTCAAGCTGGTGGCCTGGAACCGTCGCTACGTCGAGCTGTTCAGTTATCCTCCAGGTCTCATCCAGGCGGGGCGTCCCATCGAAGAGATCATTCGCCACAACGCCAGTCAGGGGCTGTGCGGCCCCGGGGAGATCGAGGCCCAGGTGGCGCGGCGGGTGGCCCACATGCGCAGCGGCAGCCGCCACGTCTCCGCCAGGGAGCGCCCGGATGGCCGGGTTATCGAGATGCAGGGCAACCCCATGCCGGGGGGCGGCTTCGTCATGACCTTCACCGACATCACCCCGTTTCGCGAGGCGGAACGGGTGCTGCGTGAGGCCAACGAGCTGCTCGAGGCCCGGGTCGCCGAGCGCACCCGCGAGCTCTCGGCGCTCAACACTCAGCTGTTGGCGGTCAACCAGCAGGTGGAGCGGGCCAACCACTCCAAGAGCCGTTTTCTCGCCGCGGTGAGCCACGATCTCACCCAACCCCTCAATGCCGCCAAGTTGTTTGCGTCGGCCCTGCGCGAGCAGCTGCCACCGGGTGAGCCGGCGCACCTGGCCGAGCGCATCGACACGGCCCTGGAGGCGGCCGAGGATCTCATCTCGGACTTGCTCGATATCTCCCGCCTCGAGGCCGGCAAGTTCAAGGCGCGCAAGAGCGACTTTCTCCTGGCCGGGGTGCTGGAGACCCTCCAGGCGGAGTTCGGAGTGCTGGCCAAGGCGGGCGGGATGGACCTCACTGTGGTGCCCTGCTCCCTGACGGTTCACTCGGACGCCAGGCTGCTGCGCCGGGTGCTGCAGAACTTCCTCACCAACGCCTTTCGCTACAACCCGGGGGGCAAGGTGTTGCTCGGCTGTCGCCGGGTCGGCGATCGAGTGCGCATCGAGGTATGGGACAACGGCCCCGGCATACCGCAAGAGAAGCAGAGCGAGATCTTCGAGGAGTTTCTGCGCCTCGACCACTCCCGCACCGCTATGGAGCAGGGGCTTGGACTCGGGCTGGCTATCGCCCGTGGCATCGCCACCGTGCTGGGCCATCAGATAGGGATGCGCAGCTGGCCCGGGCGTGGCTCAGTCTTCTCCCTCACCCTGGCCTGCGTCGCCCCCCTCGGGGTCAGCCTCAGGCCGAGTATGCCTGTGGCCGCCAGCGACTCACTGCTGGCGGGGTGCCGGGTGATCTGCATCGACAACGAGCCGGAGATCCTGCTGGCCATGGAGTCCCTGTTGCGCCGCTGGGGATGCGAGGTGCGCTGTGTGGCGGATGCCGAGGGGGCCAGCAACGCCGTGGAGAGCGGGTTTGTGCCGGATCTGGTGCTCTCCGATTACCACCTGGATCGCGGACAGAGTGGTCTGCAGGCGCTGGAGCGGTTGCGGCTTCTTCATGGTGAGCCGATCCGCGGCATCATCATCAGCGCCGATCGTAACCCGGATCTGCTGCGCCGTATCCGGGAGCAGGGCCACGGTTATGTGAGCAAGCCGGTCAAACCTCTCAAGCTGCGAGCCCTGATGAACAGCCTGCTTGGCGACGTGGCGTGACGCAGCTCCCATTATTCATCACCGAATAGAAGTGGCTTGTTGCAGTGGAAACGGGGGAGTTAGCCCCCCATTGGGGGATGTTTATCGTCCGTTTCCCGTAACAGGACCACTTTGAATACTTATCACCTGTCATTTTTACTAGGTGGCCTTTCTTCCTGCTCCCCCCCTATATTTGGTATGCGATTTATTTTCGTCGCGAAACAAGTTGTGTTAAGGGCAAACCGGTCGAAAGGTCGGGACGCAAAGCCTCCGGTCTAAGGGTCTGAAAGACCTAAGATAGCGGGGCCTCCACGGGTTGTTGGGCCGCCTTTGCCAAGGGGTAGCCCGTACCTGTCCGTTGCGTTCACCTGTTCGGCTATTACCGGGGTAGCGCCTCCTCTGGCACTGCTCCCGGTGCAACCTCTCCCGATGATGTATCGGGCGATGACCAAAAAAACGACACAATTTCGAAAGCAGCGGTATCGCCGGGTGCCTATAACAGGCACACCTCGATGCCAACGGCTTGCTGCAATGCTGCTCTGATCATCTGGCCTTGCCCTGGGTCCGATGGCTCGGCGGTGATACACCCTCGTGCCAAGCGGGGGAAAACTCCATAACAAACAGGGATTTTCACTATGCTAAGTCCAAAACTCACACCGCTGGCCCTGCTGGTCGGCACCCTGGCGGCGACCACTGCGCATGCGGCGGCACCGGGTAAACCCACCATAGGTTGGGGTGAGACCAAATTCGCCATCATCGAGGTGGATCAGGCTGCCACCGCCTACAACAAGCTGGTCAAGGTCAAAGACGCTGCCGATGTCAGCGTGAGCTGGAACCTCTGGAGTGGCGATGTCGGCCAGACTGCCAAGGTGTTGCTCGATGGCAAGGAGGTGTGGTCCGGTCCGGCTGCGGCCTCCGGCACGGCCACCTTCAAGGTGAGCAAAGGGGGGCGTTACCAGATGCAGGTGGCCCTCTGTAATGGGGATGGCTGCACCCTCTCAGACGCCAAGGAGATAGTGGTGGCCGACACCGACGGCAGCCACCTCAAACCCCTCAAGGCGCCGCTGCAGGAGAACAACAAGCCCTACGTCAACAAGTCGGGCAAGGTGGTGGGCGCCTACTACGTGGAGTGGGGTGTCTATGGTCGCAAATTTACCGTCGACAAGATCCCGGCCCAAAACCTCACCCATATCCTCTACGGTTTCACCCCCATCTGCGGTGGTAACGGCATCAATGACAGCCTCAAGGCCATCGAGGGGAGCTTCGAGGCGTTGCAGCGTGCCTGTGCCGGTCGTGAAGATTTCAAGGTGGCCATGCACGATCCCTGGGCCGCCATCCAGATGCCCCAGAGCGGCCTGACCGCCTATGACGAGCCCTACAAGGGGAACTTCGGTGCCCTGATGGCGCTCAAACAGGCCTACCCGGATCTCAAGATTCTCCCCTCCGTGGGCGGCTGGACCCTCTCCGACCCCTTCTATTTCCTCGGTGACAAGAGCAAGCGCGACACCTTCGTCGCCTCGGTGAAAGAGTTCCTGCAGACCTGGAAGTTCTTCGACGGGGTGGATATCGACTGGGAGTTCCCGGGTGGACAGGGGGCCAATCCCGGCCTGGGTGGGCCGAACGATGGCCAGACCTATGTGACCTTGATGAAAGAGCTGCGTGCCATGCTCGACGAGCTGGAGGCCCAGACCGGGCGCAAGTATGAGCTCACCTCGGCCATCAGTGCCGGTGGCGACAAGATCGCCAAGGTGGACTACAAGGCGGCCCAGCCCTACATGGATCACATCTTCCTGATGAGCTACGACTTCAACGGCGCCTGGAGCAATACCGAGTTGGGTCACCAGACCAACCTCTACGCGGCGAGCTGGGATCCGGCCACCAAGTACACCACCGACAAGGGGGTAAAGGCGATGCTGGATCAGGGGGTCGAGCCCGGCAAGCTGGTGGTGGGTGCCGCCATGTATGGTCGGGGCTGGACCGGGGTGAGTGGCTATCAGGCCGGCAACCCCTTCACCGGTACCGCCACCGGCCCGGTCAAGGGAACCTGGGAGAACGGCGTCGTGGATTATCGCGACATCGTCAACAACCGTATGGGCGCAGGCTGGGAGAAGGGGTATGACGAGATGGCCGAGGCCCCCTATCTGTTCAACGCCGGTACCGGCGATCTGATCAGCTTCGACAACGACCGCTCGGTCAAGGCCAAGGGACAGTACGTGCAGGCCAACCAGCTGGGTGGTCTGTTCGCCTGGGAGATCGACGCCGATAACGGCGACATCCTCAACGCCATGCACGAAGGGCTCGGCAATGGGGATGGTGGCACCACTCCGCCGGTCAACAAGCCGCCGGTGGCCAATGCCGGCAGCGATGTGAGCGCGACCGGCCCGACCGAGGTCATCCTCAACGGCAGCGCCTCTCACGATCCGGAAAATGGTGTGCTGACCTACAGCTGGAAGCAGCTCTCGGGCCCGCAAGCCTCTCTGCTCGACGCCAGTCAGGCCAAGGCCAGAGTGGTGCTCGACGGGGTCAGTTCCGACATCAATCTGGTGTTCGAACTGACCGTCACCGACGATCAGGGGCTCAAGGCCAGCGATCAGGTGGTGGTGACCAACAAGGCACCCCAGCCCAATCTGCCTCCCGTGGTCACTGTGCCGGCCAGCGCCAGCGTGGAGTCGGGCAAGCAGGTGACCATCCAGGCCAGCGCCAGCGATCCCAACGGGGACGCGCTCACCTATCAGTGGACGGTACCCGCCGGCCTCACCGCCACCGGGCAAACCGGTGCCACCCTGGTGGTCACAGGCCCGAGCGTTACCGCCGATACCCCCTATGATCTGACCCTGACCGTCTCCGACGGCGCGCTGGATACCAGCGTGGCGACGCGCCTGACCGTCAAGCCTGCCAGCACCGGGGGCGGTTGCCAGACCACTGACCCGGAGGCGGCCAACTGGCCTGCATGGCAGGGGAGCAAGACCTATAACGGCGGCGAGAAGGTGAGCCACAACCAGCTGGTGTGGCAGGCCAAGTATTGGACTCAGGGCAACGAGCCGAGCCGTACTGCCGACCAGTGGCAGTTGCTGAGCCAGGTACAGCTCGGTTGGGATGCCGGTGTCGCCTACAACGGCGGCGATCGGGTCAACCACAACGGCCGTCAGTGGAAGGCCCAGTACTGGACCCGCGGCAACGAGCCCGGCAAGCACGACGTCTGGCAAGACGTGGGAGCCGCCAGCTGTAACTAATCTTCGTGAATACCCGGGGCATGCCGTTGGTATGCCCCACTTCCCACCCCGTCAACAACGAGAACAACAATGCGTATCACACACACGACCAGGCTCATCATGGCGGCCCTGGCAGGCCTCTCTTTACCTGCTGCCGCCACCCCCCTTCTCTTCAACGACACCCGGGGGCCCAACGATCTGGTGGGCTCTCTGGCGGCCCGGGTGCAGTTTGCCCAGAGCCAGATTCTGCCCGCCCATCCCGGGGAGGGAGATCGTCAGCCCACCCTGACTGCGCTTCGCAAGAGTCTGCTGCTGGTGCAGCCACTCCAGTCCGACGGCGTGACGCCGATGCAACTCGAGGCCCGTAACGGGAGCGGCCAGCTGCTTGGCACCCTCTCTCTGGCGCCTCCCTCGGCCCTGCCCCGGACCGTCTATCACCTCTCCGGTGTGCCGGACGAGGGGGTGGACTTCACCCCGCCCCAGGGGGATCCGCTCATCATCAGCAGCAGTGCCGAGCTGGCCAGACTGGATGACAAGAGCGGCGCCTTCCTCGGGGAGAAGTTGGCGCAGAGCCCCCTGGTGGAGATCCGGACCGCAGACGGGCGCTGGGTACGCAACATCTACCTGCCCTTCGGGGAGCTGGAGGGCAAGATGGTGCGCATTCGTTCCGATGCGGGCTACAACTCGACCCTCTTCTATGGCGATCGCCAGGTGACCGTCTCCCGGGGTCAGACCCTGCAGTTCAAGTTCGTTAACGGCCAGTGGTTCCGGGAAGGAGAGCTGGAGAACAACCGAATCACCTATGCGCCGGATACCTGGAGCGGCGAGTTGCCCGCCGACTGGATAGTGCCGGGGCTCAGGCTCACCCTGCGTCAGGGGGCGCTCAGCGGTGAGCTGACCGACCTCAGGGTGGGGGCGCCCGGGGAGCTGCTGCTTCACACCATCGATATCGGCATGTTGACGACCCCGCGTGGTCGCTTCGACTTCGCCAGGGACCAAGAGGCGCAGCGGGAATATTTCCAGACCATTCCGGCCAGCCGGATGGTCGTCAGCCAGTATGCGCCCCTCTACCTGACCGAGGTCATGCTGCCCGACGGCACCCTGCTGACCGATGTGGATCCGAGTCAGGGGGGATGGCACACGGGCACCATGCGCCAGCGTATCGGCAAGGAGCTCATCTCCCACGGGATCGACAATGCCAACTACGGCATCAACAGCACGGCCGGCGAAGGGGAGGGGAGCCATCCCTTCGTGGTGGCCCAGCTGACGGCGCACAACAGCCGCGGCAACTATGTCAATGGGGTTCAGGTGCACGGGGGCTCGGGCGGGGGCGGCATCGTCACCCTGGATGCCTCCCTTGGCAACGAGTTCAGTCATGAGGTGGGGCACAACTTCGGTCTTGGCCACTATGTGGACGGCTTTCGTGGCTCGGTCCATCGCAGCGCCGATCAGATCAACTCCGCCTGGGGTTGGGACGGGGACAAGGGGCGCTTCATCCCCAACTTCTTCCCCACCCGCAGCGACCAGGCGGCCTGTCTGGACGGTGAGTGCCAACCGCCGTTCGACGGGCACACCTTTGGTTTTGATGCGATGGCCGGAGGCAAGCCCTTCTCGGGGGCCAACCGATTCACCCTCTACACCCCCAACTCGGCGGCCATCATACAGGGCTTCCTGGAGAGCAAGGCGGTGTTCGACGCCGCCTCCCCCACCGGTTTTAGCAAGTGGAACGCCGCAGAGGCCAGGATGGAGCCCTATCAGCACAGGGTCGAGGGTATCGAGAAGGTGGATGCCCCCATGAATGCCCTGACCGAGGCGGGTCTGGCCCCCTTGCTGGCCGACTATGAGCTGGTGCGGGTTGCCATGTGGGACGGTCACTGGACGCGGGACATCCGGGTCCCCGCCGCCTCTGCCGAGAACCGGGGGCGCAGCCTGACCATAGATCACGGCGCCGGCTATAACAGTCACCTCTTCATCAATGGCATGGATCTCCTGGTGAGCCGGGGCTTCAAGAAGAGCTTTACCTCGGATGGCCAGAGCTGGTTGGAGGTGCCCCTCATCGACACCCGGGTGGCGCGCAAGCCGACGCAGTTCGGGGTGCCGGTGACCACATTGGTGGGGTACTACGATCCGCAAGGCTCCCTGCCCAGCTACCTCTATCCGGCCCTGCACGGTGCCTATGGTTTCACCTACCCGGATGACGGCACCACCCTGGCCGATAGCGACTGCCAGCTGCAGGTGGAGACCCGGGATGGCGTGCTGCGCTTCAGGCTGGCCAATCACCGCAGTAACGGGGCCGTGATGAACAAGTTCCACGTCAACGTGCCTACCGCCAGCGAGCCGCGTCGGGCCAGCCTGCTGTGCCGTGGCCAGCCGTTGGATCAGGAAGGGGTGCTGCCCCCTCCCGCGGGATTGGCATTCAACGTCTACGGGCGAGCGCTGACGGCCTCATCCGTTCAATAAGGAGAGAGAGGGGCCAAGGCCCCGTCTATACCTGGCCTGGTGGGGTGATGCCCCGCCGGCTCCCGTCATGACAGGAGATCAATAACAATGAAACCGAATCGCATCGCACTACTGCTTGCCGGCATGATGCTCAGTGGCCACCTCTGGGCCGCCGAGGCTTATGACATCAACAAGTCCTATGGAGGAGGGAGTCAGGTCAGCTACAACGGCCAGATCTACGAGGCCAAGTGGTGGGTCAATCCCGGCCAGAGCCCGGGGATGGAAGTGGCCAATGAATGGGACTCTCCATGGAGCCTGGTGGGGGAGGGCGGGGCCACGCCACCCGATGGGGGCGAGCCGGTCGCACCACCGACTCAGCCCGACGGGACGGCGCCGGTCTACATGACGCCGGCCGAGCTCACAGCCAGAGAGCAGGCGCTCACCGACTTTCCCCAGATGGCCGTGGTGAAGGCGTCTATCGCTACCCGCGACAACCTGGTGGTCGAGGCGGTGCAGCCGGGGCGTGCCGACAACCCGGGTAACGTCAAGCGGGTCGAGAGCCTGCTTGGCGAAAGCCAGTTTAACTACCTCTTCCCCCTGCGCGCCCCCGAGTACACCTACCGCGGGCTGCTCCAGGCGGCGGCCAAGTTCCCGGCCCTGTGCGGTGACTACAGTGACGGGCGCGATGCCGATGCCATCTGCCGCAAGACCCTGGCAACCATGTTTGCCCACTTCGCCCAGGAGACCGGTGGCCACGAGAGCTGGCGCCCGGAGGCGCAGTGGCGTCAGGCGCTGGTTCATGTGCGCGAGATGGGATGGAGCGAGACCATGCGCGGCGGCTACAATGCCGAGTGCCGTCCGGACGTGTGGCAGGGACAGCAGTGGCCCTGTGGCACCTTTGAGAACGGGGAGTTCAAGAGCTATTTCGGTCGTGGTGCCAAGCAGCTCTCTTATAACTACAACTATGGCCCCTTCTCCGAGGCCATGTATGGCACGGTACGCACCCTGCTCGATCGGCCGGATCTGGTGGCCGACACCTGGCTCAACCTGGCCAGTGCCATCTTCTTCTACACCTATCCCCAGCCGCCCAAGCCCTCCATGCTCCATGTGATCGACGGCACCTGGCAGCCCAATGAGCACGACCGCCAGAGCGGGCTGGTGCCGGGCTTCGGGGTGACCACCCAGATCATCAACGGTGGCGTGGAGTGCGGTGGCAGCAGCGAGCATGCCCAGTCCCAGAACCGTATCGACTACTACCGGGAGTTTGCCAACTACTTCGGAGTACCGGTACCGGCCGACGAGGTCCTCGGCTGCAAGGGGATGAAGGTCTTCGACGACGGGGGCGCAGGAGCCCTGCCCATCTATTGGGAGCAGGACTGGAGCTATGTGGCCGGTAACCCCAATGGTGGCAAGAGCTACGCCTGCAAACTGGTGGGTTACCAGACCCGCTTCAGCGCCTTCAAGGAGGGGGATTATGCCCGCTGCGTGCAGCACTTCTTCCCCGAGGTGGTCGTCGAAGATAACGGCGGCGGCAGCAACCAGCCTCCGGTTGCCGCCATCACGGGACCGAGCGAGGCGCAGGGCGCAAGCACTGTGACCCTCTCGGGCCAGCACTCCAGCGATCCCGAGGGCAAGCCCCTGACTTACGCCTGGACACTGCCGGCCGGAACCTCGGCGCCGGCGCTGGATGAGGTCACCCTGGCGCTGACCCTGCCCACGCCGGCGAGCGATACTTCTCTCGAGGTCAGGTTAACGGTAACCGACGAGGGTAACCTCAGCCGCACGACCTGCCATGCCTTGTTGGTGAAGGGTGAGGGGGGGACCACTCCGCCCGACGCCCCGGCCTACAAGGAAGGAACGCCCTATAAGGCGGGAGAGTGGGTCAGCAATGATGGCGCCATTTACGAGTGCAAGCCACACCCCTATACGGGCTGGTGTGCCGGGGCGGCCTGGGCCTATGAACCCGGAAAGGGAACTGCCTGGCAGGATGCTTGGATAAAGCATTGATAATAAAATAAAAAAAGCGCGCCGCAGGGCGCGCTTTCTCTTTCCGGAGCGGATTAACGGCTCAGCTTGGCCTTGAGCAGGGCGACCACGTCGTCGATGGCGACCTCCTGCTTCTCACCGCTGCGGCGGCACTTGTACTCCACCACGCCGTTGTCGAGACCGCGCTCGCCGATGACGATGGCGTGCGGGATGCCGATAAGCTCCATGTCGGCGAACATGACCCCCGGACGCTCTTTGCGATCATCGAACAAGACGTCGATACGGGCGGCCTTGAGCTCGCCGTAGAAGCGCTCGGCCAGTTCGGCGACGCGCACGGACTTGTGCATGTTCATGGGGATGACCGCCACCTCAAACGGGGCGATCGCCTCCGGCCAGATGATGCCGTACTGGTCGTTGTTCTGCTCGATGGCGGCCGCCACCACGCGGGAGACACCGATGCCGTAGCAACCCATCTCCATCACCACGGACTTGCCCTCCTCGTTGAGGACAGTGGCCTTCATGGCTTCGGAGTACTTGGTGCCGAGCTGGAAGATGTGGCCCACTTCGATGCCGCGCTTGAGCAGCAGGGTGCCGGTACCGCAGGGGCTGGGATCCCCCTCGACCACGTTGCGGATATCGGCCACTTCATAGCCCTCCACATCGCGATCCCAGTTGGCGCCGGTCAGGTGGAAGCCGGTCTCGTTGGCCCCGCAGACGAAGTCGGCCAGGTGGGCGGCGCTGCGGTCGACCACGATGCGCCCCTTGAAGCCGACCGGGCCGATGGAGCCGGCGTCACAACCGGCGGCGGCCTTGATCTGCTCGTCGTTGGCGAAGGTCATGGGCTTGGCCACGCCGGCCAGCTTCTCGGCCTTGACGTCGTTGAGCTCGTGGTCGCCGCGCAGCACCAGGGCGATCACCGGTTGCTCACCTTGCTCGTTCTCTTCGCCCAGCACCAGCAGGGTCTTGGCGATGGCTGTGGGAGCGACCTTCAGGAAGGCGCTGACCTCATCGATGGTGTGCACATCGGGAGTGGCCACCCTGGTCAGCGCCGCGCTGGCAGCCGGGCGCTCACCGGCCGGCGCCAGGGCTTCGGCCATCTCGATGTTGGCGGCGTAGTCGGAGCTGTTGGAGAAGGCGATGAGATCTTCACCGCTCTCGGCCAGCACCTGGAACTCGTGGGAGCCGGTGCCACCGATGGAGCCGGTGTCGGCCTGCACCGGGCGGAAATCCAGGCCCATGCGGGTGAAGGCGGCGCAGTAGGCGGCGTGCATCTTCTCGTAGGTGTCGACCAGGCTCGGCTTGTCGATGTGGAAGGAGTAGGCATCCTTCATCAGGAATTCGCGGCCGCGCATCACGCCGAAACGGGGGCGCACCTCGTCACGGAACTTGGTCTGGATCTGGTAGAGGTTCAGGGGCAGCTGCTTGTAGCTGTTGACCTCATAACGCACCATGGCGGTGATCACCTCTTCGTGGGTCGGACCCAGCACGAAGGGGCGGTTGTGACGGTCGGTCAGGCGGCACAGCTCGGGGCCGTAGGCATCCCAGCGACCGGACTCCTGCCACAGCTCGGCCGGTTGCACCACCGGCATGGAGACCTCGATAGCGCCGGCGTTGTTCATCTCTTCGCGAACGATATTCTCAACCTTCTTCAGCACGCGCAGGCCGGTGGGCAGCCAGGTGTACATGCCGGAGGCGAGTTTACGGATCATGCCGGCACGCAGCATCAGCTGGTGGCTGATGACTTCCGCATCGGACGGGGTTTCCTTGAGAGTGGAAAGCAGGTAGTTGCTGGTACGCATCGCTCGTGACCTTCAAATGGTGCGGGCCCGTGCCCGCAGAGAAAAATTCAAGGGCGAAATAGTAACAGGGAGCAGGGGAGGAGCCCAAGGGATAAATGGGTCACTCCTCCGTGGCGAGCCCCTCCAGCATGATATTGCTGATGGCCCAGTAGGCCCGTGACCAGGCCCGGGCCAGTTCGGGGGTAAATTCATCCCCCAGACGCCGTGCCAGCACCCGGGTCATCGCCTCCTCCAGGGTAGTGAAGTGGGCCGGCTCCACCTGCCACTTGCGATGGCGGTGGCCCAGATCGCGGATGATAAAGGCGAGGCTGTCGAGCTCGGCCAGGCTGGTGAGCACCGTATTGAGGGTGTCATGGAGCTTGGACTGCAGTTGATGGGGAGGCGAGGTGAAACGGGTCCTCAGTTCAGGGGCCAGAATGAAGAGTTCATCGTAGACCGCATGAACATAACTGTGGCCGATGGCCACCCGGGCCCAGGCATTTTGCACCAGGCGGATTTCGTTGGCGGTCAGGGGCGGGTAGGCAAGGGGAGAGGACATGCAGGAGTGCTCACGGCTGGAGAGATACCAGAAAGCATAATCCCATTCGAGCCGGCTCGCCCGGGGGGATATGCTGGATACTTATCCAGTTATTCTTTATGCTATGGCCAGTTTTATCGCCGGTTGAGGTAGGAAGCGTGATAGGTCGTCTGCGTGGCATCGTGATTGAGAAACAACCCCCCGAGGTCGTGCTGGAGGTGGGCGGTGTGGGCTATGAGGTGCACATGCCCATGAGCTGCTTCTATGATCTCCCCGAGCTGGGCAAAGAGGCGCTGATCTACACCCACTTCGTGGTGCGGGAAGATGCGCAACTGCTCTATGGTTTCAACCACAAGCAGGAGCGGGCCCTGTTTCGCGAGCTGATCAAGGCCAATGGCGTCGGCCCCAAGTTAGCCCTGGCCATCCTCTCCGGCATGAGTGCCAGCCAGTTTGTCCTGTGCGTGGAGCAGGAGGATATCTCTACCCTGGTGAAGTTGCCCGGCGTTGGCAAGAAGACCGCGGAGCGGCTGGTGGTCGAGCTCAAAGACCGCCTCTCGGGCTGGGTCAGCCAGGATCTCTTTACCCCGGCTGCGGTCAAGCTGCCCGAGCCGGTCTCCGGTCTGCGTGAGCCGGATGCGGTGGAGGAAGCTGCCAGCGCCCTGGTGGCGCTCGGTTACAAGCCTGCCCAGGCCAGCCAGGTGGTGGGCAAGGTGGCCAAGGAGGGGATGTCGGTCGAGGCGATCATCCGCGATGCCCTGCGCAGCCTGGTGTGACGAGGTAACCCATGATCGAAGCCGACCGTCTTATCTCAGCCTCTGCCGCCGGCCGCGACGAGGATCTGATCGATCGCGCCATCCGTCCCAAGTCGCTCTCGGACTACAAGGGGCAGGATCATGTGCGCGAGCAGATGGAGATCTTCATCGAGGCGGCTCGCCAGCGCGGCGAGGCCCTCGACCATCTGCTTATTTTCGGCCCTCCCGGTCTTGGCAAGACCACGCTGGCCAACATAGTGGCCAACGAGATGGGGGTGAACATCAAGACCACCTCCGGCCCGGTGCTGGAGAAGGCCGGCGATCTGGCCGCCCTGCTGACCAACCTCGAGCCCAATGATGTGCTCTTTATCGACGAGATCCATCGCCTGAGCCCTGTGGTGGAGGAGGTGCTCTATCCCGCGATGGAGGATTACCAGCTCGACATTATGATTGGAGAGGGGCCGGCGGCCCGCTCCATCAAGCTAGACCTTCCTCCCTTTACCCTGATCGGGGCCACTACCCGGGCCGGTTCTCTCACCAGCCCGCTCAGGGATCGTTTCGGCATCGTCCAGCGCCTGGAGTTTTACAGCGTGACCGATCTGGCCGATATCGTGGCCCGCAGCGCTCGTTGTCTGGCGCTCGACATGGGGGCCGATGGCGCCCACGAGGTGGCCCGCCGCTCCCGCGGCACACCGCGTATTGCCAACCGGCTGCTGCGCCGGGTTCGTGACTTCGCCCAGGTCAAGTCTGATGGCACCATAGACGGCGTCATCGCCGCCCGGGCCATGGACATGCTGGATGTGGACAACGAGGGTTTTGACTTCATGGACCGCAAGCTGCTGCTGGCGGTGATCGACAAATTTCTCGGTGGCCCCGTGGGGCTCGACAACCTGGCGGCAGCCATCGGTGAGGAGAAGGACACCATTGAAGATGTGCTGGAACCCTATCTTATCCAGCAGGGCTTTCTGCAGCGTACGCCAAGAGGGCGGATTGCGACCCCGCGCGCCTATCTCCACTTTGGCCTTGAACGACCGGAAAATGGCTAAAACAGCCTCTTGATGCAAACACCGCCCCTCGGGGCGGTTTTTTTATATTGATAAAAAAAAGCCCACGGCAGATGCGGTGGGCAAGACAATTCAGGATGGATGTTCACATACAGAGTAAGGCGCGGCGGAGATCCGGGCGCTGGGGTCATGGGGACCTTACAGGCGGTTCAGCTGATACATCTGAACAAAGGAAAGCTTGTAATAACGAAGGGTGCGCTCAACAAACTTTTTCATCTCGTCGTCACTCATAACAGGAGAAATGGAACGGTGGCAAGGTGGCCTGTCAACCAGGATCTACCGTGCCGGACTTAATCTGCGAGGCGAATTTTAGGGAGGAGACGAGAGTCGGGCAAACTAGAAAAATTGCAGAAGTTGAGTTAGAAAAACTAATCCATATATTCATCCACGGAATCAACATTCTGATGCATTTTGGTAAGGGCGTGGCTCTCGTTATACCCCATGATTATAAAGCGTGGCATTTGCCAAAACGCCCTCTTATGAGGGCTTGTCACCGGCGCTGGGTCAGAATGGAAGAAATGAAATAAAATCCTTATGTAGCAACATGTTGAATTTATGTTGAAGTGTGATGCTGCTCACTTTTCAAACGCCTTTCCCGGTCGAAAGGTGTATTTTTCATGGCTGTTTCTTCGCCGCCTTCACATTGATTTCCGTCAAATAAAGGTGATATAACACGGCGGTATTTTTGCGTCTTTGCTGAGAGAAAAAAGTTGTTTATCGCATGTTAAACATTAGCTTTTTTTCTCTTTTTTGTTGCCGTTAGGTTAACGCTTTGACGTCTTGTTGGTCTTTTGCATGGCGTTTTTCTTTGCGACTCCAGGCGTGCAGGGGACCAGGTGATCGGAAGCTTTTCATTAACTACTCCCAATAGCCGTGCCAATAATCGGTGAGGAAACATCATGATTGCTGAGCATGTGGTTGACCTGTCGCGGATCCAGTTTGCTGCGACGGCCCTCTATCACTTCCTGTTTGTACCCCTGACGCTCGGGATGGCCTTCATCCTGGCGATCATGGAATCGGTCTATGTCATGACCAACAACCCTGTCTACCGGGATATGACCAAGTTCTGGGGCAAGTTGTTTGGTATCAACTTCGCCCTCGGTGTCACCACCGGCCTGACCATGGAGTTCCAGTTCGGTACCAACTGGGCCTATTACTCCCACTATGTGGGGGACATCTTCGGGGCGCCGCTGGCGATCGAGGGGCTGATGGCCTTCTTCCTCGAATCCACTTTCGTCGGCATGTTCTTCTTCGGTTGGGATCGTCTGAGCAAGACCCAGCACCTGGCAGCCACCTGGCTGATGGCGCTCGGGACCAACCTCTCCGCCCTCTGGATCCTGGTCGCCAATGGCTGGATGCAGAACCCGGTGGGGGCCGAGTTCAACTTTGAAAGCATGCGTATGGAGATGGCGAGCTTCGCCGACGTGGTGTTCAACCCCGTCGCCCAGGTGAAGTTCGTGCACACCGTGGCCGCCGGTTACACCACGGGGGCCATGTTCGTGCTGGGGATCTCCTCTTACTACCTGCTGAAGAACCGTGATGTGGCATTTGCCCGCCGCTCCTTCGCCATCGCCGCCGCCTTCGGCATGGCCTCCATCCTCTCCGTTATCGTGCTGGGTGACGAATCCGGCTACGAGACCGGTGAGGTGCAGCGGGTCAAACTGGCGGCCATCGAGGCGGAGTGGGATACCCACCCGGCCCCGGCCTCCTTCACCCTGTTCGGCATTCCGAACCAGGAAGAGATGCGCACCGATTACGCCATCAAGATCCCTTACGCCCTCGGTATCATCGCCACCCGCTCCCTCGACGAGCAGGTGACCGGCATCAAGGATCTCAAGAGTGAGCACGAACTGCGCGTGCGTAACGGCATGGTCGCCTATGATCTGCTGACCCAGCTGCAGTCGGGCGACAAGTCCGAGGAGACCCGTGCCCGCTTCGACGAGGTGAAACAGGATCTCGGCTACGGTCTGTTGCTCAAGCGCTACACCGACAAGGTGACCGATGCGACCGACGAGCAGGTCAAGGCCGCCGTGGATGACTCCATCCCGAATGTGCTGCCGCTCTTCTTCACCTTCCGCATCATGGTTGCTTGTGGCTTCCTGATGCTGGCACTGATCGCCGTGGCCTTCTATGACAGCGCCCGCCATCAGATCGGCAAGCGCAGGTGGCTGCTCAAGGCTCTGCTGTGGGGGATCCCGCTGCCCTGGATCGCCATCGAGTGTGGCTGGTTCGTGGCTGAGTATGGCCGTCAGCCCTGGACCATCTCCGATGTGCTGCCGACCTTTATGTCCGCCTCCAATGTGCCGGCCTCCGAGATCTGGTTCTCCCTGATCGGCATCTGCCTCTTCTATAGCGTGCTGTTGGTCATCGAGATGTACTTGATGTTCAAGTATGCCCGTCTCGGCCCGAGTAGCCTCAAGACCGGCAAGTACCACTTCGAGCAGCTCAAGGCATAAGGAGAGCCACTCATGTTTGATTACGAAGTTTTGCGCGTCATCTGGTGGGTTCTGGTCGGCGTGCTGCTGATCGGCTTTGCCATTACGGACGGTTTCGACATGGGGGTGGGTAGCCTGCTCCCCTTCGTCGGCAAGAAGGACGTGGAGCGCCGCGTCATGCTCAACACCATGGGCCCTCACTGGGAGGGGAACCAGGTGTGGCTGGTGACTGCCGGCGGTGCCCTCTTTGCCGCCTGGCCCTATGTCTATGCGGCCGCCTTCTCCGGCTTCTATGTGGCCATGATCCTGACCCTGATGGCGCTCTTCTTCCGTCCGGTCGGCTTCAAGTACCGCTCCCTGCAGACCGATCCCAAGTGGCGTAGCACCTGGGACTGGTGCCTGTTTATCGGCAGCGCCGTACCGCCCATCGTATTCGGGGTCGCCTTCGGTAACCTGCTGCAGGGTGTACCGTTCAGCTTCAACCAGTACCTGATGGTGACCTACACCGGCAACTTCTTCGGTCTGCTCAACCCGCTGGGCCTGCTGGCCGGTCTGGTGAGCCTCTTCATGATCGTGACCCAGGGTGCCACCTGGCTGATGATGAAGACCGAGGGTGAAGTGCTGGCTCGCTCCCGCAGTGCCGCCATGCTCTGCTCTCTGGTGACCCTGGTGCTGTTTGCCATCGGTGGACTCTGGGTGAGCGGCATGGATGGTTACGTGCTGGTTAGCTCTGCCGGCGGCAACGCGGTGGCCAACCCCCTCAACAAAGAGGTGGTGCTGGAAGCCGGTGCCTGGATGAAGAACTATGATCTCTACCCCTGGATGATGGCCGCTCCGGCCTTGGGTCTGGCCATGAGCCTGCTGACCGCCCTGTTTGCCAAGTTGAACAAGGGATGGGTGGCCTTCCTCTGCTCTTCCCTGGCGATCGCCGGCATCATACTGACCGCAGGTTTCTCCCTGTTCCCGTTTGTGATGCCCTCCAGCCTCGAGCCGAGCCACAGCCTGACCATGTGGGATGCGACCTCTTCGTTCAACACCCTCAAGGTGATGACGGTGGTGGCGGCGGTGTTCGTGCCTATCGTGCTGAGCTACACCATCTGGACCTACATCAAGATGTTTGGTCGCGTCAGCACCAAGCACGTGGAAGAGAACCAGCACTCGCTGTATTGATAGGAGAGCAACACTATGTGGTATTTCACCTGGATCCTGGGTCTCCTGCTGGCGTGTGCCTTTGGCATCATCAACGCCCTCTGGCTGGAGCATACCGAGAACATGGATCGCACGATCGATGAGTAACGCCCTCCTTGCCCGGCTCTACGCTCCCCTGTGGCGCCAGCCGTGGCAGGGGCTGCTGTTGGTGGCCGCCGTTCTGCTGGCGGTCGCCATACTGCAGGCTTCCCATCTGGTGGCGGCCAACACCAGTGGCCTCGGCCGCTGGGTGGCACCGCTGCTGATGTGGGCCGTGTGTGCCGGTTTTATCAACGGTATGGGGTTTCATCCCCGCTCGGTCGTGGCAAGGCTGCTGCTTTGCCCCTGGCTTGCCTGGCCTCTCATCCTGTGGGGACTCTGGCTAACACGGACATACTTTATTGCATAAAAAACGGGGGGGAGCAGGGCTTCCCCCCGTTTCTTTCCTGTTCAGGGCTGAGCTATCATAGGCGCCCATCTTATTGTCGTATGGATCACAGATCCCATGGCCGATTCTTTCGTGTTTCCGGTGCGCGTCTACTACGAAGACACGGACGCCGGCGGCATCGTCTATAACGCTAACTACCTTAAATTCATGGAGCGTGCGCGCACCGAGTATCTGCGCGTGCGTGGCATCGAACAGGATGCCCTGTTGGCGGAAGGGATCGCCTTCGTGGTCACCCGTACCGAGATCGATTTTCGCTCTGCGGCTCGTTTCAACGAGCTGCTCTCGGTGGTGACCCGGCTTGCCGAGTGCAAGCGGGCCTCCATGCGCTTTGAGCAAGAGATTTTTGCCGGTGATGGACGACTGATTACCCGGTCCCAGGTACAAATTGCCTGTGTTTCCATGCCGCAAATGAAACCCGTAGCCATACCTGAACATGTAAAGGGAGTGCTGTAAGTGCACGCTGAAATTTCGTTTATTGGGCTCTTTTGGCAGGCCAGCCTGCTGGTAAAGCTGGTGATGCTGACCCTGATGGGAATGTCGGTGACCTCGTGGGCGCTGATCATCCAGCGCACCAAGGTGATCAAGGCGGCCCAGGCCGCCTCGGAGCAGTTCGAGGATCGCTTCTGGTCCGGTGTCGATCTCAACCGTCTCTATCAGGAGTCCTCCTCCCGCCGTGATGACATCGAGGGGATGGAAGACATCTTCTACTCCGGCTTCAAGGAGTATGCCCGCCTGCTCAAGGCCGGTGCCCGTAGCCAGGAGGCCGTGATGGACGGCACCTATCGTGCCATGCGTGTCTCTCTCTCCCGCGCGGTGGACGATCTCGAGTCCAACCTGCCGGTGCTCGCCACCATCGGCTCCATCAGCCCCTACATCGGCCTGTTTGGTACCGTATGGGGCATCATGAACGCCTTTATCGCCCTGGGTCAGGTGCAGCAGGCCACCCTGCAGATGGTGGCGCCGGGTATCGCCGAGGCGTTGATCGCCACCGCTATCGGTCTGTTCGCGGCCATCCCGGCCGTGGTGGGGTATAACCGCTTCTCCAACAAGGTGGAGAAGCTGGAGAACGCCTACGTCAACTTTATGGACGAGTTCACCACCATACTGAACCGCCAGATTGCACAGCAGCAGGGTGAGCGCTAATGCAGACCTATCAACGGATCCGGCGCAAGAAGGTGGCCGAGATCAACGTGGTGCCCTATATCGACGTCATGTTGGTGCTACTCATCATCTTCATGGCGGTGACTCCGGTGATCACCCAAGGGGTGAAGGTAGACCTGCCCCAGGCCGAATCCGAACAGCTGCCGGAAGATGCCAAGCCCCCCTTCATCGTCAGCGTGACGGCGGAAGGGGAGTACAGCATCAAGGCCGGCGAGGCCGATTCCGAGCCAGTGCCACCCGGTGACAAGGGGGCCATGGAGCAGTACATCACCGAGAAGGCGATGGGCTATCTCGCCATCAATCAGGGGGCTCCCGTGGTGGTGGCTGGAGACAAGTCTGTTCGCTACGAAGAGGTGATCCTGCTGATGGTGGCCCTGAAGAAGGCCGGGGTGCCCCAGGTTGGTCTGATGACCGAGTCACCCAACTAAGGGAGTGGGATGTGAAGCGCGGATTATCGAGTTACGTCATTGCGTCGCTTCTGCTGCACCTCATCATCGGCATCGTGTTGCTGGTCGGGCTCGACTTTAGCAAGCCCAAGCGGCCGGCGGCTTCGGGACAGATAGTCCAGGCGGTCATGCTCGACGACAACTTCCTCAACCAGCAGGCCGAGCAGATCCAGCAGAAGCAGGCCAAGCAGCAGGCGGTGAAGAAGGAAAAAGAGGACGCCGAGCGCGCCCGCCGTGAGGCGATCGAGGAGCAGCAGCGCAAGCTGGAGGCAGAGCAGCAGCGCAAGGTGGCCGAGGTGGCCGAGCGCAAGGCCGAGGCCGAGAAGCAGATGAAGATCGCCGAGCAGAAGCGTGCCGAAGAGAAGGCCAAGGCCGCCGAGGAGGCGCGCAAGGTCGAGGAGGCACGCAAGGCAGAAGAGGCCAAGGCGCTGGCCCTCAAGAAAAAGAAAGAAGAGGAAGAGCGCAAGAAACTGGAGGCCGAGAAGAAGGCCGAGGCTGACAAGAAAGCCAAGGCGGAGGCCGAGAAGAAGGCCAAGGCGGAGGCTGAGAAGAAGGCCAAGGCGGAGGCCGAGAAGAAAGCCAAGGCGGAGGCCGAGAAGAAAGCCAAGGCAGAGGCCGAGAAGAAAGCCAAGGCAGAGGCCGAGAAGAAGGCCAAGGAAGCGGCAGCCAAGAAGGCCAAAGCCGATGCCGAGCGCAAGCGCAAGGCGGAAGAGGCGCGCCTGCAGGCCGAGCTGGAAGCCCAGATGCAGCAGGGGCTGGAGGCGGAAGCGAATGCCCGTGAGCAGGCTCGTTCGGGGCAGGTTGCCGGTGAGGTTAACCAATATGGCGCCATGGTGGTAGACACGATTCGACGCTACATGCTGATCGATCAGACCATGAAGGGGAAAACCTGTAACCTGGCCCTGAAATTGGCTCCAGATGGCTTTATCATATCGGCGGATATTGCCGGGGGTGACCCCGGGGTCTGCCGGGCGGCCAAGGCGGCGGCCCTGAAGGCGGGCAAGGTGCCCGTGCCCAAGGATCCAGCGGCTTTCGCCCGAATGAAGGATATCAAACTGCTGGTCGATCCGTTCGGCGGCTGATAAGGGGGGAGCCTGTGCTCCCCTGGTAGAGTGGTTGTTTTTCTAACCTCCAAATGGAGTTGAACACGCAATGTTGAAACGGCTGGTTTTATTGTTCGTGAGTGCCTTCCTGCTCGCCTCTCCCGCCCGTGCGGCGCTGGAGCTGGTGTTGACGGGGGGGATCGATAGCGCTCGCCCGGTGGCGGTGGCGCCCTTTAAGTGGACCGGTGAGGGTCAACTGCCCCAGGATCTGGCGGAGATCATCTCCTCGGATCTGCTGCGCAGCGGCAAGTTCAAGCCCCTGACCCGTCAGCAGATGCCCCAGTCTCCCACCTCCAGTGCCGAGATCAACTTCGGCCCCTGGGCGTCACAAGGGGTGGAGGCGGTCGTCGTCGGCGCTATCGAGCCGGCCGGTGGTGGTTACCAGATCCGCTTCGAGCTGGTCGATGTGCTCAAGGGGCAGGCCCTCAAGGCCATGGGGGGCGATGCCAATGGCTATGTGCTCGACAGCCGCACCGCGACCGTGCCGGCCGCCCAGCTGCGCCAGTTTGCCCACCGCATCTCCGACATCGTCTACGAGCGCCTGACCGGTGAACGTGGTGCCTTCCTGACTCGTCTGGCCTATGTGGCCATCGAGCGCGGCACCCAGTACCCCTATCAGTTGCGTATCTCCGACTATGACGGCTACAACGAGAAGACTCTGCTGCGCTCCCGTGAGCCCCTGATGTCCCCCTCCTGGTCACCCGATGGCAGCAAGCTCGCCTATGTCAGCTTCGAGAACCAGCGTCCCGAGATCTACATCCAGGATATCTACACTCAGCAGCGTTCTCTGCTGACCAGTTTCCGCGGGATCAACGGGGCGCCCAAGTGGTCTCCGGATGGCAGCCGACTGGCCGTGGTGCTCTCCAAGGATGGCCAGCCGGACATCTACATCATCGACGTGGCGAGCAAGCAATTGCGCCGCGTGACCGACAGCCGCTCCATCGATACCGAGCCGGCCTGGCTCGATTCCCAGACCCTGATCTTCACCTCAGAACGTGGTGGCAAACCCCAGATTTATAGCGTAAATTTGGCGTCTGGAATGACTCGCCGAATGACCTGGGAGGGTGAGTCTAATCAGGGTTCTTCCATTACCCCGGACGGCAAGTCCATGGTGATGGTGACCCGGATTCAGGGTCAGTACCGGATCGCCCGTCAGGATCTCGAGAGTGGCGGTCTGATGGTCCTCTCCCAGAGTGCGTTGGACGAGTCACCCAGCGTGGCGCCCAACGGTAGCATGATCATCTACACCACCGTCTACCAGGGCAAAAAGAGCCTGGCACTGGTGTCCACAGATGGCCGCTTCAGAGCAGTGCTGCCCACCAGCACTGGTGAAGTCCGTGCTCCGGCATGGTCTCCCTTTCTAAACTAATAAATGTGTCCTTTTTTGTTTTGTAACAAAGGTTTAAGGAATTAGCATGCAACTCAACAAACTGCTCAAGGGCCTGGCTATCGCTCTGCCGCTGTTCACCCTGGCGGCCTGTAGCTCCACTTCCGACTCCGACGCCTCCGGCGCCGAGTCCGGCATGGGCGCCAACGGTGGCGTCATGACCGGTGGTGCCGACGGTATGCTCTCCCCGGAAGAGCAGATGCGTCAGCGTATGGAAGCCCTGCAGCGTGACAACACCATCTACTTCGGCTTCGACAGCAACGAGATCCAGGGCCAGTACGCCGACCTGCTGGACACCCACTCCAGCTATCTGCGTGAAAACCCGGCCGTTAAGGTTCTGATCGAAGGCCACACCGACGAGCGCGGCACCCCCGAGTACAACATCGCCCTGGGCGAGCGTCGTGCCAAAGCCGTTGCCAAGTACATGCAAACCCTGGGTGTGCAGGCTGACCAGCTCTCCATCGTCTCCTACGGCGAAGAGAAGCCGCTGGATCCGGGCCACTCCGAGGATGCCTATGCCAAGAACCGCCGCGCGGTCCTGGTCTACTAAGGTTTTGACGGATGAAGTGTGTGTTTAAGACGGCGGCCATCACGGCCGCCCTTTTATTTCAGTTCCAGGCCATGGCCGCCGCACCGGTCAGCGAGCTGGGGGGCGGAGCCGTTACCCTGAGCGGCAACAACGGCGCCATCGTCCCCACCGGTAGTCTGGAGGATCGGGTCGCCTTGCTCGAGCGCACCCTCAACGCCCGTCTACGGGTTCAGGCCGATCTGCAGCAGCAGGTGGACTCCCTGCAGCAGGAGGTCGACTCTCTGCGCGGTCAGCTGGAGCAGCAAGGCTACCAGATGGAGCAGTCCGAGCAGCGCCAGCGTCAGCTCTATCAGGAGCTCGACAAGGTCAATAGCCAACAGGCGGCCACACCGGCTCCTGCGGCCAACCCGGCAGCACCGGCGGCGAGTGCCAACTACTCCAGCAATCAGGATGAGAACCAGGCCTATGATGCCGCGGTCAATCTGGTGCTCAAAGAGAAGAACTACGACAAGGCCATCCCGGCGTTCCAGGGATTTATCAAGCAGTACCCCAACTCCTCCTACGCACCCAATGCCCACTACTGGCTGGGGCAGTTGCTCTTCAACAAGGGGGATCGTGCGGGCGCCAAGGAGCAGTTCCAGACCCTGGTGAGCAAGTATCCCAAGTCGCCGAAGCGGGCCGATGCCCTGCTCAAGCTGGGCATGCTGTCGCAACTCGAGGGCAAGAAGGCGGATGCCAAGAGCTTCTATGAGCAGGTGATCAAGGGCTATCCCAACACCTCTGCGGCGCAACTGGCTCAACAGAGCCTCTCAAAGCTCTGATTTGTCGATAAAAAACGCAAGCGGCGTGACGAGTGTGTTAATTTTGCACCAAATTGTACGCGCCGCGAGCAAACGGATTTAAATCACGATTTTTCTGTTGCGTCAGAGAATTAAATCCGTAATATAAGCCGCCGTTGGCGCCGCTGGATTGAACCGGTAGCGACAGCTGATGAGTGGGTCGTTAGCTCAGTCGGTAGAGCAGTTGACTTTTAATCAATTGGTCGCAGGTTCGAATCCTGCACGACCCACCACTTAAAGCAGTATCCCAGGTCGCTTAGCTCAGCTGGGAGAGCACCTCCCTTACAAGGAGGGGGTCACTGGTTCGAGCCCAGTAGCGACCACCAGATTGAAGATGTCCGGCCAAGGCGGGGCAAAAAAAAGATTTCGTGGGTCGTTAGCTCAGTTGGTAGAGCAGTTGACTCTTAATCAATTGGTCGTAGGTTCGAGCCCTACACGACCCACCACGAAT
>NZ_JBFODE010000014.1:0-27214 GCF_040908155.1 Aeromonas sp. R6-2 | reverse complement strand
TCGGGCCAGAGTTACGAGCATCGCCGCCAGTGGGTGGTTGACCGGCTGGGCCAGCTGTCGCGGCTCTTTGCCATCGGTATCTGCGCCTATGCGGTGATGAGCAACCACTACCACCTGGTGCTGAAAGTGGATGCCGAGCAGGCGCAGGGTTGGAGCGAGCGGGAGGTGGCCGAGCGGTGGGCCGGGCTGTTCCAGTGGCCGCTGCTGGTGCGCCGCTGGTATCAGGGGGATGCCCTGATTGAGCCAGAGCTCTCGGTAGTGCAGGGGCTAATAGAGGAGTGGCGTGGGCGACTCTACTCCATCAGTTGGCTTGCGCGCCTGCTCAACGAAGGGTTGGCTCGCCAAGCCAATCAGGAAGATAGCTGTAAGGGTCACTTCTGGGAGGGGCGCTTCAAGAGCCAGGCCCTGCTGACGGAGTCGGCACTGCTCGCCTGCATGGCCTATGTGGAGCTTAACCCCATCCGTGCCAAACTCGCCGACCGACCCGAGGAGAGCGACTACACCAGCATCAGCCAGCGTCTGGGAAGGGCCAAAACCACCGAGTTGCCACCCCTGCTGCTGCCGTTTGCCAAGAAGAATGAACCCGAGTCACTCCCCTACACCTTCAGCGACTATCTGGCGCTGGTTGACTGGACGGGCCGTGCCATCCGCGAAGACAAGCGGGGCCATATTCCGGCGGCGCTTTCCCCCATCTTGCAACGGTTGCAACTCGAGGCTGAGGACTGGCTCAAGCAGGTGAAGCTGTTCAAACGAAGCGGCATCCGGGCCATTGGTCACGGCGTGGCGCGAGAGCGTTACGCCCACCACTGCGGCCAGCGATGGTGTCATCAACCAGTACTCTGAGCAAACATCAACCATCTTTATTTGAATGGTGTCTCTTATGGCACCAAGACCACCCGACAGCCATTGCCTGAATTCTTTCCTCTGATCATCACGACTAGACACAAGATAGCGCCCCGTCATACCTCCAGGCTAAAAATCGGATCGGGAGTAATATCTCTGTCCAATTGGTGGATGTCCCAAAGTAGGCCAGCCGCCGGTGGACTTCACCCGGCTCTGACTCACCCACAACAACGGCGCCCGAAGGCGCCGTTTTTTGCTTTCCACGTCAGTGGCTTAACCCGTATAGGCCGGCAGCCACCCCACCATATTCAGCAAATGGAAGGCGGCGGTCAGCACCCCGAACAGGATCACCAGAACAATCATGGCCATGCCACCCGGGGCACGAAACCCGGTCTCGTCCCGGCGACTGGCACGCACCTTCCATACCAGCAGCGGCGGAATGATACAGGTCCACAGGGTCGCAACGGCCCCGGCGTAGCCGATAGCCACCAGGAACCCGAACGGGAACAGAAGCGAGAGCACCAGCGGCGGCAGGAAGGTCACCGCCCACGACTTGCTGCGACCAATCCGGCTGTTGTCGAACTTGAAGAGATCCGCCAGGTAGTCGAACACACCGAGGCCTACGCCGATAAAGGAGGAGAGGATGGCTGCCATGGAGAAGGCGTTGAGCGCGCTCGCCACCGCCTTGGACTCGATCACAGAACCGAGGGCCTTGAGCAGGGCATCCACGTTACCCCCCTGTTCGATCACCGGGCCAAACTCGCTGCGCGGCAGGTTGCCGAATACGCTCAGCAGCCAGATGGTATAGAAGGTAAGGGCGATGGCCGTCCCCCCCAGGATGGCACGGCTGGCACGGCGCTCCTCCCCGTAATAGGCTCGCATCGACGAGACCGAGTGGTGATAGCCGAACGAGGTGAGGGCCACCGGCAGCATCACCAGCGCATAGGGGGCATAGCTGGCATGCTCACTCATACGGTCAAACAGCAGGTCGGGGCTTATCTTCATGGAGAGGCCCGAGATGCCGAAAGCAAAACTCAATCCCATCAGGATCACCAGCAACACCGAGATACGGTCCACCGCCCGGGTGGAGTGCCACACCAGAGCCGAGAAGGCCAGGGTAAAGAGCACCGAGGCGACGTGGCTGCCGAGCCCCGTCATCTCCTGAATGATGAGGCCCGATGAGGTGATGTAGGCGTAAAGCAGAATGCCGCCGACGAAATAGACGCTCAGGTTGTTAAGAGCGTTGACCTTCTCCCCCAGCAGGTCCCGGGTCACCGTATCGAAGGAGACCCGCAGGGGATAGCCGCGGTAGGATTCAAGCAGCATCCAGCCCGACACCGTCATCACCACCATGGTCAGCACGATCGCCAGGGTCGACCACAGCGTCCAGGCCCCCGCTCCCGCACTGGGCAGCCCCAACATACCGGCCCCGACACAGACGCTGGCAATGATACATGCCCCGCCCACCACGGATGGTTTCTGTTCCATCTCCCTGACTCCTTGCCATTCGATTGCGATGATGGGGTGATACCCCGGCCCTGAGGGCACTAATGAAAACGGCAGCCACCGGCTGCCGCGTCAGGGGACTTTACCCTGCCTCCCCTTGGGTATCAAACCGGATCGCACACCTATACTCCTCTCATCACATTTGAAGGAGTGAATCATGGACAGGAAGTTTGTCGTCTGCGCCCTCAGCTATGCCTTGCTCGGCATGCTGCTCGGCATCCATATGGCCGCCAGCCAGAATCACGGCCAATTTGTCACCCACGCTCACATCATGCTGGTGGGATTCGTGGTCTCCTTCATCTACGCACTCTGCCACCGGCTCTGGCTCGGTAACCCGACCGGCCGGCTGGTTCAGATTCAGTTCTATCTGCACCAGGGCGGCGCCCTGCTGATGGCGGTGGGCCTGTTCCTGCTCTATGGCAAGCGGATGCCCCCCGAGCAGATAGAGCCCGTGCTCTCCCTCGCCTCCCTGCTGGTATTGGCCGCCATGGCCACCATGCTCTACCTGTTCCTGCGCACCAGAAGCCTGCCCTAATGGAACCCTAAAAAATGGCGACCTCTACCAACAGAGGCCGCCCTTCCCCTTACCGCACAATGGTGGCCCACCCGATGAGGAGCACACCATGAAAGCCAAATTCAATCTCGCCCCACTCACCCTGCCCGTCACGCCACCCGAGCCACAGAGCGTGGCCCAGACAGAGCAACTGCAGGCTCGTCTGCCCGAGCTGGCCCAGCAAATTCGTTCCCAGCCCACCCCGACCCTGCGCCCGGATGGCTTTCCGCCCAGCTACCAAACCATGCAGCAAACCAACTTCGCCGCCCGCCACGGGGACTATCGACTCCACACGGGGGGAGATGTCTTCATTCATGCCACCCGGGAGCAAGGCCGTGCCGAAGGAGAGTTTCAGGGGGACAAGGTCCATCTGAGCGTGCATCCGGACCACCTGGATCGCGCCTTTGCCGAGCTGGGCCCCCTGCTCTTCTCGGGGGATAGTCCCATCGACAAGTGGAAAGTGACCGATCTTGCCAAGGTGGATCGAGACAGTCGAGTCGCCAAGGGAGCCCAGTTCACCCTCTACATCAAGCCGGAACAGGCAGACAGCCAGTATCAAGCCAGGGATCTCGGTCGGGTCCGCCACTTCATCGAGCAACTCGAGTCCAGCCTCAATCGGGCAGGGATCCCCCTGGGCGAAGCCCCCGCCTCTGATGTGGCCCCCCACCACTGGCACTACACCAGCTATCGCAACGAGCATCGCAGCGACCGGGATGGGAGCGCAGACCAAGCCACTCGTCTGAGAGAGGAGCCCGTCTACCGCCTGCTGACCGAATAACCCTGCTCAGTGGGAGAGATAGGGAAGGATATGGAGCAGATGGCGGCGCACCTCGAGGGGAGTCTGACTGACCCAGAGCCCAAGCAGGCCGTCAGCAAGCAGAGGCAACAGAAACAAGAAAAGAGAGAGCAACGCCAGCTGTAACGGCGTGCTCACCCTGCGCCGCTTCGTGCCAAGGTGCAGGGCATCGGCCCGTTTCGGGCAGGCCTCGATGCAGCGGCGGCAGTCGCTGCACTCCAGATTTCTCACCGCAATCACCTGATGCACCGCAATACGTGACGGGCAAGCCCGGCTACACCTGTCGCAGTCGTGGCCCAGGCTGCGCAGACAGCGGACCTCATCGCGGCGAACTCGCAAGGGTGAGAGTATCCCAAGCAGTCCCAGCCAGGCGCCATAAGGACAGAGATAGCGGCAAAATCCCTGGCGGAAGGTGGCGGTGAGCAGCACCACCCAACCCAGGCACAGGCCAGAGAGCAGGGTCAGGTTGAAGAAGAAGGCCCCCATCTTCATATCCGCCGCCTGGTGATAGGGGCTGGCGAGATAGCCGGGCAGGGCTGCTGTGGGTACCGCCAGCACGATGATGAAGAGCAAAAAGCCGAGCACCAACCACTTCTGGGCACGCAGCACCCCATCGAGCCAGCGCGGCGGGGTCCACTCCCCCGGTAACAGGCGGCAGCGCAGCCGATGCAACCACTCCCCGAGCACTCCAAGCGGACAGGCCCAACCGCAAAAACTGCGCCCGATCAGCAGGGCCGACAGCGTGAGCACCAGCACGGTGACGGTGGCCGCAGGATGGTGCGGGTCGGTCATACCGAACTGGCCCCAGGCCCTTAACCCCAGCCCCCCGGCGATGGGCAGGAAGGCATCCACCACGTCGGGACGGGCCAGCAGCGGCGTCTCACCCCGGCCAAGCTGCCACACATAAATGAGGTACTGGCCCGCCACCAGCGCCCAGGAGAGCAGCAGCAGGTGGCGCATCCCCTCTCGCAGCCTCTCTGTGGTGGCTGGCCCGGCATGGGGGTGCCGCAGCCCTCGCCACCCGAGAAACCCGGTCACCAACGCCAGCGCACCCCAGAGCCAGAGATCCGCCGCCACCACCCAGGCAGCGATGACCAGCAGCAGGGCCGGCCAGACAGCCCAACCCCGCCGCTGTAACAGCCCCCAGGCCAGGGCACTCGCCCCGGCCGCCACTGTCAGTGATTCTATGGCGGTCACATCGCCTCCGGCTCCACAATAAGGTCCGGGCAGAATAACTGACATCTCAGAAGTTTGTTTTGATCTGACGCTCTCCCAGGGGTGAAACGCCAGTAGCCTGCCGCGCCCCCCCCCTCAAGGCAGGCGATGATGTGACGCAGTACCGGCGGCTCGTAGGTGAAGGCCAGTTCGGTCGCTATTCAACCGACAGGGCATCATTAAAAAGGGAGCCGATGGCTCCCTTCTTATGCTTACCCCTTACGGCGCAAGTAAACCCCGGCTTCCATATGGTGGGTCCAGGGAAACTGGTCAAACAGGGCGAAGCGGGCAATCTCGTGGGTTTCGCCGAGCACGGCCATGTTCTCTTGCAAGGTCTCGGGGTTACAGGAGATGTAGAGGATATGGTCATACTCCTGGACCAGCCTGACGGTCGCCGGATCCAGGCCGGCGCGCGGCGGGTCGACGAAGATGGTGTTGCAACGGTAGTCCGAGAGGTCGATCCCCTTGAGGCGGTTGAACTCCCGCTCGCCACGCATGGCCATGGTGAACTCCTCGGCCGACATGCGCAGTATGATGAGGTTATCGATGCCGTTGGCGGCGATATTGTACTGGGCCGACTCTACACTCGGCTTGGCGATCTCGGTGGCCAGCACCCGCTCGAAGTTCTCGGCCAGGGCGATGGAGAAGTTGCCGTTACCGCAGTAGAGCTCCAGCAGATCCCCTTCGCTCTCGCGAGTCACGTCCCGCGCCCAGGTCAGCATCTTCTGGTTAATCTCGGCATTGGGCTGGGTGAAGCTGTTTTCTACCTGGCGGTAGGTGTAGCTGCGCCCCTCCACCTCCAGCACCTCATCCACAAACTCCTGCTCCAGACAGATCTTCTGCTTGTGGGCACGACCGATAAGCTGCAGCTCGAACCCCTGCTCGCGCAGGCTGGTACGCAGCACCTCAGCGGCGGCCTGCCACTGCTCGTCGAGCTTGCGATGGTAGAGCAGACTGACGATCACCTGGCCGGAGCGGGTCGAGAGATAGTCGATCTGAAACAGCTTGCGGCGCAAAACGGGGTGAGGCTTGATCCCCTCCACCAGCCGGGGCATCAGATCGTTGATGAGGCGGCTCGCGACCGGGAACTGATCGACCCGGATACGTTGGCGGGTCTCCTGGTCAAACATGATGTGGTAGAGGTCATCCCCGTCGTGCCAGACGCGAAACTCGGCGCGCATGCGGTAGTGTTCGGCCGGCGAGGCAAACACCTCGAGCACGGGCGGTTGGAAGGCGGCAAACAGGGCACGCAGGCGCTCGGCCTTGGCGTCGAGCTGCTGCTGGTAGGCAGCCGGGGTGTGACTCATCGAATACCTCATGGACGAAGCCGAAAACGGGGTGGGCGCAAGCCCGAGGGGGGGATTTTAAGAGGCGAGTGACGGTTGTCCAGTTTTTTGTGGTCAAGATTTATCCAGACGCGCCGATAGCAGGATCACGGGGGCATGCGGGGGAGGATAACGCCATGCAAATCGACGGAGTGGGCAAGGGGGTCGCAGCCGGCACCGACCTTGCCAACAAGAGCAGGGAGAAGGGAGCAGCCAGGGCCGAATCGCCCAGGGATCAAGGTGACCAGGTCTCCCTTCATGGACGCCCCAGATGGGCGCAGGCGCTGGTGCAGCAGGCACTGCAATTCAGCCTCGAGATCAACGGCGGCCACTACCAGGCACCGAAGCAGACCGAAGAGGTCACGCCCGATACCCTGTTTGACTTCGAGGAGGTGGCCAAGAATGTGCTCTCCTTCGTCACCGGGAGACTGGGTGCCGCCCGGGCCGACGGCAAGGGAGATGACGAACTCGGCACCATGATGGAGCAGGCCCGCAAGGGGGTCGACATGGGCTTCGAGCAGGCCAGGAAGATGCTGGGAGACCTCGCCACCGATAACGAGGACATTAAAACCGGTATCGATCAGAGCTACAAACTGATTCAGGAGGGGCTCGACCAGTTCGAGAAGGAGTTCTTCGGCCAGGTCTCGGCGACCGACATGGCTGCCGCCCAGCTCGCCAGCCGGCAGCAGGGCTCCCTCGAGATCGAGACCCGGGACGGGGACAAGGTGGTGCTGCGCTTCAACGACAGTTGGCAATTCCAGGCCAGCAGCAGCGATCAGGGCAGCAAGGTGAGCTTCCAATACAGCCAAAGCTTCAGCTTCTCCCTGCAGGGGAACCTCAGCGAGGCAGAGACGGGAGCCATAGGCCAGCTTATCAAGGGGCTCGATACCCTGGCCCACTCCTTCTTCTCGGGCAATCTGGATGCCATCCCCGATCAACTGGGCGACCTGCAACTGGATGACAGTCAGCTGGCCAGTTTCAGCCTCAAGGTGAAACAGCAAAGCCGGGTCAACCTGGCTTACCAGGGAGATCACTCCCTGCAGGATCTGCTTAAACCCCTGGCCGACTACCTGCCCAAACTCCAGCAGTGGCAGAGTCAGGCCGACGAGGCACTGCCGCCCCCCAGCCAGCAGAGCCTCACCCAGTCGGTGCTAACGGCCCAGGGTCGGGATCAGGAGC
The DNA here is from genome assembly GCF_040908155.1 of Aeromonas sp. R6-2. Lineage (NCBI taxonomy): Bacteria > Pseudomonadati > Pseudomonadota > Gammaproteobacteria > Aeromonadales > Aeromonadaceae > Aeromonas > Aeromonas sp. R6-2. The sequence continues at coordinate 19,797 of NZ_JBFODE010000014.1, read as the reverse complement.
AGCTCCAGCGCTTCAATGGCTTTAACCAGCGGATGCTCGATGCCCTGCACCTGATGGGTTGAACCGGTTTGCCAGCCCCCGACGGGGCTGGCACACTGGCTGACCACCCAGCAGCGATCCGATCCCATGAACCCGAAACGCCCGCGCGACAAGCGCGAACTCTGTTATCCCTTCATCTTCGAGACCCGGCTCCAGTGTGACTATGAGATAGCCACCGACGAACTCTGCTCCCAGGTCGGGGCCGTGATGGCCATGCTGCCGGCCGGGGTGGAAGAGGTGGCGGCCGATCTCGACCAACTGCAACGACTCATCTACAACCTCAACGGCTCGGTACGCGGACGGCTCGGCATCTTCGAGAACGACCTCGACTGGCTCAAGGGGCGTTACGACCACTATAACGAGGCCAACCGTGGACGGGTGACCGGCTTCGTACTACCCCGTGGCCCCATGCCGATCCCGACCCTGCACCTGTGCCGCTGTGGCGCCAAGAAGGTGGTGCGGCTGCTGGTGCGGCTGGAAGAGGATGGCGTGGCGTTCGATCCCATCCTCTATCGTTTTGCCAACCTGTTGGCCAACTTTTTCTTCGTCCTCTGTGTCCACGTGAAAGGAGAGATGGGGATCCCCGAGGTGGAGTACGTCAGCATCAACTACTGACCGCCGGACAAAAGAAGAGGGAGGCGCCAGGCCTCCCTCTCTGCACTCGGTGCCAGTTACTTCACGGTCTTGACCGAGTGTCGGATGATCAGTTCGGGCTCGACGGTGAAGGACTCTACCGACAGCTCCTTGTTGCGGATCCGGCCCACCAGCTGCTGCACCGCCATCTGGCCGAGCTCGGCCTTGGGGTGGCGAATGGTCGTCAGCGGCGGGCTCGAGAAGCGCGCCATCTCCACGTCGTCATAGCCAACGACGGAGATGTCATCCGGCACCTTGACCCCGGCCTCCCAGGCGGCACAGATGGCACCGATCGCCATGGGATCGTCGAAGGCAAACACGGCGGTCGGCCGTGGGGTCAGGGCCAGGATACGCTGCATCTGATCGAAACCACTCTGGCTCTCGTAGTCCCCCTCAAAGATGCGGGCCTCGGAGAGGGTGAGCCCCCGCTCACCCAGGGCATCGCGCACCCCGTCGAGACGCTGCTGGGTGGTCTGCTTGCCGAGCTGACCCGTGATGCAGGCGATATCAGTGTGCCCCTGCTCGAGCAGGTAGCGGGTCGCCATGCTCGCCCCGGAACGGGCGTTGTCATTGATGACGTTGGCGAAGTCGCATTCGGTACCCCAGTCGAGCACCACCTGTGGCACGTTCTTGTAGCTGCGCAGCATGTCGCGCAGGGTGCTGTCGATATCGGTTCCCAGTACCAGCAGACCATCCACCCGCTTCTCCATCAGCATGCGCAGGTAATGACGCTGACGGGGGGGCTGGTTCTCGGTATTGCAGAGGATCAGGCTATAGCCCTGCTCGAAGCAGTAGGCTTCCACCCCCTGCACCACCTCCGCAAAGAAGGGGTTGGCACTGGTGGTCACCAACATGCCGATGGTCTTGGTCGAATTGACCTTGAGGCTTCGCGCCACCGAATTGGGGGCGTAGTTAAGCTCTGCCACCGCCTCAAGCACCTTCTGGGTAGCATCTTCGCTGACCCGACGAGTGTGATTGAGCACATGCGAGACGGTGGAGATGGATACGCCGGCTCGAGCGGCGACATCCTTGATGGTGGCCATCTCAGTCTCCTGAATGTCAAAGGCGGAACATTAGCAGATTTCCCGCATAAAGGCTTGATGTTCGCGGGAACTGCCAACGATTTTTCATGATTTGCCAATCTAGACCGGGGGGATCGTTTGCGCAAACTCTATTTGGCTAAAGTGGGAGCAAAATCAGACTCCTGGCTGGCGCGTTTTTATACTGCACATTAACATATTAACAACACAACTGTTTGCATTGGCGCCTAATGCAGAATATAAACCCACTCAAGTCTCAAATAATGACCCCTTACACTGGTTGAGTATGCTTTTGTGCTTTCAATTCAGCATCTTGAACCGCTTGTCCCCGCTACCGTCGGGATGATAGAAACAGGGTATGTCTGATCAGAGGGGATGTCGGTCGGACTTGAAATAATCAACTGATTAAGGGACGAATCGATGAATAATTGGAGCAGATCAGCCGTTCGCGCCGCCATTTCTATGGCCCTCTTTGGCGCCTCAACCCTCACCATGGCCGCCGATACCGTCAAGATCGGGATCGCCGGTCCGGTCACAGGCCCGGTGGCCCAGTATGGGGATATGCAGTTCACCGGTGGCCGCATGGCTGTCGAGCAGATCAATCAGGCCGGAGGCATCGCCGGCAAGCAGATCGAAGCCGTCATCTATGACGACGCCTGCGATCCGAAGCAGGCGGTGGCCGTCGCCAACAAGGTGATCAACGACGGCGTCAAGTTTGTGGTCGGCCACCTCTGCTCCGACAACACCCTGCCCGCCTCCGACATCTATGAGGATGAGGGCGTGCTGATGATCACCCCGGCCTCCACCAACCCCAAGATTACCGAGCGCGGCTATCAGCTGGTGCTGCGTACCATTGGTCTCGACAGCGACCAGGGACCGACCGCCGCCAAGTACATCATCGAGCAGGTGAAACCCAAGAACGTGGCCGTCATCCACGACAAGAAGCAGTACGGTGAGGGGATCGCCTCCAGCGTGAAAGCGGCGCTGGACAAGGCGGGTGTCAAGGTCGTGGCCTATGAGGGGATCACCGCCGGCGACAAGGACTTCTCCGCCCTGATCGCCAAACTGCAGAAACAGAACGTGGACTTCGTCTACTACGGCGGCTACCACCCCGAGCTGGGTCTGATCCTGCGCCAGGCTCATGAGAAGGGGCTCAAGGCCAAGTTCATGGGCCCGGAGGGGGTCGGTAACAAGGACATCTCCGCCATCGCCGGCCAGGGCTCCGAGGGGCTGCTGGTGACCCTGCCGAAGAAGTATGACCTGGAGCCGGCCAACGCCAAGCTGGTCGAGGCGTTCAAGGCCAAGGGTCAGGACTCCTCCGGTCCGTTCGTCTGGACCACCTATGCCGCCGTGCAGACCCTGGCCGCCGGCATCGCCAAGGCGGGTGATGGGGATCCGGCCGCCGTGGCGGCCGCCATCAAGGGCATGCCGGTCGACACCGTCATGGGCCAGCTCAACTGGGCCAAGAGCGGTGACCTGAAGGGCTTCGAGTTCGGCGTCTTCGAGTGGCACGCCGACGGCACCTCTACCCAGCTCAAGTAAGTCGCGCCAACGGGGTGGCTTCGGCCACCCCGATTCCAATCATCGGGCTCGTACAGGGAACGCAGTATGTCCGAACACCTCCTCTATTTTGTCCAGCAGTTGCTCAACGGGCTGACCATCGGCAGCACCTACGCCCTGATCGCCATCGGCTACACCATGGTCTACGGCATCATCGGCATGATTAACTTCGCCCATGGCGAGGTCTATATGATCGGCTCCTACGTCGCCTTCATGGTGATGGCCGCCCTAATGATGATGGGGATCGACAGCACAGTGTTGCTGCTCGGCTCCGCCTTCCTCATCAGCATCATCATCACCGGCAGCTATGGCTGGACCATAGAGCGGGTCGCCTACCGCCCCCTGCGCGGCGGTAACCGGCTGATCCCCCTCATCTCCGCCATCGGCATGTCGATCTTCCTGCAGAACCTGGTGCGCATGGCACAAGGGTCGCGAGACATCGCCATGCCTGCGCTCATCACCGGCGGGGTCGAGCTCGGTAGCGATAACGGCTTCCAGGCCTCCCTCTCCTGGATGCAGATCATCATCTTCGTGGTCACCTTCGTGACCATGCTGACCCTGACCCAGTTCATCGGTCGCTCGCGCATGGGGCGCGCCTGCCGCGCCTGTGCCGAGGACATCAAGATGGCAAACCTGCTGGGCATCGACACCAACGTGGTGATCGCCGTGACCTTCGTCATCGGTGCCACCCTGGCCGCCGTCGCCGGCGTGCTGCTCGGCATGTATTACGGGGTGATCAACCCCTATCTCGGCTTTATGGCCGGCCTCAAGGCCTTCACCGCCGCCGTCCTGGGCGGCATCGGCAGCATCCCCGGTGCCGTGCTGGGGGGCCTGCTGCTCGGCGTGGTCGAGGCGATGACCGCCGGTTATCTCAGCACCGAGTACAAGGATGTGATGGCCTTTGCCCTGCTCATCGGTGTGCTGCTCTTCATGCCCACCGGCATCCTGGGTCGCCCGGAGGTCGAGAAGGTATGAAAAACCAATCTATGCATGCTCTCGCGCTGCTGTTCATGTCCACACGCAGCATCCTGGGTCGTCCGGAAGTGGAGAAAGTATGATGAAACGTCAATTCATTCATGCCTGTATCGCCAGCCTGGTACTGCTGGTGCTCTCCTTCTGGCTGCTCGGCTTCAAACTGGAGACCGACGGCACCCGCCTGCTGGTGGTGAGCCGGCTCGACGTGTCACTGGCCTGGTTGCTGGGTGGTGCCACCCTGGTGTTCTGGTTCCAGATGCTGCGCGGCCAGATATCCAGGCTGTTCCAGGCCTCCATCAGCGGCTTCTCGGTCGGCTTCACCAAGCTGGTGCTGCCAAGCCCCGAAGAGGCGCCAAAACTCTATAACCTCACCGCCGTGCTGGTACTGCTGTTTGCGGTGAGCTGGCCCTTCATGGCCTCCCGCGGCGCCATCGATCTGGCCACCCTGACCCTGATTTACATCATGCTGGGGCTGGGGCTGAACGTGGTGGTGGGGCTCGCCGGCCTGCTCGATCTCGGCTACGTCGGCTTCTATGCGGTCGGTGCCTACAGCTATGCCCTGCTCAACACCTACTTCGGACTGAGCTTCTGGGAGTGCCTGCCCATCGCCGGCCTGCTGGCAGCCACCTTTGGCTTCTTCCTCGGGTTCCCGGTGCTGCGTCTGCGGGGTGACTACCTGGCCATCGTCACCCTGGGCTTTGGCGAAATCATCCGCATCCTGCTCAACAACATGACCAGCCTGACCGGCGGCCCGAACGGCATCTCTGGCATCCCCAAGCCCACCCTGGGCGGTCTGGAGTTCAACCGCACCGTGAAGGATGGCGGCTGGGACACCTTCCACGAGTTCTTCGGCATCACCTACAACGCCAACCACAAGGTGATCTTCCTCTACCTGATGGCGCTGCTGCTGGTAGTCGTCACCCTGGTGATCATCAACCGCCTGCTGCGCATGCCGCTGGGGCGCGCCTGGGAGGCCCTGCGTGAAGATGAGATTGCCTGCAAGTCGCTCGGCCTTAACCCCACCATCATCAAGCTGACCGCCTTCACCATAGGCGCCGCCTTCGCCGGTTTTGCCGGCAGTTTCTTCGCCGCGCGCCAGGGCTTTATCAGCCCGGAGTCCTTCGTCTTTATCGAATCGGCCATCGTGCTGGCCATCGTGGTGCTGGGCGGCATGGGTTCCCAGATCGGGGTGGTGCTGGCCGCCATCGTGATGACGGTACTGCCCGAGCTGGCCCGCGAGTTCAACGAGTACCGCATGCTGATGTTCGGCCTCTTGATGGTCTTCATGATGATCTGGCGCCCCCAGGGGCTGCTGCCGATGACCCGTCCGCATCTGGAGTTGAAGAAATGAGAACTCATCAGAATATGTTGTTGGAAGTATCTGATCTGTCGATGCGCTTTGGGGGTCTGCTGGCGGTCAACGGCGTGAACCTCAGAGTCAGGAAGGGGGAGGTGGTCTCGGTGATCGGGCCCAACGGGGCTGGCAAGACCACCATCTTCAACTGCCTGACCGGCTTCTATCGGCCCAGTGGCGGAGTGATCCGCTACCGAAACGAGGAGATACAGGGACTGCCCGGTCACCTGATCGCCCGCAAGGGGGTGGTGCGCACCTTCCAGCATGTGCGCCTGTTCAAGGAGATGACGGCGGTAGAGAACCTGCTGGTTGCCCAGCATCGCCATCTCAATACCAGCTTCATCGCCGGCCTGTTCAAGACTCCGGCCTTTCGCCGCGCCGAGCGCGAGGCCCTCGACCAGGCCGGCTTCTGGCTCGAAAAGGTGGGGCTCAAGGATCTGGCCAACCGCAGCGCCGGCAACCTGGCCTATGGCCAGCAGCGCCGTCTCGAGATTGCCCGCTGCATGGCCACCCGCCCCGAGCTGTTGATGCTCGACGAGCCGGCCGCCGGTCTCAACCCCAGAGAGACCGACGAGCTCGACGAGCTGATCGTCTCCCTGCGTGACGAGTTTGGCGTGTCGGTGCTGCTCATCGAGCACGATATGAAGCTGGTGATGGGAATCTCCAACCACATCTTCGTGGTCAACCAGGGCACCCCCCTGGCCGATGGCACCCCGCAGCAGGTGCGCGACAATCCGGCCGTCATCAAGGCCTATCTGGGCGAGTCGTAAGGAAAATAAGATGTTAGAGCTTCGCAACGTATCGACCCATTACGGCAAAATCCAGGCCCTCCACGACGTGAGCGTCAAGGTGGGTCAGGGAGAAATCGTCACCCTGATCGGCGCCAACGGGGCCGGCAAGACCACCCTGCTGATGACACTGTGCGGCGACCCCATCCCGAGCAGCGGCAGCATCTGGTTCGAGGGGGAGGAGATCACTCACCTCGGCTCGGTGCGCATCATGCGCAAGGATATCGCCATCGTCCCCGAGGGGCGGCGCATCTTCGCCCGCCTGACGGTAGAGGAGAACCTGCTGATGGGGGCCTTCTTCGTCGACAAATCGGAACAGGGAGCCCTGCTCGATCAGGTCTTTACCCTCTTCCCGCGCCTGCACGAACGCCTCACCCAGCGGGCCGGCACCATGTCCGGCGGTGAACAACAGATGCTGGCCATCGGCCGCGCCCTGATGAGCAAGCCGCGTCTGCTGCTGCTCGACGAGCCATCCCTGGGCCTGGCTCCCATCATCATCCAGCAGATCTTCGACACCATAGAGCAGTTGCGCCAGGCCGGTATGACCATCTTCCTGGTGGAGCAGAACGCCAACCAGGCGCTCAGGCTGGCCGACCGCGGCTATGTGCTGGAGAACGGGCGAGTGGTGCTGGAGGACACGGGGGCGGCACTACTGGCCAACCCGGCGGTACGCCAGGCCTATCTGGGAGGATGATTGCAGGGGAGAGCCAAGGCTCTCCCCGTTTTTATGGCCCCTTCCATGGAGTACACTGGCAGCCAATGCAACCGACAGGACACCTCCATGGATCAATTTGCCCACATCTCCCCCGCCGACGCCCACCAGAAGCTGAGTGCCGGTGCGGCGCGCCTGGTGGATATCCGCGATCCCCAATCTTTTGCCGCCGCCCATGCCCCGGGGGCCTTTCACCTCACCAACGGCAGCCTGGTTCAGTTTATGAACCAGACCGACTTCGAGACCCCGGTCATCGTCATGTGCTACCACGGAGTGAGCAGCCAGGGCGCCGCCCAGTATCTGCTGCAACAGGGCTTCGAGGAGGTCTACAGCCTGGATGGGGGCTTCGAGGCGTGGCGCCGTGACTATCCGGTGGAGGCGGGTGAGGCATGATTCAGCTGCTGGTCCTCGACAACGCCCGCATGGCCCAGGCCCTGGTGGACTACCTGGGGACCCTGGGCATCAATTGCGAGCTGACCCAGTCCGAGCTGGGGGTCACCATCTGGCTGGTGAGCGAGGCGCGTCTGGCCCAGGCCCAACAGGAGGTGAAGCGCTTCCTCGCCGAACCCAATCACCCCCGCTATATGGAGGCCTCCTGGCAGAGCGGTCGGGCCGATGCCCGCATCGATTACAGCAAGGGCGTGATCGATCCCCTGACCGACTTCTTGCACCACGCGGGGCCACTCACCCTGGTGATCCTGATCGCCTGCGTGGCCATCTATGCCCTGGAGGCGATCGGCCTGCCCATCTTCGATCTCCTCGCCTTCCATCCGGACCTTACCCACTTCACCGACTGGCAGGCATGGCGCTTCTTCACCCCCAGCCTGATCCATCTGTCGCTGCTGCACCTGGTGTTCAATTTGCTCTGGTGGTGGTATCTGGGCGGCCAGATCGAGCAGCGCATCGGCAGTGGCAAGCTACTGGTGCTGGCCCTGGCCTCGGGGGCCCTCTCCAACACGGCGGAGTTTATGGCCAGCGGCCCCTACTTCGGCGGCCTCTCCGGCGTGGTCTATGCCCTGCTGGGCTATGGCTGGCTGAGAGGCAGGCTACAACCCGACTGCGGCATCCAGATGCCCCAGGCACTGATGGGGTTCATGTTGATCTGGCTGGCGCTGGGCTTTACCGGCCTGCTCGGTCCCATCGGCAACCTGGCCCATCTGGCGGGCCTGCTGGTCGGTCTGGCCCAGGCCTGGCTCGACCGACGAGGGCACCACGTCTGAGAACAACAACGGCCCCCCTGGGTGCCGTTGTTGCGTTTAGCGCAGCAGGTAGTCGAGGGCGATCCCCGCAAACAGCACCATGCCGACACGATTGTTGGCGAGGAAGGCCTGAAAACAGGGTTCGCGCTCGCGACCGTGGATCTGCCGCTGCTGCTGCAGGAACATCAGGGCCACCAGCAACAGGCTCGCATAATAGGCCACCCCGAGACCGGCCAACGCCCCGACCAGCCCCATGCAACTCAGGGTCGCGACCTGCAGCAGCCCAATGATGTGGCGATCCCAACGGCCAAACCAGATGGCGCTCGATTTGAGCCCCAGCTTGAGGTCGTCATCCCTGTCCACCATGGCGTACTCGGTATCGTAGGCGATGGTCCACAGCAGGTTGGCGGCAAACAGCAGCCAGGCCAGGGGGGGCAAGGCATCGGCCTGGGCCCCGTAGGCCATGGGGATGGACCAGGAGAAGGCCAACCCCAGCACAAACTGAGGAATGGGGATGAAGCGCTTCATAAAGGGGTAGCAGACCGCCAGCACCAGACCGGCGAAGGACATGGCGATGGTGAGGGTGTTGAGGGTCAACACCAGGGCAAACGAGATCAGCGCCAACACGGCAAACAGCAGCAGGGCCTCGCGACTGCTCACCCGTCCCGTGGCCAGCGGCCGTCCCGCCGTGCGTTTGACGTGACCATCGAAGTCACGGTCCGCATAGTCATTGATGACGCAACCGGCCGAACGCATCAGGAAGACGCCGCAGACAAACACCAGCAAGACCCAAGGATCGGGGCTCCCCTCACCGGCCAACCAGAGAGCCCAGAGGGTCGGCCACAGCAACAGCAGGGTGCCGATCGGCTTGTCGATGCGCGCCAGTTGGCCATAGGCCTGCCAGCGCTCCTTGCAGATGAGATTCACGCGCGCTCCTTGGCATCGAAGAGGCCGGGCAGAAACAACTCATGCACCAGCAGGGGCACCCCTTGCAGGAAGAGCAGGGAGCGCCGGCCCCACAGTTCGGCGGCAGGAGACCAGGGATTGGCCGCCACCCGAAAACGGGCCAATTGCAGACGGCTGCGCTGCGCCTGCGGGTGGGCGAAGATCAGCTCCCCCAGCGGCGTCTCGCCCTGCCCGCTCAGCTGGGCTGTCGCCATGGCTCGTGCCGGCAGCAGGGTCCAGCCATAGACGCAAGGGGCACCGCCCCCATGCAGGATCACCTCGCGGCACTGACCGCTCCCCTCTCCCAGCAGCTGACTCGCCTCCCCATCCAGCGCCAGGGAGCGATAGCCAAGCAAGGTCAGGGAGAAATCGGCAAGCTGCTCGCGCAACCTGCGGGTCAGGGACCCACTCTCCAGCAGCCAGGGAACCAGCCCCGGCGGGAGTAGCTCCACCTGCGGATCCTGCCAGGGAGTCAACTGCTCGAGGGGGATAAACGACTCGGAATTCACCACTTCACCATCCGGCGATGACCGGCCTTGGTTAACAACCGGTTCATTATCCGTAAATCAATAGAAAAATGTAAGAACATCAATGCTTGACGCTCCCGGCGAGCAACACAAGAATGGAATCAGACTCGCAGATGGAATCCAATCATGACTCTCTTTCGCCCCCTCTTCGCCGCCCTGCTACTGCTGACCGGTCTGGCCGTCCACGCCGAGGATGAGCCGCCTGCCGACGGCACCCAGGCCCCTCCCGTCATCTCTTACTACGCCCTGGATCCGGACATCATCACCAACTACCTGGGCGACAGCCGAACCCTGGGTTATGTGCGGGTCACGGTCGAACTGATGGCCGCCAACGAGGGGGACAAGAAGATTATCGAGACCAATGATCCCCTGATCCGCGACACCATCATCCGCCTGCTCGGCAGCAAGACCGGGGATCAGATCAAGTCACTGGTCACCCGGGAGGAGCTGCGCAAGGAGTGCGAGGACAAGGTGAACGAGCTGCTGCTCAAAGAAGCCGGCAAGAAGGCGGTGAAAGCGCTCATCTTCACCAAGTTTCTCTATCAATGAGATAGAGATTGTCATTCGATAATGACAATGAAAATCGATTACAATGCTGCCCACTTCCCCACAGAGGCATCAGGGTATGGGCAGCAAGACACTCTGCGAATGGCGTCGTCACGATATCCCCGAGGGATTGGGTACCCTGCGCAAGATCCTGCGCAAACCCAAATTTGTCTGCGGCAAGTGTGCCCGCAGCGCCGGTGACAAGGAGTATCTCTGTCAGCCGATCCGGCTCAAGAAGAGAGAGTAGGCTACTGATCCGTCCAACCCTGACGACCCTGGTTCAGCAGCTTCCTCGCCTGCCCATCGTTGGGACAGACCCCCTGATACTCACTCCCCTCCCGACCCGCCAGATAGAGGTGTTCCGGTCGACAATACCAGGCCAATCCCTTCTGATAGCCTTGTTGCCATAGAGTGGCACTCACCTTCTCGGGACACTGGGTCTGGTGCTCCTCAAGCCGGGCCTCGGTCAGCCCCATCTTGCCATCCGCCTCCCCTACCAGATCCCACTGCCGCTCGCACGGATCATCCGACTTGGCACAGCCGGCCAGCAGTAGTGCCATTATCATCACGCGTCGTCTCATCGCCTTCCCTGCCTCCCTGTTCATCCTTTCACCATTGTGCCAGAGCCAGCCGGAAACAAACAGGCGGGCCCAAAGGCCCGCCTGCGGCGTGGATCACCTCTCATCGGGAAAGTCGTCATCGTCCTGCCAACTGTCGTCATCTTCCCAGTCGTCGAGCTCCTCTTCCCAGGATTCAGGCTCCCACTCGTCGTCGAGGTCATAGTCCGGCTTGTGTCCACCCATGGCGTGCTCTCCCTTGGTTGTGGTGGCGATCCAAGTCTAAGCCGAAATGCCGCAGGCGCCAGCAAGCGGCCTCATCTCAGGTAGAGCCGCGCCGCTGCAGAGGGTAGTCGAGCAGATGCAGGGCCCCTTCCACCAGCTCGCCGCTGAGACGACGCAGCAACAGGGCGGCCGTCTCCTCTCCCATCTGCCGGTAGGGGATGCGCATCGTGGTGAGGGCAGGGTGTGAGACCGCGGCCACATCGAGATCGTCGAAGCCGGCCACCGCCAGCTTGCCCGGGACCGCCACATGACGGCGCTGGCACTCCATCAACACACCGCAGGCCAGCTCGTCGGTGACACAAACCAGGGCATCGAGCTCGGGCCAGCGCAGCAGAAACTCCCCCAACATGGCCGCCCCGGTGCTGAAGCTGGGGGGTTCAGAGGTGTTGATCACCATATCCGGCGAGAGGTAGCTCTCCAACATGGCCTGCTGCCAGCCGCGCATGCGCTGCTGAAGCATCCACTGCTCCTGGCGGGCGCAGAGGAAACCGATATTGCGATAGCCCCGCTCGATCAGATGGCGAGTGAGTCGATAGCCGGCCTCCTGGTTGGAGCCGCCGACACACATGTCCACCGGATCCGGCACCTTGGCCCCCACCTCCACCACGGGCAGGCCGCTTTGACGCAACCGCTCCCGGTCGGCCTGGCTCTCCAGGGCCCCGAAGATAACCACGGCTGCCGGATTGTACTGCAGCAGCGTCTCCAGTTGGCGGCTCTGTTGGCGCAGGTGGCGGGAGTCCCCCAACACCAGCTGGTACCCCTCGTCCGCCAGTGGCTGTTGCAGCCCCTCGACCAGTTCGGCACAGGCACGCTCTACCAGGCTGGGAACGATGACCACTATGGTGTGAGAGGTTCCGGAGGCGAGCGCCCCCGCGGCGCGATTGGGGATATAGCCGAGCTCGGCCACAGCGGCATCGATCCGCTCGCGCATCTTGTCCGAGACCAGCTCGGGAGTACGCAGCGCCCGTGAGACCGTCATCGCACCCACACCTGCCAGCTGGGCAACATCGTTGAGGGTGACGCGCCCGGTACCGCGCCGCTTCTTGTTATCAGGCATGCTCAGACATCCTTTCTCATGGCGCGCCTACTCTAGGGCAAAACGCCTGTGCTGACCATGGATCATCATATCCCTGTCTCTTCTGACGCCTATCCCCCGGGTCAGAAAATGATAGCGCTATCACACAATCATGATAGCGCTACCTGATAACGCTATCATCTGAGATCTTGCTCACAGAGTGCCCCTCTCCAAGCCGCTAGATTAGCCCCCATCATCCCCTGACAGGAGGCGATCATGCTGCAAGACCTGCTGCCCGCCGCACACATTCGCATCGAGCCGATGGCCCACGACTGGCGTCATGCCATCGAGCTCGCCACGGCCCCGCTCATCGAGAGCGGCACCATTGCCCCCTCCTATGTGGAGGCCCTCTATCGCTCCCACGAGGCGCTCGGTCCCTACTACGTGCTCGGCCCCGGCATCGCCATGCCCCACGCCCGCCCGGAAGACGGGGTAAACCGTCTCGGCCTTGGCCTGACGGTCATCAAGCAAGGGGTCGAGTTTGGCTCTGAGGGGAACGACCCGGTGCACCTGCTGGTCACCCTGGCCGCCTGTGACAGCGACAGTCACGTGCAGACCATCGCCGCCCTGGCCGAGCTGTTCATGAATGATGACGATGTGGCCGCCCTGATCGCGGCCGTCACCGTCGACGATATCGAGCGCATCATTGCGCGCTACTGACAGAGGAAGAGACGATGAAAATTCTGGTTGTATGCGGTCATGGCCTGGGTACCAGCCTGATGATGGAGATGAGCATCAAGAGCATCCTCAAGGAGCTGGCCGTGAGTGCCGAAGTGGACCACAGGGATCTCGCCTCCGCCGGTAGCGAACAGGCAGAGCTGTTTGTGGCCACCCGCGACATCGCCGAACAGCTGCAGAGCATGGGCGTCAATGGCCGCCTGGTTGCCCTCGACAACATGGTCGACAAGGTAGCCATGAAGGAGAAACTCTCCACCGCCCTGCGCGAGCTCGGTGCCCTCTAATACCCTATTGCGGCACAGCCGCCCCTGGAGCAGAACATGGCATTCTTTCACTTCCTGATGTTCGATGTGCTGTCAGAGCCAGCCGTGCTGGTCGGCCTGATCGCCCTCATCGGCCTCATCGCCCAGAAGAAACCGGTCACCGAGTGCATCAAGGGCACGGTGAAGACCATCATGGGCTTCGTGATCCTGGGGGCGGGTGCCACCCTGGTGGTCAACTCCCTCGGTGACTTCGCTACCATCTTCCAGCACGCCTTCGGCATCAAGGGGGTGGTCCCGAACAATGAGGCCATCGTCTCCATCGCCCAACAGTCGTTTGGCAAGGAGATGGCGATGATCATGTTCTTCGCCATGCTGGTGAATATCCTGATCGCCCGCCTGACCCCGTGGAAGTTCATCTTCCTGACCGGCCACCACACCCTCTTCATGTCCATGATGGTCGCGGCTATCCTCTCCGCCGGCGGCATGAGTGGCGTCCCCCTGATCGCGGTGGGTAGCCTGGTGGTCGGGGTCACCATGGTGCTCTTCCCGGCCCTGGCTCACCCCTTCATGAAGCAGATCACCGGCTCCGATGAGGTGGCGCTCGGCCACTTCTCCACCTGCTCTTACGTGCTGGCCGGCTGGATCGGTGCCAAGTTCGGCAACAAGGCCCACAGCAGCGAAGACGTGCAGGTGCCCAAGAGCCTGCTGTTCCTGCGTGACACGCCGGTGGCCATCTCCTTCACCATGGGCATCATCTTCCTTATCACCTCCCTCTTTGCCGGAGCGGACTATGTGGCGGAAGTGGCCAAGGGCAAGCACTGGTTCGTCTTCTCCCTGATGCAGTCGATCACCTTTGCCGCCGGCGTCTACGTCATCCTGCAGGGGGTGCGCATGGTCATCGCCGAGATAGTCCCGGCCTTCAAGGGCATCTCCGACAAGCTGGTCCCCAACGCCAAGCCGGCGCTGGACTGCCCCATCGTCTTCCCCTATGCCCCCAACGCCGTGTTGATCGGCTTTCTGTCGAGCTTCGCCGCCGGTCTGGTGGGCATGGTGCTGCTCTATCTGATGGGCCTGACCGTCATCATCCCGGGTGTGGTGCCCCACTTCTTCGTCGGTGCCGCCGCCGGGGTCTTTGGCAACGCCACCGGGGGTCGCCGTGGCGCCATGTTGGGTGCCTTCGCCAACGGCCTGCTGATCACCTTCCTGCCGGTGTTCCTGCTGCCGGTGCTGGGGGATCTCGGCTTTGCCAACACCACCTTCAGCGATGCCGACTTCGGTGTGGTAGGGATCCTGCTCGGCCTTATCGTCCGTTGATCTCCTCCCGTCAGGACAAACAGAAACGGAGCGCGCTGCGCTCCGTTTCTTTATCTCGCAAGACAGTGTTATACCAGCTCGGCCAGTCCCTGAGAGAGGGTGTGGGCCAGGGCCCCCTGATTGCGCAGCACTACGGCGCGGGCCTGATCGCCCATGGCCAGACGACGCTCCCCATCCGACAGCAGCCCGCTGACCGCCTCGCCCAGAGCCTGGGCATCCCTGACCACCTCGGCGCCCCCCTGCTCCAACAGCTGGCGCGTGATGTCGCTGAAGTTGAAGTAGGCGGGTCCGGTCAGGCAGGGCTTACCCAGTGCCGCCGGCTCGAGCAGGTTGTGACCGCCGATCCCCACCAGACTGCCGCCGACAAAGGCGACATCGGCCGCCCCCAGCATCAGGGGTAGCTCACCCATGGTATCCCCCAGATAGATGGACGTGCTCGCCCGGGGCAACTCGCCACGAGCGCGGCGTACGCAGGGAAGTTCCTCACTATCACACAGGGCCGCCACCTGATCGAAACGCTGGGGATGACGCGGCACCAGGATCAGCAGGGCATCCGGGTGGGTCGTCAACACCTGCCGGTGGGCGGCCAACACCTGCTCGTCCTCCCCCTGATGGGTGCTGGCGGCGATCCAGACCGGTCGCGGCCCGATGGCGGCGCGCAGGGCATGCCCCCCTTCGACCACGTCGCTTCCAAACTGCATGTCGAACTTGATAGAGCCGGTCACCGTCAGCCGCTCGGCCGGGATCCCGAGACGCGCGAAGCGCTCGGCATCATCCCTGTGCTGGCAGTAGAGGTGGGTCAGGGGACGGCTCAGGGTGTCGAAGGCGCCCTGAAAACGGGCATAGCGACGGTAGGAGCGCTCCGACAGACGGGCGTTGATGATGCTCACCGGCAGGTGCTGGGCTCCGCAGGCGGCCAGCCAGTTGGGCCACAGCTCGGTCTCCATGACCCAGAGGGCACGCGGACGCACCGACGCGAGAAAGGCGGCCACCGCCCAGGGATAGTCGAGCGGCGCGTAGCGATGCTGCACCAGCTCCCCCAGCTTGGCCGCCTGATCGGCGCCGGTGCGGGTGGTGGTGGTGAGCAGGATCGGCAGGTCCGGCCGCTCGGCCTTGAGGGCGCGGATCAGCGGCGTGATGGCCAGGGTCTCGCCCACACTCACCGCATGGATCCAGAGGGGCGATGCCTGCCCCGTCGGCGGCACCCGTCCCAGATGCTCGGCCCAGCGGTC
The DNA here is from genome assembly GCF_040908155.1 of Aeromonas sp. R6-2. Lineage (NCBI taxonomy): Bacteria > Pseudomonadati > Pseudomonadota > Gammaproteobacteria > Aeromonadales > Aeromonadaceae > Aeromonas > Aeromonas sp. R6-2. Next base: position 4,075 of record NZ_JBFODE010000014.1, on the reverse strand, counting down.
ACCGAAGCCGGGTTTGCCCCGCTTCGGCTTGTAGAGCACCAGCAGGGCAAGGGGGAGTCCAAGATGGATCAGCAGGTTATACGCCAGCCGCCAGATCATGGGGTGCCCTTCTCATGCTCGGCCGGCAGATCGAGCCGCTTGCCGGCGGCGATCACCTGCTCCGGTTGCAGTTCGAGGAGACACTTGAGATGACCGAACTTGCAAGTGCGCTTGAAGCAGGGGCGGCACTCGATGTCGGTGTGGACGATCTCGACCCGCTCCGCCAGCGGCGGGGTGTAGAGAGGGGAGGTGGAACCATAGACCCCGATCAGCGGGCGGTTCAGGGCGGCGGCGATGTGCATCAACCCTGAGTCGTTGGAGATAACCCGCTCGGCCAGAGCCATCAGATCGATCGCCTCATGCAGATTGGTCTTGCCTGCCAGCACGTGGCAGTTACCACGGGTAAGGGGATTGATCCGCTCGCGGATGGTGTTGGCCACCGGCACATCCTTGTTCGAGCCGAAGATCCACACCTGCCACCCCTCATCCAGATGCTGCTGGGCCACCACGGCGTAGTGCCCCTCGGGCCAGCGTTTGGCCGGGCCGAACTCGGCACCGGGGCAGAGCACCAGCACCGGACGGGCAGTATCCAACCCATGCTTGGCCAGGGCCGCCTGTTGGTTTACCAGATCCACCGAGAGCGAGGGATGGGGAATCGCCGGGATATCGGCACGGCTCTTCATCTCCCCCTTGGGATAGGCCAGCGCCACGTAGCGCTCCACCATCAGGGGGAAGGCAGACTTGTTGCTGCGCAGATCGTTGAGCAGGCCGTAACGGTGTTCTCCCTTCCAGCCGGTACGCTGGGGAATACGGGCAAAGAAGGGAATGAAGGCCGATTTCATGGAGTTGGGCTGGATGATGGCCTGAGCGTACCCTTCGGCACGCAGTTGCTTGCCGAGGCGGCGTCGCTCCAGCAGCTTGAACTCCCCATGCCCCAGTGGCATGGGGAGCGCCTTGTCCACCTCGGGCATGCGCTCGAGCAGCGGACGGCACCAGGCCGGGGCCATCACATGCACTTCGCATCCCGGATGGTTTGCCTTTAAGGCCTTATAGAGGCTCTGGGACATCACCATATCGCCCACCCAGGACGGGCCGATCACCAATATTTTCATCTACCGACTCTTGCCTTCTCACTTTGCTGGGGCGTGATTATGCCCCAATCCCGACGCGGGGGCGTAACAGAAGTTCCACCCATCTGCTCACAGATCCGCCGATGGAATCAGGCTAGACTGGGTGGGCCCCGACTCAGCATGAGGATCGCCATGAAGCCCAGTGGTCTGGAACGTCTGCTCAACCCTTCATCCATCGCCATCATAGGCGCCTCGACCAACCCGGCCAAGGCGGGTTGTGTCATCATGCGCCACCTGCTGGACGGGCAGTTCCGCGGCGCCATACTGCCGGTGACGCCACGCCACAAGGCCGTCTGCGGCGTACTGAGCTATCCAGACATAGAGGCACTGCCTCTGGTGCCGGATCTCGCCATCATCTGTACTGCCGCCCATCGGGTGGTCCCCCTGGTCGAGCAGCTCGGCCACAAGGGAGTGGGGGCCGCCATCTTGCTCGCCGCCGGATTCGATATTGAGCAGCGGGCCGCCCTGCAAACCATTCGGGCCCAGTCAGGCATACGCCTGCTCGGACCCAACAGCATGGGGCTGCTGATGCCCCATCTCGGCATCAATGCCAGCTTCTCCCCCATCGCCGCCCGGCCGGGGAAAGTGGCCTTTCTCTCCCAGTCTGCGGCGGTCAGTACCACCATCCTCGACTGGGCCAAGCAACACGAGGTGGGCTTCTCCACCTTCATCTCCCTCGGCGATGATCTCGATCTGGGTTGTGATGAGCTGCTCGACCAGCTCTCTCGTGACGGCACCACCCGCGCCATCCTGCTCTACATGGACAGGGTCAGCGACGCCCGCCGCTTCATGTCGGCCGCCCGCGCCGCCGCCCGTAACAAGCCGATCCTGGTGCTGCGCAGCGGGCGTCACAACCGGGAGGGGACGCCGGATAACATCTATGATGCCGCCATCCGCCGCGCCGGTATGCTGAGGGTACGCGACACCCATGAACTGTTTGCCGCCGTAGAGACCCTGAGCCACGCCCCCCAACTCAAGGGGGAGCGGCTGGCGATCATCGCCAATGGCCGGGGATTGGCCAACATGGCGCTGGATGTGCTGACCGAGCGTGGCGGCAAGTCTGCCTGCCCGCCCCTCGACATCGGTAGTGACGCCGACATCGATGCCTATCTCAGGTCTCTGCACAGCCTGCTCGATGAGGAGCAGACCAACGCTATCCTCATCATTCACGCCCCCTCTCTCACCGCAGAAGGTGAGGCGCTGGCCCAGGCCATCATTGAGGCCTTGCGAAACCACCCCAGGGCACGCCGCTTTAATATTCTGACCAACTGGGCGGGGGAACACTCGGCCCAGCGCGGACGGCGCCTCTTCAATGAGGCCGGGATCCCCACCTATCGCACCCCTGAGAGTGCGGTCGCCGCCTTTATGCACATGGTCGAGTATGGCCGTAACCAGCGCCAGTTGATGGAGACCCCCGCCACCCTGGCAGGCCAACTCGACTACGAGACCTGCGCCCGCCTGATCCGCCAGGGGGCCGAGCGCCAGCAGCTACGGCTCGATACCCACCTTGCCCGACCACTGCTGGCGGCCGCCGGCCTGGAAACCCTCGATACCTGGATTGTGGGGGACGCCACCGAGGCGACCCTGACGGCGGATCAACTGGGGTATCCGGTGGCGCTCAAGCTGCGCTCTCCCGACATAGCGCATAAATCGGATGTGCACGGCGTGGTGCTCAACCTGCGCACTCCGGCAGAAGTGGCGCAGGCGGCCGATGCGATCCTGGATAGGGTGAGGCTCAACCAACCGGGCGCCCGTATCGACGGTCTACTGGTGCAGAAGATGGCCCCTCGCAGCGGCGGGATCGAGCTCAGGGTACGCATTCAGCGTGACCCCCTGTTTGGCCCCGTCATCCTGTTGGGGGAGTCCGGCAGCCAGCCCCATCAGATGGTGGCCTCACTCCCACCGCTCAACCAGACCCTGGCACGCTATCAGGTGCTGGGGGCCCTCGGCAGCGGTTGCATTCGCGATCGTGGCGGACCCGAGCCGCTCGACGTACCGGCACTGGCCAGGGTGCTCTATCAACTCTCCGAGCTGTTGGTCGCCTTTCCGGCCATCGACGAGCTCGACCTCCACCCCCTGCTGGCACAGGGGGAGAGAATGACGGTGCTCGATGCCACCATCACCCTGGACCATGAGGCTTCGTCCCACCAACTGGCTATCAGCCCCTATCCTACCGAGCTGGAGGAAGGCGGCTGGTTGCGTAGCGGCAGCCACCTGCTGCTGCGCCCGATCCGCCCCGAGGATGAGCCAGCACACAAGCAGTTTGTCTCCCTGGTATCCGACGAGGATCGCTATCGCCGCTTCTTCGCCGACGTGGGAGAGCTTGGCCATGAAGAACTGGCCCGCATGACCCAGATCGATTACGAGCGGGAGATGGCCTTCGTCGCCGTTGGGCAGGAACCTCCCTATCAGGAGCAGATCCTGGCGGTGGTGCGCGCCGTGTCGACACCGGATAGACAAGATGCCGAGTTCGCCGTGCTGGTACGCTCCGATCTCAAGGGGCAGGGGCTGGGCCGGGTAATGATGGAAAAGATGGTGCGCTACGCCCGCGACAAGGGAATTGGCCAGCTCTCGGGCATTACCATGCCAAGCAATCGGGGCATGGTCACCCTGGCGCGCAAGGTCGGGTTCAAGGTAGAGGTGTCGATGGAGGATAACCTGGTGAGCATGGTACTGCCGCTCGCCGTGAACACGCCGTGAGGCGCGGATGGAAAACCAGGGCCTGCCAAGCTCGCGGTCGCTCGGTGAGAGTGAGCAAACCCCTAAGAGAAAGAGGCCATCCCAAGTGGGATAGCCTCTTATTGGCTCGCTAGCCTTTCAAAACTGCAAATGCAAAAAGACCATCTCAAACGAGATGGTCTTTTTATCTTCAAATTGGGTGCCTGGCAGTGTCCTACTCTCGCATG
>NZ_JBFODE010000013.1:0-9712 GCF_040908155.1 Aeromonas sp. R6-2 | reverse complement strand
GGCTGCGCGCCGTCGTCCGGGCCTGCATCGAGAAAACGAATTACCCCATCCCTGCCGAATTGTGTGCGTCAAGCCCCTGTCGGTGAACGGTTACAGGTGAGCGCCGCCTCGGATCGGGTCTATCAGTCGGTCGAGACCCTGCAGCGCCAGTCCGGCGACTACCTCAGCCGCATGGGCTCTCACCACAGGGAGACCGAGCAGGTGGTGGCCGCCATGACCGAGATGAGCTCTACCGCCCACAGCGTGGCCGGCAATGCGGGGGATGCGGCCGCCGCCACCGGCAATGCCGACCACCTGTCGCGCCAGACCCGGGTGGTGATCACCCGGGCCATGGACGGCATCGACACCCTGATCACCGACCTTAACGCCATCCACGATCAGATTGGCACCCTGACCCGGGAGACGGATCAGATCCAGAACGTGGTGGGGGTCATCTCGGGGATCGCCGAGCAGACCAACCTGCTGGCACTCAATGCCGCCATCGAGGCGGCGCGGGCCGGGGAGCAGGGGCGCGGCTTTGCGGTGGTGGCCGACGAGGTGCGCCAGCTCGCCTCGCGCACCCAGCAGAGCACGGTGGAGATAGGCACCATGTTGCAGCGGTTGCAGCAGATAGTGGCCGCCGCCGGCACCCTGATGGGCGATAGCCAGGCCCGCCACAGCAATACCCTGGCCGAGACCGGCGCCCTGGTGACCAACCTCGACCAGATGAGCAGCGCCATCACCACCATCAATGACATGAACCTGCAGATCGCCAGCGCCGCCGAGCAGCAGCACGCGGTGACCGAGGAGATCAACCGCAACCTGGTGGCCATTCAGCAGATCGTGACCGAGCTCAGCCAGGGGGCCGATGCCACTCGCCACACCTGTGAGGAGCTGGCCGATTCCGGCAGGACCCTGCACCGGTTGGTGGAGCGGTTTCAGATCTAGGGGCCCGGCCTTGCGGGGGAGCTCGGTCGAGCTCCTTGCCTATGGCAAGTACCTTGATGCGGCTGCACCGCATAGGATGCGAGGACTTTGTCCTCGAAGGGGTTTCGCCCGCCATTCTGGAGGAGCTCAGCCAAGCTCCTGACCTATGGCAAGCATCACAATCCCTGCGGGATTGCCGCTATGCGGGGTTTCGCCCGCCCTGCGGGCTGTGGCGAGTGACTTTGGAAAGACCCAAAGTCACCAAAGGTCTTCTCCCCCGGCAAGCCGTCCGCTGCGCGGATGCCCTCGGCTCGCTGAGCGGGTCGGACGTACCGCCGCACATGGCACGTTCATGTGCCGCCTGCGGCTGCGCCGTCATCCCTGACGGCGCTACTGACTCGCTCAACTCACCTCGGCGGCTTGCAGGGGGCTGCAATACCGTGCCCGACGGTGACTGGGGTGGCAGATTGCGGCGCTGTTGGCCGCTCCGCGGCGCTCAAAATGGTGGGTGGCCCAACTTCGCCTTTTGATAGCTTCGTTGTTTTTGATGACGAATATAATGGTGAGTTGAATATAAGCTCCAAGCACAAAAAGTGGTGGAGCATGATCCTGTCTCCATTTGACTCAAGGGGATGAATTGCTAGTGGGCTCGGTGTATGAAAACTAAAATAAAGGATTTTTTGAGGGGGCTGTTGTGGCGCAGCCAGATGTCACATCCTCCTCAGATTCGGGACGTATTTAGAGGCTCTGGATTCACCATAGCTCCAGACCCAGCATACAGTCGATACCCCAAACCATTGCCAGCAGATCCGGAGACTGAAGCGTACATCGTTCGGTTTCTGGTATCAGAGGATGACAGAGACACCCTGATGCAATTGCTTGCTGGTTTAAGCTATGAGGTCCTTTCTGAGTTACCAACTCAGGTAGTGAGGCGCTCTGCGGATGAGACCGGTCGAAAGTTGATGTTGTTTCTACATCCTTCTTTCTCTGGAACGGTCGTCTCGATTGCAAGTGATGACCTAGATGTATTGGCGCTATTGCAAACAACAAAGCTATATCCGCCTCTTCCTGGTGACTCCTTTCCCTGGATAGATCCTGAAGTAATGGGTGCTCTACAAGGGGACATCGAATACTGGTGGGATCAATTTTGGTTACCATTCTGGGGCTCGTTAAGCCAAGACGAGCAATCGACCTTAGGTCTAGAACCTGAGTGGCGAGAGTTCATTGTTAACCACCAGCCGACATGGGTTACAGAATCTGCTGGTTGAATACCCATCAACTCAGGATTAGCATCATCCTAATGATGGCCAGAGTCTTACCGACCCTGGACTTTTTGTTTCTAGCCCACCTTGTGCGGGCTTTGCCGTTTCTGGGCAAAATGGTGGGTGTCCCAACTTCGTCCGAAGGGGTTTCGCCCGCCCTGCGGGCTGTGGCGAGTGACTTTGGAAAGACCCAAAGTCACCAAAGGTCTTCTCCCCCGGCAAGCCGTCCGCTGCGCCGTCATCCCTGACGGCGCTACTGACTCGCTCAACTCACCTCGACGGCTTGCAGGGGGCTGCAATACCGTGCCCGACGGTGACTGGGGTGGCAGATTGCGGCGCTGTTGGCCGCTACGCGGCGCTCAAAATGGTGGGTGTTCAAATTTCTGTATTCTGTTGCTCATTGGATGGGAGAGCCCATTACTTATTACAGCTCCCGAGGCGAAGCTGATAGCCTTCAAGGCGCTTTTCGAGCATGGCTCTACGCATCTTCTGTTTTTCTTCCCAATGTTCATCGTTATTAAAAACGACAATGCCTCCAGTACTGTTTATCTCAACCAGGGTTGCACGTATTTGCTCATGAATAAACTTGCAATTATCTGTCTGATTGAGTGAAACAATCAGGGTGGATATTTTCTCATCCTTCTGTTTAACAATACTCTCTAACGCCTTATTTTCTTTGTGCAATTGTGCATTTTCACTGACAAGTGACCCAACCTGCGAGTGTGCGACTTCCAATTTGGTCTGCAGTTGGGTAAGCGCGCCTTTTAGCTCGCTTTGTTGTAAAAGCGATTGGGCCTCTGTAAGTTTTTGGCCGACCCAAAATGCACCGCCAGCAATAGTGGATAGAACAATAAACATGCCTGAGATTGCAGCTTTCCAGTGAGTAGATGTAAAGCTGCCAAAGAGTTGAGATGTCGTGATGCGTTCAGGAGTCATGAGTAAACAGCGCGCTTGGCAGGGTAACCACAGATGGCGTCGTGGCTACCCATGGAGTTACTGATAAAGCCCGGAGACGTAGGCGTTAGTGGGGTCGGGAAGCAGATCTTGCGGGTGATCGCCTCCGAACGTCGCCCACTTGCTTCTACCGGTATAAGAGGAGTTGGCCAATTCTTTTTTGGTGATGGCATCATAAATAACTAATTGGATCTCGATGCGATCTGGCTTTCCTGACCATTCGGTCGCTCGCTCTTCCCAGTGCAGTATGGTGGGCTTTACGAAGTAGCCATACCGGGTGGTGTCAATGCTTTCAAGACACTGGTTGCTCTTGCAGCTATTGGTGATATCAACGTTGCGTGCCTTTTTGGCAAAGGCTGCTCTCACGGCATTTGCCGTCATCATGCCGGAATTCGCGTATGTCTGTGTTTCGTAAAAGCCATCATCCGGTATCGAAATCAAGACACCAAGGTTTGCATCAAGCCTTTTTGCCGGTGTTTGGAGTGCTGTGTGATGATAGGTTGATGAACATCCGGCAACGGCGAGCATGGCGGTGGTGGTTAATATCTTTTTTATCATTATCTTCCTCGTTTCTTGGTATTGTTGTGCAGCTGACAAGGTACACGCTTTATGCAGGCGCGTACGTGGGTATTATCCAGTTTTTTAGCATCGGCACCAACTGTACGGGGATGTTTGATGAGCCATATGATCACTCATAAAAGATCCCTCCTGTCTGTGGCGATGAAGATGGGCATGATCTCACTGGTTATATTTTCATTTAACGTAACCTGAACAATCAGAGTTATTGAGCTGAACCGAGGTTATGTATGCTCCATTCTTATCGTTGTAAATATAAGAGAGGGTCGCACCGCCTTGTAGAAATGTTAAGGTGGTGCTGTCAGCACAGGCTGAACGCACTATATTATGACGAAGGTTTTGTTGTAGAGTATGGGCGTTGATATCACTGACACTATAGTTTAAAAGCGAGTGATAGTATTGGAGGTTGTTAGCGTCAGCGTAAACAGAGTCCAATTGGGTTTCTGAGTCTAATATCCTGGGTAGATTCTTATTGATGGTCATTGAGAACAGTATCAGTTTATCCTCAATCGTCATGTTTTCCGGCTTGTATTTTATTTTGTTTAAATATGAGGAGTAACCAATAAAAAATATGCTAATTATAGTGAGAAAAGAAATGGCCATCTTCTTCGCATCATATTCCTCTATAAATGTATTCTTTACCCGGTGTGACATTAACATATAGGGAATCCAAATTAAAGCAGATATGAGAGCAATACAAATGCTCTTAATGGCCTCCCCGTTAAATAAAGTGGTCTGAGGAAACAGAAGATGAGTCAAGTAGATGTTAATCGGGATATATAGCAAACTCGCCGTCACAAAAGCTATATATGCTTTAGGAAAGATCTTCTTTTTTAAGAAAAAAAGAAAATTTAAGTAGATGATACCTGAAAACAAAATAAGGTTGAATGCTATTTCTGAGCAAAGTAACAACGCAAACCATTCTACATATTTTTCCGAGTCGGGATTGGTGAGTACGTACCATCCACCACTCTCGAACACTCCTGGGTATACCGACAGTCTTGTCAAGTACAGCATTAATGGTGAGGCAACCAGGCCAATGGCCACCAGCATTAACCAACCAGATATACCTTTTTTATTTGAAGAACGCATACATACCCTGTGATTGTTATACGAACTGGAAAGAGTAAATAGGGGAGAAAGTGCGGTGCTTGTTGTATTGAGATCCGTACCGCCGCCAGTGGATCAGTGCATAGCCCCTTCGTTACAGACAAGCACCGTATTGCCACCCCTTTGAATCAAAGTCATTCAGTGCCTTCACACCCGACACAAAACGGTGGGGACACAAACGGTGGGTGTCCTAATTTCTACTACTAACTTTAAAATAAAATTTTTAATATCCAAGTTAAATCCTCTTCGTATAACGCCTTGTTAAGGTGTGAGGCACACAATACCGATGCTTCCGCATACCACCTTAACCACTAAAACCAACGCATAGTAAAAATGCCACGCGTGCCGAATCACTCTTGAACAATTTGTTATGTTTATTTTTTCTGTAGTGCTGACAAAGTATCGTCGATGGCTTCTTTAAGAGTTTTATAAACCGCTGGATCTTCTCCATTATTCCAACGTTCTCTAAGCTGTCCCAGTAAGTTCTGGCTTAGTTCCGAGTATTCTTTAAAGTTGCGTAACTCATATATATAGGCAACTTGGCTAACTAACTTCAGCACACCATCTTCATCTGAACCTTTGCTAACTGCTTTTACAATGCCATGGTATGTCTTAAATCTTTCACTCGCCAATTCTTGATTTCGAATTGATATATATCTTCTAGCAGAAAACAAAATACTGATTAAAGTTACGAAAAATGCGATAACAGTAACGATCGCAGCCAAATCTGACACTAACATCAAATTTTACTCCATAAACATAACGCCTACTTAAGGGGCGCCGCAGCACGGCGTCCCGTGGAGGGCGAAGCCCGGAACAAACTTAAAGCACTTGTTATGCGCGTTTGAATTCAATAAGTTCTTTTAGAGTTTTTAAAGTACCACTTCCAAAATCTAATATTGCTTTCGCTAAACCATGCACACCAATATATGATGTTGCAGCCCAAGTTCCATACCCAGAGTTTACATTAGAGAAGTCCGCATATTTTTTGAAGTCATATTGCTTCATTACATCTAGAAATGAATCGCTAACGCTTTCAAGAATGTGTTCATAAACTTTTTCGTTAACAGGCTTTGCGAACCTCAGTTCTTTTTCATCTATATGGGGAAATACATTTTCTCCAAAAAACTTTCTCAATGTGCCGCCTACGTGAGCACCTCTGGTTATTTTACGAGTTGCATAAAGAGTTGTGATTACAGCAATGATAGAGCAGATTGTATTCTTATCCCTCACCACTGATGTATTAATGGCCAAAGTGATACTTTCTACAGTAGTTCGCCTGTTAATTTTCCCTCTTTTTTCTTGTAGCCAGTCATCAATATTTTGGGCGCCTTCAAGAATTGAGCTTCTCAACTCTTGATTTTTAGCAATTTCTTCTAAAGCTCTCTCCATCAAAGAAATGATGAGAAGCGTAAGTTTAATTTCTGCATCCATAGCACATCACTACCTATAAATCGGATTGTTTCACGAGTTTGCAAATGATTACTGCAAGCGCATAACGTTTGGTTAAGGGGCGGGCTTTAGCCCGTCCCAGTGAGCGAAGCGAACGGTTTGAACCAATTGTTATGAGTTCACTCAACGAATTTGTCATAAGCGCGCTCTTCACATAGTGCGTCCCATGTTTTTTGTGGGATCAGCTTGCTTGCCCAGCCATAGTAGCCCCAGGTTTTGGCGATGTCCTGTTGCCAGCATGCATCACACATTAAAGAGTGGAAGTGAACTTTGTTGTTTATGATATCTTGATATATTGCATGAAGGCTCTTTGGGTTGTTGCAATAGCACTTAAATTTCTTGTCTCTTTTGCGCTCATGTAGCGGTCCAACGAGGCGTTCATAGATTTTTGGATGGCACTTTTTTAGGCGCTGATTTACGGCATCAAGTACATCAATTCGTTTTTTGTTTATAGCGTTGTCACGTAGATTCAGCAGGCTCTTTTCAGAGTCATATCTTCCTTGATTGATTCTAGAAACAATGCCACTCACTCTGACCTCCTTGTGACTCATAACGCCCGCATTTGCGGCTGGTTTGGAGCGCAGCGGAAAACCAATCCGACAACATGCGCTTGTTATGTTTTGCTTACGACAAGGTTAAGCTGGTACCCTTTTTGATACTCAAAATGCAAAGCATTGGTAACATTATTCAGGTATGAAAATATACACGATGATTTGTTAATTATTCCTCTATCAGCGGAAACTAAGGCATTACAATAAGATGCCATTCCAGCGTGCTGCCCATCTGACATTACATTCTTGATCTTGTCCCTTTTCCCAAGACCTGTGTCGGGGCTTATTCCTAACATATTGAGCACAATATATGCCCCCGATATTGCACCATGTTGAGTATGCTGAACTCCCTCAATACCCGGAAGTGGCTCAAAGCCAAAGAACTGATTTTTTGAGACATTTGGTATTGAAGGTGAAATTAAATCCCAAATTTCATCAATTGCAGATTCAGACTTCTCGATAGCTTTCCGATTTTCGCTTGTAACGCCTAACGCACTTCTTGTTTTATCAATTGGCATCCTGTTCTTTAGGTGCTTTTCAATTGTGACTTCCATTTCCTTTGACACTTTAGATGCTTTCTCGATTAAATTTTTGCGCCTTTCATCAGGAATATTACTAGTTATTCGCTCAATTTCATTTCGCATTTGCTCTGGCGTCTCACTTAGCTCTTTAAAGTTGTCTGCTCCAAAAGAGCGTATGAGGTACTCCATCATTTGATCTGCCGCTCCCTCATAACCAGAAATTGCTTCTAAGTGTTGCTCATATCTCGAATAAGGATCCATATAATCCCTTATTACAATATTACCTTCAGATTGGAAGTCTTGATTCAGAACATCACAAATCTCGACTGCTTTCAGCAATTTCATTCCTTCGAGTGCATCTCTGTTTCCATTCCGGTGAATTTCATCAAGGTGGACATGGGAATAAACCCACTTGAATCTTTCTGGTTCCAGAATAGAAATGTCTCCGCAAGCCAAGTACCGGAATACATTCATATCTGCATAAATTATTGGCTTATCCGAAACTAAATATGAGTTCATTCAAGAATATCTGTTAATTGAAAAGAAACATAACGTAGAGCTAAGGGGCGACCGGACCTGCTGCGGGTGACCGACGGCAGACCAGTTGAATTACCTGACCACTTATCGAAGCCAGTTGTCCGGGCGTCCCTTTTGAGCGTCATGTTAGACAAATACTTACAAATTACTGTTCTCCAATAACATTCCACTCTGTATATAAGACGTACTCGTCAGCGCCTTTTTCATACCAACTACGAATGGCTCCCGCTTTGATTCTCAATCTAACCTCTTCATCAAGGCTGGTCTCACTCGTTGCCGAAGGAAATATCTCTTTAGTGGTTACTGTGGCAGGCATAATATCTCTCCGGTCTAATCAATTGGCTACGGATTTAACTGAGGCCTCCCATGCGAAAAGGCTCTTTTCATCCCTATTCGACAGAACAATCATCATTTTGATTATCTTAATGGCCGCATCTCTATTATTGGTACGCAGGTTCCCTGGGTCTCGTGCAGCGACAACCTTCGCTATTTCCGCATTAGTAACTGGCGGGCTGCTTACCAGATCGAATAATTGTTGGTCGGTAAGCTTGCTTACCGCGCCTAGCATCTTATCAACTCGTGCTTGGATGTTAGCGTCCACAAAGTTCGAGTCTCGCTTGCCCATTGCAACTGTTATTGCGCTGTCTGCGGCGGCCTCTTTGACTGCCGCGTCTCGTTGTATTGAAGACAACGCGCCATTTATTGTGCCTGCCAAATAGTAATCATTTATGTCCGACAAAGCCTGTTCGAATGTGTAGCCATTTAAGCTCATTGCGGAACCCACTACAATTCGTTTGAGCACCTCTTTCCGCTGTGCGTTCATGGCGGAGACCAAGGCTGACATAGCCTTATCTGCATATGCGTTCTTATCTATGGCCATTCTAGTGCCGCCAGTAACTGATGACAGAGAGCTCAGGATTGTTTTCGTTGTTACTGGACTAAAGGCGGTTGCAGCAACGTCGAGCGATAAAACCAATATATCTGTTGCTGAATGAATCTGCGATTCTTCAGCCGACAGATTCTTGATGTACTTAAGATATTCGATATTTGTTATCACAAGCCGAGAAGCGATAAACTTATTTCTCGTTTCCAAAGATGGCGAATTGTAATATGTGTTAACCGAGGCGGCATCTTTCAAGTTTGCCTTGACAATGCCAAGCTCTTCTTCAGTATTGAATGGTAGATCTGGCATGCCGCCTTGGAAGGTTGCACAGCCAGCCAAAAGAACGACAACACCCACTGACAAGAGTCGTTTGATCATAGCCTTTCTCCGTTTGTAAAGATGAGTGTCTAACAGTGATTAGATGGAAGGCGGTACTAATCCGTTAGCAGAGAATTCCATCTAACTCCGTAACATCCTCATCGCCGCAAAGTAAAAATCATTATTAAATCATAATGTTACCAGGTTGTTTGTCATGTTGGGCGTGTTCGCTTGACTTCCTCTTTTTGCGCCACCGTTACTGCTGTGTAAAAAACAGTGCTCAGGGCCCTCTTGGAAAGTGTCGTCACAGCATGCCTGCGTGAACAGCTCAGAAATCAGCATCAAGCCGTCACTATGTTGAATGGGTCGTTGTGGGCAACGTTCGCTTATCCATTCCATCCGGCAAGGCTACCGCCCCTGAATTTCAGCCCCCAGTCTGCTGCTGTTAACCTGCGATATTGCGTAGGCCTGACTCATGGGTGACTCCGGTGAGACGGTTGCCAAACGGCTATGTTAGCGAGTCGTGCTGGATAGGGAAGCGGGACGCGATGGTTTCCTGAGCAAGATCAATAAATTAATCACCAACGCCTAGTGTGGGATATCACAACATCGATAGATCATCAGAGGGGCAGGGTATTGGCT
>NZ_JBFODE010000012.1:0-3467 GCF_040908155.1 Aeromonas sp. R6-2 | reverse complement strand
CATGCCCCGCTGCGGCTGCGCCGTCCTCCCTGACGGCGCTACTGACCCGTTCAACTCACCTTGGCGACTTGCAGGGGGGCCAATACCGTGCCCGACGGCGGCTAAGTGGGCTCGCTACGCGGCGCTCAGAACGGTGGGTGTCCCAATTTCTTAACGCTCGTTCCCAACGCGAATGCGGTGCAGGTCGCCATCCTTGGTCGCCTGGAAGTCGTGGCTGCCTTCCGACTCGCTGACATCGGCACCAATGGGTCGGCCCATGCGGAAGAAGATCGCGCGGGAGCGGCCGTCGGGCTTCTTGATGACGACCGTGGCGTAACCCCCTCCTGCGCGAGCGACGCCGAACTCGCATTGACCCATCGGCTGGCCGGCGGCAAATGCGCAGGGCAGCGGCCCGCTCGCATCGAACTGGCCTTGGCCCGCGCGCAGCGCGGAGTCGTCCGGACCGAACGCGGCGCTGCCGTCAGGCGAGATCGCGGGCCCGAGGTACTCCGCGGCCACATAACCCCGCGGGCCGCCGCCGAGTTGCTGCGCGTCGCACCAAGCCCGGCCCTGGGCGCGCTGGCAGCCGAGGTTGTCCAGGATCGTGCCCGGGCGGTACGTGGCGAGAATCCGCGCCGACGTGCTCGGTTGCTCGCGAAGGTTCAGCGTGCGGACCACCTCCCAGTTGCGTGGCCCGCCATTCTCCGGGGCTGCAGCAACGTCGGCCGCGGAGGAGGCGCTTGTCTCGCGCGCCCACACGTAGATACCACCGTCGGCCATCAGGCTCAGATACAACCGGTCGTCCTTGAGCAGGTAGGAGCGGATGTAGCTGGACTGAGCGACGATGCTCTCGTCCATGCTCGGGGGCGGGCACAGCGCGCGCGTCGCCGCGAGCGGACCGAATTCGAATTGACCGCTCGTGGCCTCGCTGCCCGGCACCGCGGACCAGGTACCGGTGGCGCGGTTGCAGTTGAGCTGCATGGCGACGGTGCCGTCACCGTGCAGCCACATACTGTAGACCGTTCCTTCGCTCGGTCGCGCGATGCCCTGCGCATCGTCCATTGACTGGAACTCTACGAAACGCCACTGCGTGCCGGCCAGCGGGGGAGCGGCCGCTTCGGCGCCTCGCGCCGCCGAACCGGCCGCCGCGACGAACAGGGTTAGCGCAGCCATTACCCCAAGTCTGGCGTTCATCTCCGCGTCCTCCACCGACACAGGCTCCACATCAACAGCAGGTTCAGCGCCGGCGCGGCGACGGCGCCAGCCGACAGCATGGGCGACGGCAGACCGTCGAGCCACAGGTTCCACGGCAGCCCCAGCGGCAGGAGAAACACGCCCGCCAGCGGCCCCTGCGGGCTGCCGAACCAGCCGTAGGTGCCGATCAGGTACAGCGCGAAGGCCGCCGCATAGAGCGCGGCGAACGTGATCACGAACAGGCGGCAGGTACGCGACATGTTGGGTACGGTCAGCCGCCGAAGATGAACGCTTCGACGATCTCGTAGCGCTCGTTGCCGGCCTGGATGTAGTAGACGTCGCCACCCTTGGACGCGCTGAATTCCATGTTGCCGTCCGCTTGGCTCAGGTCGGCGCTTACGGGATTGCCGTTCTCGAAAAAGACAAAGCGCTTGCGGCCGTCCGGGCGGGTGATGACGATCGTCGCCGTGCCACCGGCGTCGCGGGCCACGGCCGCCTGGCACTCGCCCATCGCCTGGCCGGCGCGCATCGCGCAGCGGACCGGTCCGCGCGCGTCGAACTGACCCTGCCCGGCCCGCTCGGACGAAGACGCGCGGTGGCCACCGCTGGGGGCGGCCGCCGCGGTGTGTCCAGCCGGAGGCGCAAAGCCGAGGATCTCGCAGGTGCCGGTCGACTTGTCCTTGCCGGTGTAGGTCACGCGCGGCGCCTCGTTGCCCTGCGGCGTGATGTCGACGTAAACCCCGCCGGACTGGGCTGTGATCTGTCCGTCTGGTCGCTTGATGAGCTTGGCGACCTTGCCGTTGACGCGCACGTGGCCCTTGGCGTCGGAGTCGACGTTGATGTTCTGGCCGCACTTGGCGGCGAAGATCGGCACGGCGGCGCTGGCCGTGCCAACCATGAGCGTTGCAGCGACAGCAAGTAGGATCTTCTTCATAACAGTTCTCCTTCTTCAGTGGATCGACGTTTCGATGATTACTACGCCTAACGTCGTTATAAATTGCCGAAAGAAGCGTAGCGTATTGAGGTCAATTTGATAACCTTGTTATGACTACACTCTATCTAACCAAGCCAAATCAAAGAAACAAGGCATACTGTTTGTCTGAATGGCGTTGAAGATCGAAAATTCTTCTTCTGGACAAAAAATCATTATTAAATCGTTCCATGCAAAAGGCATATCACCCGCGTGTCTCCATTCACGTTCATGAGTTGCATCAAATGAGTCATGGATCACATTAACGAATGGTTGAAGCTGAGTAGGAATAAAATTATATAAATGACGTGAATACCTTTCGCCATTCCTAAGTATGTCTCTTCTAAGCAATGACTCAGAAATATTAAGGCAAGGATTAGCGCCCCTTGAAAATAGAACGTCTCTATCGAACGCTAGACCGTATTTGACCTTAAATAGGTCTCTGTGTGCCCTAAGCCCTGCCAAAGTGCTTTCTGTAAAACATACAGCTTGATTGCTTATGTCACCATCTAGATTACCTGTAATAGGATTAAAAACATCAGGTGTAGATGTTCCATACCAACCCACAGATGACGCTTTCAGAAGAGGGCTTGCAGGAGTGTTTGCCATATCAAGGATAGCCATCAATATGTTACGAGCATCTATATCCCCTCTTCCCGCATTCTGGCGTATAAGATGAGTTAATAGGAATGAACAATCACTGCTATTCCTAGCTAGCTCCCTAGCTTCATCAGCATTTGTTTGAGGCACTGAGTTCTATCCTTCTTCGTCATAACAGTGATTAGATGGAAGGCGGTACTAATCCGTTAGCAGAGAATTCCATCTAACTCCGTAACACTTCAATCGCCACCAAGTAAAAATCATCATTAAATCATAATGTTAACAATGCTCTTCTCGCTAGGGGCGTATTCGCTTGACTTCCTCTTTTTGCGCCACCATGACGGCTGTGTAAAAAAACAGTACATGGGTTGCGCATTGAAAGCGCCGCCAAACCACGACTGCGTAAACAGCTCAGAATCAGCATAAGGCCATCACCATGTTGAGTCGGTCGTTGTGGGCAGCTCTTGCTGATCCATACTATCCAGCAAGGCTACCGCCCTTGAATTTCAGCCCCCAGTCTGCTGCTGTTAACCTGCGATGTTGCATAGGCCTAGCTCATGGGTGACTCCGACGAGACGGTTGCCAAACGGATATATTAGCGAGTGAAATCGGGGAAGGAAGATCGGGATGATGGTTTCCTGAGCAAGATCAATAAATTAATCACCAACGCCTAGTGTGGGATATCACAACATCGATAGATCATCAGAGGGGCAGGGTATTGGCT
>NZ_JBFODE010000011.1:0-9017 GCF_040908155.1 Aeromonas sp. R6-2 | reverse complement strand
TCGCTGGGCTCGCTGGGCTCGCTGGGCTCGCTGGGCTCGCTGGGCTCGCTGGGCTCGCTGGGCTCGCTGGGCTCGCTGGGCTCGCTGGGCTCGCTCTGGGCCGGGGTGGGTAGCGTGGCGGTTGCGCTACGCTTCCTGTGCTTGCGCACTCGCACGTAGTTGCGACGCACGCCGAAGGAGATAAGGAAGCCGGCCATCAGCATCACCAGTAGCATCAGCCGCTGTCGCTCCTGCTGGCGCAGTAACCTCTCCTGCAGCGGCTCCAGCAGTTGTTGCTCCTCCAGGGTGATCCGCAGATAGCCCAGGGTATCGTCCCCCTTGCGGATCTCCTCGACGAAGGGCCTGCGCCCTCCGCTCGGTGGTGTACGGTTATCGCTGCCGATGGGGAGCAGGGACTCCAGGGGGAGGGCATTGCCCGACTGGGCGACGGGGACGCCGCGCCCGTCGTAGAGGGTCACATCCGTGATGAGGGGATCGCGCGCCAGGTTGTCGGCCAGCAGGGAGAGCTCGTCTTTGTTCTTCTCTTGCAACCAGCGACTCATGTTGCGGGCCGCGTAGCTGACCAGCGCCTCGGCCTGCTCCCGGGCCTGGGCATTGAGCGCCTGGCGTTCGGCGGCCTCGATGCCGAGCAGGGTGGTCAGTACCCAGGCACAGAGCAGGGCACCCAGAGTCAGGCTGAGGGTCCGTTTGAGGGGTTGATGACGCACGCAGGCAACTCCGCTGGCGGGGAATAGTGCGGGATCTTGGCGCTTGCCTGCGGAAAATGCAATACGCTACTCTGGCTCCACTTTGACAGATGGAACCCTCTGAACGTGATACGGATTTCAACGCTGCCTGCCTCGCCGCAGGCCTGGTCTGAGGCGCTAAGTGGCGCCCCTCTCTGGCGCCTTTCCCTGGATGCTCTCCATCCCTCGGCCGATCCTCTGCAAGCGGCCTGGCTGGTTATCACAGGAGAGGCCGTCACGGCCGAACACCTGGCCGCCCTTGCCCCTGTACTGGCTCGTCACCGGGTCGAGACTTGCCTCTACCCGCCGGCGCCCGCCTGCCGTCAGACCCTGCTGCTCGGCTGTGATCGCTTCTCCCCCGAGCTGGCGCACTCTTTGCGGGAGCTGGCGCTGCCCTTCGAGGTCGCCCATCTGGCGACCCTGCCGACCCTGGCCGAGCCGGGCCTGCTGGTGATGGACATGGACTCCACCGCGATTCGAATCGAGTGTATCGACGAGATCGCCCGGCTCGCCGGTGTCGGGGAGCAGGTGGCGGCGGTGACGGCGGCAGCCATGCAGGGCAAGCTGGAGTTTGCCGATAGCCTGCGCAACCGGGTGGCCCTGCTGGCCGGTGCCCCGGTCGGGATCCTCGATGAGGTGGCCGCTCACATGCCCTGGATGCCGGGTCTGGCCGAACTGGTCGAGACCCTGAAACAAGCCGGATGGCGGGTGGCCATCGCCTCGGGGGGCTTTACCCGTTTCGCCGGTGAGCTGCAGCAGGCGCTGGGGCTCGATGCCATCTTTGCCAACGAGCTGGCGGTGGAGGATGGCAAGCTGACCGGTCTGGTGAGCGGCCCCATCGTCGATGCTACCGTCAAGGCCGAGGTGCTTACCCGACTGGGGGAGCAGTATGGTGTTGTTCGGTCGCAGCGAGTGGCCGTCGGCGATGGGGCCAACGATCTGAAGATGATGGCTGCCGCAGGGCTTGGTATCGCCATTCACGCCAAACCCGTGGTGCGTGCCCAGGCGGCGGCCAGCATTGAGCATCACGATTTGGACGGGGTGCTCAGCCTGTTGCAGGCCTCGGGTGCCGCACTCCTGCGCTGGGATCGATAAGCGAGAGGCCAGGGAGGGCCTATGACACTGGAACAAGAATCCTGTTATGTGACCGTGGGGGGGCACTCCCTGCATGTGCGCCGTATCGCACCGGCCGTTCCCGTGCACGGTGAACCCGTGCTGATGGTGCACGGCGCCATCGAGAATGGCCGCATCTTCTACACCGAATCGGGCAAGGGGCTTGCCTGTTTTCTGGCCCGCCACGGATTTTGTGTCTATGTGGCCGACCTGCGTGGACGTGGGGCGAGCCAGCCCTGTATCGCCAATGAGGCGCAGCACGGTCAATTTGAGCTCATTACCGAGGATATCCCTGCCCTGCACGCCTGGGTGCGGGAGCGACATGGGGGCGCCAGAGTACACTGGATGGCCCACTCCTGGGGGGGCGTCATCATGGCCTCAACCCTGGTGCGCCAGCCACCCCTCAGTGGGGAGGTGGCCTCCTTGCTCTTTTTCGGCACCAAGCGCGGAATCTCGGTGCAGGGGCCGGAGCGCTGGTTCAAGGTGGATCTGCTGTGGAACCGGCTGGCCCCCTGGCTGGCGCGTCGCCACGGCTTCTTCGCCGCCCGTCGCTACGGGATTGGGGCCGATGACGAGCCGCTCGCCTATCTGCAGGAGACCATCCCCTGGGTCAAAGGCGGTCCCTGGGTCGATCCACGAGACGGCTTTGACTACGACAGTGCCGCTTCCGGGGTCAGCTGGCCGCCGCTCTGGATGATTGCGGCCCGGGCGGACCGGGTGCTCGGCCATCCGAACGATGTGCAGCATTTTCAGAACGAGATGGGGGCACATGGGCGTTTTACCCTGCTCTCACGGGCCAATGGTAACCGGCTGGACTACGACCATATCAACATGCTGACGGCGCCTCAGGCGACCGAGGATCATTTCCCCGCCATCCTCAGTTGGCTGGATCAGGTGGCGTGATCCCCAGGGCAAACAGGGTGGCGGCCGTGGTGTCGACAAGATCCCCCAACCCCACCACGCTCCAGAGCTCCTCTTCGAGCTGGCGCGCCTTGTGGATGGCGAACTTGGCGATGTAGTCGAGTTCGTTGGCGATGAAGTTGGTATCGGGGCGCCCGGTACGCGACAGGGCGACCCTGACCGAGAAGAAGTGACCATTGGCCACCGCACGGCTCACGAAGGCGTGGCGATCCTCCCGGCTGGCAAAGGCGTCAACCCGGTGGCACTCGCTCTGGGGGAGTGCCTCTTTCCCCTGCCACAGGTGGATGTAGACCTCCTGCTCGGCAGGGGCCTCCTCCCGCTGTCGCTCGCGCAGCACATCCAGCACCAGGGACTTGTACATCTCTCCCCCGAGCAGGGGGGCCAGGTTATCCATTCCTTCCTGCTCGGCGAAGGTGGTCAACAGAGGGTCGAGCCTGCGCGGTCGGGCGCAGCGTCCTACCGCGGTGATCCGGGTGCCGCTCTTGAGCTTGTTGACATAGAAGGGAACGGTGAAGAGGTGATGGGTATAGAGATTGCGCAGTGCACGCGCCAGCCCCCGGTAACGCCGCCCCTCCTGCACCGCCTTGAGTTTGTTCTGGTTGCTCTCGATAAGCAGGGTGAAGAACTGGCGACCCACGTGACGCTCCGGTGCTCCGTCGATGCACAGGTGCAGTACGGTGCCGCTACCGTTGCCCCCCACCACCCGATAGGCGAGGTTGCGCAGGTCCATGCTCTTGGAGAGCTCTTGCAGGCTCGGCAGGGAGAGGGAGAGCACATCATCCTTCTGGCAATGGATCCCTTCTTCCAGCTCGATCTGCAGGCCATGGGTCGAGATATCCCGGGTCCAGCCCAGGTGTTTCTTGCCCCCGTAGCGGAGCACCACCGCCGTCTTGTGGCTGTAGCGACGCTCCTTGCGCAACTGAATGTAGTGGAGAGTCTCCACCTCGAAGGGGTCGGCCGTGATCGGGTGGCCGAAGCGCTGCAGTTCGTTGGCGTTGCGTCCCTCGAGAGGGGGGAGCTGGTAATCTTCCAGTGTGAGTTCGTTGTCGATCTGCTGCAGCATACCGACGTAGGCTATCTGCTTGAGCCTCTGTTGTAGCAAGGCGTCCTGAGGGTTGCCCTGCTCACCGGGGAGCAGGCTGCTGATGTCGGCCTCCATCAGGTTGCAGGGCTCCATGATGAAGCGATAGACACGCCAGCTGGGGCGGCGGGCCCCCACCTGGAAGAAGAGATCCCGCAGGCCGCTCTCGACGAGCTCTTCCCGGGTGGCGGAAAAGAAGTAGATATGACTGCGCACCGAGTGGGTGAAGCTGTAGATCACCGTCTCCTTGGTGGGCTCCGGTTGTTTGAGCAGGCGCTGCATGCGCAGGGCAGTGAAGAGGCCGCCCAGCATGTCCCGGTTGTGCTCGTCACGCCAGTATTCGAGGATGCCCTGGTTATTCTCGGTACGCAGGGCCATCTCGAGGCGTGGCGCCTCACCGGTGCCAAAGAAGAGGGGAATGCCGCCCATGCGGGGCAGGTAGTACTGTTCGTACCCCTTGATGATGGCGGCGGAGAGCAGGTAATCGACGCTGACCCGGTAGCGGCTCTTGTTACTGTCGATGAAGTTACGCAGGAAGTCGTCAAACTCCCGATTCTCGCCGAGGCGTAGCAGCCGCAGCCAGATCCTGTCATCGCGACGGCTCTCTCCCAGGATCTGGTATTTGACCGGTTGGTGCAGTACCGGGTGGGGGCTCTCTCGTTCCAGCCCGGTGAAGTAGACCTCCAGCTCGTCTCCCGGCAGATAGGGGGGGAGATGGGGTACCTGTACCTTGATGCCGCCAACCGAGAGATCCGACGTCTTGGCAAACAGGCGCTCACCATCATGGGTCTTGAGCAGCACGGGGGAGCTGAAGTGCATCCGCTCCTCGCGTCGGCCGTAGTAGCTGGCGAACATCACCCGTTTGACGTCAAACTGGCGCAGCGGACTTTCGGGGGGTTGTAACTGGGCGGCACCATTGCTCGTCAGGCGACCGTTGGAGTGCTCCTTTTGCCACTGGGCCAGGGCCTCGTAGACGCCGAGGGTGTATTGGTCGCGATAGAGGTAGCAGTGGGAGTTGAAGAGGGCCCAGGCTTCCGGAGGCATGGCATGCTGTATGCCCTTGTATTCGGCGATCTGGCAGAGTTCGCCGAAGTGATCCCGCATATCGATAACGCGCCGGCAGGGGGTGCAGAGGCGGTTTATCTCCATTTTTATCAAGAATCGGCTGTTGCTACCCTCCTGATGCGTGACCCGCTCGAACAGATCGTCAAAGTCGGGTTCACGCAACAGGGGTATCAACTGCTCGAGCAGCGTATTATCGATATCGCGTTCCATGCCTGCCTGCTGCGCAATGAGTGATTTTTAATCCAAGGGCGATTTGATCTGCCAAGTGCAAACAAGTATATCAAGCATCGAAATATTCTGTCTTAGATTAGAGTTGTGACCATGGCCAAGAACAAGAGTGCCTTCGTGTGTTCCGAGTGTGGGGCCGATTTCAGCCGCTGGCAGGGCCAGTGCTCGGAGTGCAAGGAGTGGAATACCATTACCGAGGTGCGCCTCGGGGTGAGTTCACCACGGGGTGGTCCGGCCCGTTTCACCGGTTATGCGGGTGCCGCCGGCAGTCGGGTGCAGACCCTGGCCGAGATCGCCACCACCGAGATTCCGCGCTTCACCTCGGGCTTCAAGGAGCTCGATCGGGTGCTTGGGGGCGGCGTGGTGCCTGGCTCGGCCATCCTTATCGGTGGTAATCCGGGGGCGGGCAAGTCGACCCTGCTGCTGCAGACCATGTGTGGTCTGGCCGAGCGGATGAAGACCCTGTACGTGACCGGGGAGGAGTCCCTGCAGCAGGTCGCGATGCGCGCGTCGCGTCTTGGGCTTCCCACCGACAAGCTGCGTATGCTCTCCGAGACCTCGGTCGAGCAGATCTGCGTGATTGCCCAGCAGGAGCAGCCGCAGATCATGGTCATCGACTCCATCCAGGTGATGCACGTGGCGGATGTGCAGTCAGCGCCGGGCTCGGTCTCCCAGGTGCGCGAGGCCGCCGCCCTGCTGACCCGCTACGCCAAGCAGAACAACGTGGCCATCTTCATGGTTGGCCACGTCACCAAGGACGGCACCCTGGCCGGTCCCAAGGTGCTTGAGCACTGCATCGACTGCTCCATCCTGCTCGACGGTGGCCACGACTCCCGTTTCCGAACCCTGCGCTCCCACAAGAACCGCTTCGGGGCGGTTAACGAGCTCGGCGTGTTTGCCATGACCGGCCAGGGGATGCGTGAGGTGAGCAACCCCTCGGCCATCTTCCTGAGTCGTGGCGAGGAGCAGTCCCCCGGCTCGGTGGTCATGGTGATCTGGGAGGGGACCCGTCCCCTGCTGGTGGAGCTGCAGGCGCTGGTGGACTACTCCCAACTCTCCAACCCGCGGCGGGTGGCGGTGGGGATGGATCACAACCGTCTCGCCATGCTGCTGGCGGTGCTGCACCGTCACGGCGGGTTGCAGATGGCCGATCAGGATGTCTTCATCAACGTGGTGGGGGGGGTCAAGGTGGAGGAGACCAGCGCCGACCTGGGCCTGCTGCTTGCCATGGTGTCGAGTTTTCGCGATCAGCCCCTGGCGCGGGATCTGGTGGTGTTCGGCGAGGTGGGGCTATCGGGGGAGATCCGCCCGGTCCCGTCCGGTCAGGAGCGGCTGCAAGAGGCCGCCAAGCACGGTTTTCGCCGCGCCATCGTGCCCTGGGCCAACGCGCCCAAGTCCCCCATTGAGGGGATGGAAGTGGTGCCGGTCAAGAAGCTGGCGGACGCCCTCGAGGCGTTGTAATGATTGCGGCATAGAGAAAGGCGCCCGAGGGCGCCTTTTTGTTTAGCGGGAGCTGGCGGCCTCGATGACCGGCGCCCGGTTCACCGCCTTGCCGAGGTAGGCGAGGGTGATGGTGACTATGATGCAGGTGAAGCTCAACCACATGTAGGGCAGGTAGTCGAGGGTGGCGACCCCGAGCACCCCGGCCATGAAGATGCCGTTGTCGCTCCAGGGCACCATGCCGCAGGTCAGGGTGCCGCCAAACTCGGCGTTGCGGGAGAGGTTCTTGCGCTGCAGGCCGAGGCGGTCGTAGTTCTTGGCCATGATCTTGGGGGTCAGGATCAGTGACACATACATGGCAGAGCCGAAGATGTTGGCCAGGAAGGCGGTGCCTATGGTGTGGCTGGTCAGGCTGCCGACGCTGTTGATGCGCTTCTCGAAGGCGTTGGCGATCACCTCCAGTACCCCCACCTTCTCGAGCAGACCACCAAAGCCCAGACCGAAGATGATCACCGCCACCGAGCCGAGCATGGACTCCATGCCGCCGCGCCCGAGGATGTTGTCGATAAAAGGCACGCCGGAGGTGATGCTGAAGGGGCTGTAGGCAGAGTGGAGGGCGCGAACCGGATCCATATCCTGGAACGCGATGGCCCAGACCAGGCCGAGCAGGGCGCCGAAGCTGATCACCGGGAAGGCGGGCTTGCGGTTAGCCAGCAGACCCAGCACCACTATGATGGGAACCACCGCCAGCGGCGTGATGTTGAACTGCTGGTCCAGGGCCTGCATCACCAGGTCGACCTGCTCCAGGCTGACGTTGCCGGCGTACTGCATACCGACGACGGTAAACAGGGCTGCGGTGATGACATAGGAGAAGAGGCTGATGGGCAGCATCCCCTTGATGTGCTCGACCACGTCCACATTGGACATGGAGGAGGCCAGCACCACCGAGTCGGAGAGGGGAGAGAGCTTGTCGCCGAAGTAGACACCGGAGAGCACGGCACCTGCGACCAGGGGGGCAGGTACCCCCAGGCTGTGGCCTATACCCATCATGGCGATACCGGCGGTAGCGGCAGAGCCCCAGGAGGTGCCGGTGGCCAGAGACGTCAGCGAGCAGATGATCAGGGTCGCCAGCAGGAAGATGGAGGGGTGAATCACCTTGAGGCCGTAGTAGATGATGCTGGGGACTATGCCGCCGGCGATCCAGGTGCCGACCAGAGCACCGACCGAGACCAGGATCAGGATGGCCCCCATCCCCTTGGCTACCCCGTCGATGGCCGCTTGCTCGAGAGATTTGTAGTCGTGTCCCAGTTTAATGCCGAGCCCCATGATGACGAACCAGGCGATAAACAGGGCCAGTTGGATCGGCAGATCGAGGAGGCTGGTGAAGGAAAATGCCAGGGCCAGGAAGATGGCCAGACAGGCCACCACCTGGTGCATTTTCGGTAATTGGATTTGGTTTTGCATAGATACTTCCTAACTCTTGCTCGCCAGGATCGGTCCCTGCTCGTTCCTGACGGGCAGTACGCCCCGAGGGGCCGATCGTAAAATGAGGGCGCAATCTAGCATAAAAGTTCGTTGATAAAGGCAAAAAATCGTTGAGATGAGACCGGATTCTCCCTCTGTCCGCACTTTTTTTGATCCAGCGCCGGTTCACCACTGATCACCCTTTTATCAACGAGAGGCGGGGGCTTGCATCAGGACAAGAAATGATCTCAAATGATAACCATTACCATTTATCTGTCTGGTTTTCCCATGAGACTCTTCTTCACCCTCTCCCTGTTGCTCGGTCTGGCGGCACAACTGCTGGCAGGGCGCCATCACCCCTACTGGTTTGCCAGTGCCGGATTCCTGCTGGCGGCCCTGATCATGACAGAGCCCAGACTCAGGTCCGGGCTCATTTTGCTTCCCATCGGCGGGATGGCAGGGGTGGTGACGTTACTGCTGATGCATCCCTGATTCAGGATGGGTTGGAGTGGAGCACCTTCTCATGGGCAATCGCCAGTGCATCCTGGACCTTGCTGGTCATCTCCCTGCGCTGCTCATCGGTGAGGAAGTAGATCATGTCGACATCGTGACGAATGTAGTGGGCCGGTAAATGGTTGAGGGTGAGGCAGCAGAGATCGGCCAGTTGATCCAGCGTCAGGCGTGAATCCAGCCCCTGTTCGCGGATGGCGTTGAGTACCAGGTGTTCGTAGAAGTTGTGGATGTCATTATCCAGTCTCATGGCGGGCTCCCAGGATAAGAAAGACTCGACCACAAGCATAGCCAAAACAAAACGCCCGCAACCTGAGGTTACGGGCGTTTCAGAAATCGTGGTGCGAAGAGAGGGACTTGAACCCTCACGTCCGTGGGACACTAACACCTGAAGCTAGCGCGTCTACCAATTCCGCCACCTTCGCACATTGTGTTTCCAGTTAGATTTACATGCTGCTGGAGAAGCATGG
>NZ_JBFODE010000010.1:0-19176 GCF_040908155.1 Aeromonas sp. R6-2 | reverse complement strand
TCGATGCGCATAAAAAATCCGAAACCAATCAATAGGTTTCGGATTTTCACACATCAGAAGGATCGGTCAATGGATCCTTAACTGATCGGCATTAGCCCCCGGGCGCCTTTTGTTTGCCTATTTAAAGACCACTGTCTTGTTGCCGTGGACGAAGACCCGCTCGCACAGCACCAGCTCCAGGGCGCGGGAGAGCACGGATTTCTCTACATCCCGGCCGGCCTTGGCCATGGCCTCGGCGTCGAAGGCATGGTCCACATGGATCACGTCTTGCTCGATGATGGGCCCTTCATCCAGATCGTCGGTGACGAAGTGGGCAGTGGCGCCGATGATCTTGACGCCGCGGTTGAAGGCCTGCAGATAGGGGCGGGCCCCGATGAAGGCGGGCAGGAAGGAGTGGTGGATGTTGATGATCTGGCGCGGGTAGGCCGCCACAAATTCGGGGGTCAATACCCGCATATACTTGGCCAGCACCACATAGTCGGGGGTATAGCCGTCGATAAGCTGGCGCACCTGCCGTTCATGCTCCCCGCGCTCGAGCCCCTCGTGAGAGACCGTATGGAACGGGATATCGAACTTGCCACACAGCTCGGCCAGGGTGTCGTAGTTGCCGATGACGGCGGCAATCTCGATGTCGAGGGCGCCGGCATAGCTCTTCATCAAGATATCGCCGAGGCAGTGGGACTCCTTGGTGACCAGGATCACCACCCGCTTGGCGCCCGCTTTGACCAGACGACGGGAGGCTCCCTGGGGGAGAGCATCGTCGAGGTCAGCCAGCAGGGTCTCGTCATTGAAGCGGCCCTCCAGCTCGGTGCGCATGAAGAAGCGCCCCTGGGGGTGATCCACGAACTCGTCGTTCTTGATGATGTTGAGTTGGTGCTTGTAGCAGATGTTAGTGATCTTGGCGATCAGCCCCTTGGCGTCGGGGCAGTCGGTCAGCAGAATTTTCTTTTCCATTTTCTCTGTCATCGTGTCCATTGTGATGGGCGCAGTGCGCCGTTTTTGTCGCACTATGCCATGAGAGAGGGCGAGGGCGCCACGACTGCGTGACCGCTGCCGCAGAGGAGAACTTTTTTCAGGCTCGCTCTGGTCTCAGGCAAAGGTTTTCACTACCCTGTCGCTGCTTATTCTCAGGGCGGGGTGAAATTCCCCACCGGCGGTATCCTGCCTTGGCAGGGAGCCCGCGAGCGCCCGACGGTCGTCGGGGTCAGCAGATCCGGTGCGAGGCCGGAGCCGACGGTGATAGTCCGGATGAAAGAGGATAAGGGCATGGGTACGCGGGATTGCCTGCGTCCCTGTGCTTCTGTCTGCCTTTCCGTGCCCTGATTCTGGTATGTGTTAATCAACGGAGTATTACCATGAATCAGTCTCTGCTCTCCCCTTTTGGTACCCCTATTGAACGTGTCGAAGCCGCCCTCGAGGCCCTGCGTCAGGGTCGCGGTGTGCTGGTTGCCGATGACGAAGACAGGGAGAATGAAGGGGATCTCATCTTCGCCGCCGAATCCATGACCCCCGCCCAGATGGCGCTGATGATCCGCGAGTGTTCCGGGATTGTCTGTCTCTGCCTGACCGAGGAGCGGGTGCGCCGCCTCGAGCTGCCCATGATGGTCGAGGCCAACTCGAGCCAATACCAGACCGCCTTCACCGTCACCATAGAGGCGGCCGAGGGGGTCACCACCGGGGTCTCGGCCGCCGATCGCATCACCACCATTCGTGCCGCCATTGCCGACGATGCCCGTCCTTCCGACCTCAATCGCCCCGGTCACGTCTTTCCCCTGCGTGCCCGTGAGGGGGGGGTGCTGACTCGCCGTGGTCACACCGAGGCCACCGTGGATCTGATGACGCTCGCCGGTCTCAAGCCCTTCGGCGTGCTGTGTGAACTCACCCTGGAGGATGGCGCCATGGCGCGCCTGCCTGATCTGGTCGCATTCGGTTTGAAACAGGGTATGCCGGTATTGACCATCGAGGATCTGGTACAGTATCGTCTGGCACTGTTGAGACAGGGTCATCGATGACAGATGAGGTTTGTCATTTCATCTGCAATTGGTTACGCTCTGTCTCGGCTTTGATGGGAATTTCACCGTTTTTTGTTTCTTCTGATGCTTTTTTAAGCTGACGAAAAAAAAATGAGTGAAATAATGCATTTATCCTTGAAAAGCCCTATGCAAACTTCTTTTTATTTGTGCCATAATAACGCCGCTTGCTAAACGTCTGGCGAGTTAAAGGGAGCTAAAAATGAAAAAAATGCTGTTGGTAGGTGTTGTAGGTCTGTCTGCTCTGCTGGGCGGTTGTGCTAACACCGAGCTGGAAACTTCTGTTCAGAACCTGTCTAACAAGGTTGATCAGCTGGCTCAAGATGTTAGCGCCGTTCGTGCTGACCAGTCCAAGATCGCTGCCGACGTAGCTGATGCCAAGGCTGAAGCTGCTCGTGCTAACCAGCGCCTGGACAACATGGCTACTTCCTACAAGAAGTAATTCATGTAAAAAGTGGCGCAGGAAACTGCGCCATTTTTTTTGCCTGTCATCTAGTGGTCTGACCACTTTCGCATATCTTCCCTCCCATGCCCCTCTCATACCGGTAATAAGAAGCCGGTCGAGTGACCGGCTTGTCATCAGTAGAGCAGGCTGTAGAGCTTGCGCCGCCATACCGAGGCGACCGGGGTACTCCCCATGGTGTTGAGGATGTCGAGGTAGATCTTTCTCGCCTCTCCAAACCCCAGATCCTTGCGCAGTATGGTGATCAGCAGCTCCAGTGCCTCTTCCTGGCGACCCGCGGCGTTATAGAGCACGGCCAACTCCTGGCCGATGGCAAGGTCATCGGGACGGGTGGCATGCTGCTCCTCGAGGGCCCGCAGCTCGGGGCTGTCCGAGGCCTGACGCGCCAGATCCAGACGCGAGCAGAGCACCTGATAGTGATCGTCCTGGGCCACCATGGGAATGGTGGCAAGGCGCTGCTGCGCCTGATCCAGCTGGTTGAGATCCAGCTCGGCCTGAATGAGCCAGAGCGTGATGTCGTGGCGCTCGGGTGCCAGCTGATGGGCGCGGGTGAGCAGGGGGAGGGCCTCGCCGGCGTTGTCCTGCTCCAGATGCTCGCGGGCCTGGGTCAGCAGGGTCTCCTCCTCACGGGGGGCGAAGGCGGCAAAGTAGTGGCGCAGGGCGGCCTCATCCTGGGGACCTTCCAGAAACCCCTCCTCATCGGGTCTACCCTGATGGAATTTCACCAGGGCGGGCAGGGCTCGCAGGGAGAGCTGGGTCGCCAGAGACTGCAACTGGGGATCGTTCATATCGACCTTGGCCAGGGTCACCGCCGGATTGTTGTGACCGACCAGGGCTTCGACCAGGGGGGTCATCGCCTGGCATTCGGGCATCTGGGGGGCGTGGAAGTAGATCACCACCGGCTTTTGCATGGAGGCATCGAGCAGGGCGGTGTGAAAATTCTGGGGAGTAATGTCGACGATCATAGAGAGGCTCTCGCTACAGATTAATGGCTAGATGGGGGGGCTCGGGGCAGATTTCAAGCCTCTCGTCGAGCCAGTGGATGGCGAGATGATGAGTTCCCCGGGTGGCGAGGGCCAACCATCCCTCCTGAAAGGGGCTGTCGCTCACCTCGTAGGTGTGGTGATCGAGACGATTTTCCAGCCACCACTCCTGCTCCGGATGGAAGATAACGTTCTCGAGACCGGCAGCCAGCCCACCCCCGTGGGCCTTGAGGAGTGCCTCCTTGCGGGCCCAGAGCCGGTAGAAGCCATCTGCCTGGGAGGGCTCGGGAAGGGCGGCGAGCCATTGGCTCTCCTCGGGGGCGAAGAAACGCCGGGCCAGTTTCAGCAGATCCCGTGCCCGTCTTCCCAGCTCGAGATCGACGCCCACCGGCCCCTCCTGGCACAACGCCAGCACGGCCCAGTCACCGCTGTGGGTGAGGTTGAAGTACCAGGCGTCATCGAGCAGACAGGGTTTTCCCCCCGCCAGGGTGCCAAAGTGCAAGGGGTGTCCCGGGAGGCGCCGACCCAGCTCACGGCGCAGCAGGGCGCGGGTAAGAAGCCACTGCCTGGCCCGGCCGGGTGAGGTGAAACGGGCGGCATGCTGCCGTTCATCGGCCGGGAGGCACGCCTGCAGATCGGGCGAGATCTGCGTCTCCTCCCCGGTCAGGGAGAACAGGAAGAGGTCGACCCGATGCACCATTTTTCACTCCAAAATGCGCTTGAGGCGCCAATAAAACCATATTTGCTATCGGCAGGGTAGCCTTGTCGAGAATTGTCTATTGTTTGCCCATGATCACATTTGGCATGAAAAATAAGGAGTTTTTGCAAGAAAATGTGATGTCGATGGGTTTTATTTCTTGATCTGACCCGTTTCTTCTTTATAGTCGAAACCTGTTGTCTGCAAAGGTTCTGGGAACCTGATTGTAACTTATTGTTTACATTAGGGAGAGAAGGGATTGCGTTACTTGATGCTGCTGCTGGTAGCACTGGGCATGGCGGGTTGTTCATCGACGCCGGATCCGGAGCTTGCGAGCAAGATTGAGGTCTCCATGGTCGAGCCGGTGGTGGAGCCGGAAACCAGTGCCCCGAGCATCGAAGAGATCATGATGGTCTACAAAGAGTGGCGCGGTGTTCCCTATCGGATGGGTGGCACGACCCAACGTGGTGTCGACTGCTCTGCCTTTGCCCGCGAGGTGTTTCGTGATGCCCTCGGCGTCGAACTGCCCCGCTCCACCCGCTCTCAGGTTCACGAAGGGACCCGGGTTGCTCGCAACGAGCTGGTGGAAGGGGATCTAGTCTTCTTCAAGATCAACTCCCGCCTCAACCATGTGGGGATCTACGTGGGCAATGGCGAGTTTATTCACGCCTCGACCCGTAAAGGGGTGACCCGTTCCAAGCTGGACGATCGCTACTGGCGATCCAAGTTCTGGCAGGCACGACGCATCGAGATCTGAATCTTGGTCCCTCTGGAAAAACGGCTCCTCGGACGAACCGTTTCTCCAGAGAGATAGCAGGGGCTCCTTCGGGAGCCCTTGGCATTTCAGGGGGCTAGCCTCTATAGTGTGCGCCGGTTTTTAAGGCGAGCCTCCCCATGTCGACCACCCGCAGTGGACTCCACCCCCGCAACCGTCATCGCCACGGCTATGACTTCAAGATGCTGATCAAGGCCCATCCCCCCCTCGCACCTTTTGTCAGGCCAGGGCCCCACGGACGGCTCACCATCGACTTTGCCGACCCCCGTGCGGTCAAGGCCCTCAATGCCGCCATCCTGTTTGGCATGTATCGCCTGCGTTTTTGGGATATTCCGGACGGTTACCTCTGTCCCCCTATCCCGGGACGGGTGGACTATCTGCACCATCTGGCCGATCTGCTGGGGGAGGGCACAGCCCCCGGTGGCAAGCGGGTGCGTCTGCTCGACATAGGCACCGGGGCCAACTGCATCTATCCCCTGCTCGGACACCAGGAGTATGGCTGGAGCTTCGTCGGCTCGGATGTGGAGCCTGCCTCTCTCAGGAGTGCCAGTCTGATCGTGCAGAGCAATGCCCTGCAGCGGCAGATAGAGTGCCGTCTACAGCCGGATCGGCGCCATATCTTCCAGGGGCTGCTGCGCCCGGACGAGCACTTCGCCGCCACCCTCTGCAATCCGCCATTTCACGCCTCGGCTAAAGAGGCGAGCAGCGGCAGCGAGCGCAAGTTGCGCAATCTGGCCCGCGCCCGGGGTGAGCGTCAGCCGCAGGGGGGCAGGGAGCCGAGCCTTAACTTCGGTGGCCAGCACAACGAGCTCTGGTGCGATGGGGGTGAGCTGGCGTTCTTGCGGCGCATGATTGCCGAGAGTGCCGATTACGCCACCCAGTGCGACTGGTTTACCACCCTGGTCTCCAAGGGGGATAACCTGGCCCCGGCGCGCAAGGCACTGGCGGCGGTCAAGGCCGCCGAGGTGCGGGTGATCCCCATGGAGCAGGGGAACAAGGTGACCCGGATCCTGGCCTGGCGTTTCTCCAACACGGGGTCATCGCGCCTGCCTCCGGGGAAGATGTGAGTGACCACTTCGGCGTTTGGTACAGTTGTACGCCGAGATTTTTTTGCAATTTCACCTGCGACTTTCTTAAAATAACAACTGGTTTGACCTGTCTAAGGCACACCCGGACTGAAAGGAAAGGTTGATGAAGGTTGTCGATTTTCTGAAGCGCAAGAAGGAGATACTGGCGCAGCATCCATTTGAGCTCAAGGATTGGCTCTCTCCCGCCATACGCGATTATTGGCACGAGTTTCAGCAAAAGGCCCAGCACCATCCCCTGTTTGGTCGGGTGATCGAGTGGGGGGATGCCTCCCAACAGCAGGCACAGCCTGCCCAGGTGGCCGAGGCCCAGGTGGTCAACGGCACGCCCGAGGCGAACCCGATCGCCCTGGAGGGGGAGGCGGCTGCCGTCCATGATCGCCTGCTCGCCCAGGTGGGAGAAGAGACCCACGTCGGCGAGTGGCTGCTGGTGGATCAGGCCATGATCGACGGTTTTGCCCGGGTGACGGGGGATCATCAGTGGATCCACACCAACCCCGAG
The DNA here is from genome assembly GCF_040908155.1 of Aeromonas sp. R6-2. NCBI lineage: Bacteria > Pseudomonadati > Pseudomonadota > Gammaproteobacteria > Aeromonadales > Aeromonadaceae > Aeromonas > Aeromonas sp. R6-2. Next base: position 12,641 of record NZ_JBFODE010000010.1, on the reverse strand, counting down.
CGTGCCGCCGCCGAGTCGCCCTTCAAGACCACCATCGCCCACGGCTTCCTGACCCTGGCCCTGCTCCCGCAACTGACCGGCTCGGTCGACGAGAGCAACCCCGAGTTTCCAAGCGCCCGTATGGTGGTGAACTTTGGCCTCGACTCCGTGCGTTTTCCCTATCCCATCAAGGTGGATAGCCGCATTCGAGCTCGCACCAAACTGGCCCGGGTGACCCCGATCAAGGGGGGGATCGAGCTCCTCAAGGAGATCAAGGTCGAGATAGAGGGCGTGCGTCGTCCCGGTTGTGTTATCGAGTCGCTCACCCGCCTCTACTTCTGAGTTCGATGAGTGCAATCGACAGGGCCTGCGGGCCCTGTCGTCGTTACTGGCCTTCTGTCAGCGCCAGATAACGACCGCTGGTGTGCAGCCGGCGCAGCCCCGCATCGAAGTGATCGCGCATCGTGGGCTCGCGAAAGGCGAAGTGGTAGACGGTGGGCGCAAAGAGGGGGTTTTCGATGGCCCGCTGCGGGTCATAGACAGTGGGGGCCTCTTTGGCGAAGTGACGGCGGTAGTACTCGAAGATGCGCCGCTCCAGAACGATGGCCTGGGCGCGCCCTTCGAAGAGCTGGCGCACCTGGTGCTCCTGGCGGGGTTGCTCCTGATAGGATTGGCTCAATGTGGCGGCATGGTCGAACTCGGGACCCAGGATCTCGCGGGCCTTGGGGAAGGCGACCACATGCAGCCCCGCCAGCTCCTCGAGGCGGTTGAGCCGGTGAGGGGCCAACGTAAAGATGCGGTTATAGAAGGTGATAACGGGGGCCGACAGGTATCCCTTCTGCAGCATGCCCGGTTTGACGTTGATGATGGCATCGAGCTTGCCTTGCTCCATCAGCGCGAAGGTCTGGCGCAGGGGGAGATAGTGGAAAGAGAGGGTATAGGGGGCCCCGGCCAGCGCCTCGCGCAGCAGCGACAGCTCGATGCCGCTATCTGTTTCCCGGATGACATAGGGGGGAATGGCAAAGCTGACTCCGACCTTGAGCGTCTCGGCGGGAGCCGGGTTTGCCAGCAGCATCGGCAGTAGTGTGATCAGCGCTCTTGCCATCATTATCCCCCGACCTGTGTCGGGCCATTGTGACACACAATCCCCGTGAAAACGCCTATCCCAGCAATCCCTGCAGGGGATGGATCCAGACCGCCTCGCCGGTGCGAATGCCCGGCTGGGAGGGGAGGATCTCGATAAGGCAGTTGGCCCTCGACAGTGAGCTCAAGATCCCCGATCCCTGGGGACCCGTGGTGCGCACCTGCAGCTGGCCGTTGGCATCCTGCTCGGCGATGCCGCGCAGAAATTCGCTGCGTCCGGGGCGGCTTCTCATGGGCTCCAAGGCGCGGGCCATCAGGCGCCATGGCTGCCAGTTGCGGCCCTCCAGGGCATGCAGGGCCGGCAACACGAATTGCAGGAAGCAGACCACGGCCGCCACCGGATTGCCCGGCAAGCCGAAGAAGGGGGTCTCTCCCAGCTTGCCGAAGGCGAGCGGGCGTCCCGGGCGCATCTGAATGCGCCAGAAGGCCACGGCGCCCAGCTTCTCCAGGGCATCGCGGATATAGTCCGCATTGCCTACCGATACTCCCCCCGAACTCAGCACCAGATCGCACTCGGCGGCGGCCTGTTGCAGGACGCTCTCCATCATCGCCTGATTGTCGGGCAGGATCCCCAGATCCACCACCTCGCCTCCGGCACGCTCGATAAGGGCGCGCAGGGTGAAGCGGTTGCTGTCGTAGATGGCGCCCGGGCGCAGGGGCTCCCCCGGAGCCTGCACCTCATCACCGGTGCTAAAGAGCGCCACCCTGAGGGGGGCCAGCACCGTCAGCTCCGGGTAGCCCAGAGAGGCGGCAAGTCCCAGCTCCGGGGCTCCGAGCCGGGTGGCTGCGGGAATGGCGATGGCGCCGGCGGCGAGATCCTCTCCCGCCTGGCGCACATTCTGCCCCTGTTTCAGCGGCGCAGTAAAACGCACCATGCCTGCCTCTTCGATGGCCTGCTCGCGCATCACCACCGTATCGACGCCGGCGGGCAGCGGGGCGCCCGTCATGATCCGTACCGCCTCTCCGGGGGCCAGCTGCAGCGAGCTCGGGTGACCGGCCAGCACCTCGCCCATCAGGCGCCACTGGCCGCAGGCGAGATCCGTGCCGCACAGGCCATAGCCATCCATGGCCGAGTTGGCGTGGGGCGGCACATTGACCGGACTGGTCAGGCTGGCTGCCAGCACCCGGCCAAGGCACTGGGCCAGGGGCAGGGTCTGCTGACGGGGATGGGGGGTGAGGGCCTTAAGGATGCGCTCGCGGGCCTGCTCGACCGAGAGAAAGGCGGGGCTCAAGGCATCGCAGCCGCTCTCGGCCCGGGTCGGGGCGGCCAGATGGGCCTCGATAAAGTCGGCGATGGCCGCAACCTCGTTGAGCGGCAGCAGTGGCACCGGGAGCTCGAGGGGCACGTCCGAGGCGACCGCCAGCAGATCCTCGGGGCGTACCTCGGGCAGGGGTTTGCCCAAGGCGGCGCGGTGCAGGGCAATCTTGGGGATGGGGTCGTGCTTGAATCCCTCGACCAGGATGAGGTCGAGGGCGCGCCGATCCAGCTTGGCCAGCAGCTCGCCGAGGGGGGCCTCCCCTTGTGGGGTCTCGGTCAGGTGGGCGTGGCGCCGGGAGGAGGCGATCAGCACCTGGCTGGCCCCGGCCTTGCGCAGGCGCCAGCTATCCTTGCCCGGTTGATCCAGATCGAAGTCGTGGTGGGCGTGCTTGAGCACGGCCAGGCGCAGCCCCCGTCCGGTGAGCTCGGGGATCAGCTGTTCGAGCAGGGTGGTCTTGCCGGTACCGCTCCAGGCGGCGAAGCCGATGATGGGGAGATCGGGGCTAATTTGAGTCATGGCGGGCGAGCTCGTCGGGGCTGTTTAAATTGTCGAAGGCGTGGGGGCAGTCGGAGAAATCGGCCAGCACCATGGTGTGCCTGGCATACCAGCGGTCGATGCGGCGCTCTCCGGCGGCCAGGGTGGCGGCCAGGGATCCTCTGAGGGAGCGTTTGACCAGGGCGACCACGGGTTGCAGCCACTCCCCGTCGTGGGCCACCACCACCTCGCATTCGGGGGTGCGGGCGGCCTGGAGGCGTGATACCAGATCCCGCGGCAGGAAGGGGGTGTCACAGGGAACAAACAGTACCCACTCACTCGTGGCGGCCTCAAGCCCCGCCAGCATGCCGGCCAGGGGGCCGGGGTAGTCGCCCAGGGTGTCGCTCACCACGGGGGCGAGCGCCTGATAGCGCGCCAGATTGCGGTTGGCATTGATAAGCAGGCCGTCGACCTGGGGGGCCAGGCGCTCTTGCACGTGGCGGATGAGGGGCTTGCCCCGCAGGGGGATCCACCCCTTGTCGCTGCCTCCCATACGGGTGGCTCGGCCACCGGCGAGGATGACGGCGATGAGGGTGTCAGGCGCGTTGGACATGGGCATCTCTTGTTGGCATGCGATAGAGGGTCAGGGGGCTGCTCTCCTGTAACTGGCCGTGTTGCAGCAGCCAGTGGCGCTGGCAGTGGCGGGTCAACAGGTTCTCCTGGTGGCTGGTCACCACCCGGGCGCAGCCCCGGGAGCCCAGATCTTGCGTCAGATCGGCCATCAGGGCAATGGAGTGATGGTCGAGATTGGCGGTGGGCTCGTCGAGCAGCAGGAAGGCGGGCTCCAGCACCCAGGCCCGGGCCAGGGCCAGGCGCTGGCGCTCCCCCCCCGAGAGCAGCGACACATGCTCCCCCGCCAGGTGATCGAGATCGGCCCGGTGCAGGGCATCCACCAGACGCCTGGCCGATCCCCGCCGGGCCCCCCAGCCCAGGTTGTCGCGCACCGTGCCGTCGAACAGATAGGGGCTCTGGTGCAGGTAGATGACCCGCCCCGGCCCCGGCTCTCCCAGACCCAGGCGGCGTGCCAGCCGCAGGGGGAGGGGAGGGCGGTTATTGAGGCGTCCCCGGGTGGGGCGCTGCAGTCCGGCCAGGATCTTGAGCAAGGTGGTCTTGCCCACCCCGTTGGCTCCGCGCAGCCAGATGGCCTCTCCCGGCTGGATGGCGAGCTCGGGAATATAGAAGAGCGGGCGCTCGCCGAACTGCATATGGAGGTGGTGGGCGTGAAGGGCAAGCATGTCAGCTCCTCAGAAAGGCGCGCCCCTGCAGCAGCGCGAGCAAGAGGTTGAGCAGCAGGGCCAGGGCCAGCAGCACCATGCCCAGGGCAATGCCCTGGGTGAAGGCTCCCTTCTGGGTCTCCAGGGCGATGGCGGTGGTGATGTTGCGGGTGAAGTAGAGGATGTTCCCCCCCACCAGGGTGGCGCACCCCACCTCGGTGACGATACGGCTAAAGGCGGTCACCCCGGCGGCCAGCAGGCCGAAGCGGCACTCGTGGCACACCTGACGCAAGGCGCGCAGGCGAGAGCCCGAGAGGGTGAGCGCGGTCTCGAAGGCGCGGCGGTCACTGTGCTGAAAGGTGGCGTGAGACATGGCGGCGACCACCGGAAAACCGATCAGCACCTGGCCCGCTATCATCCCCTGCTGGGTGAAGAGCCACTGCCAATCCCCCAGGGGACCGGAGCGGGAGAGGAGCATATAGAGCAGCAGACCGATCACGACGGTGGGGATCGACTGCAGGGTGTGCAGCAGGGTGAGCCAGAGCCAGCGCGCCGGCAGAGGCAGATAGGCCAGGGCGAAGCCGAGCAGCAGGGCCGGCAACCAGCAGATGGCCAGCGCCAGCCCCGAGACGGTAAAGGAGATCCCGACTATCTGCCACAGGTCGGGATCGCCGCCGAGCAGCAGGCCGAGGGCCTGCCGGGTGGTCTCCAGCAGTGAACTCATGCCTGCTTGTCGGCGTCCGCCACAAACAGCTGCTTGCCGTTCACGCTAAAGCGGTTGATCAGGGCCTGACCATGCCGGGAGACCAGCCAGTCGCTGAGGACCCGGGCCCCCTGGGTATTGAGCTTGGGCCAGCGCTCGGGGTTGACCAGGATCACCTGATAGGGGTTGAACAGGCGCGGGTCCCCCTCCAGCAGCAGGGTCAGCTTGAGCTTGCCCTCATAGGCGAGCCAGGTGCCGCGATCGGTGAGGGTGTAGCCGCCCAGCTCGGAAGTCATGTTGAGCGTCGGCCCCATCCCCTGACCGATGGACTTGTAGCCCTTGAAGGCTGGGGTGATGCCGGCGGCCTGCCACAGGCTCTTCTCCTTGATATGGGTGCCCGACTCATCGCCGCGTGAGACGAAGGTGGCATCCTGCCCGGCCAGGGTCTTGAGGGCCTGGGCCGCATCCTGCTTGCCCTTGATACCGGCCGGATCGCTCTTTGGGCCGACCAGCACGAAGTCGTTGTACATCAGGTGGCGCGGCTCGATGCCAAAGCCCCCGTCCACGAACTTCTTCTCGGCGCTCGGGGCATGGGTCATCACCAGATCCACGTCGCCATTCTCCCCCATCTTGAGGCTCTGGCCGGTGCCGGCGGCCAGCACCTGCACCTGATAACCGGTCTCCTTGGTAAATTGGGGCAGCAGCCAGCCCAGCAGGCCCGACTGCTCGGTGCTGGTGGTGGTGGCGAGGCGGATGAGGGGTTTGACCGGCTCGGCCTGGGCCAGTTGGCCGAGCAGCAGGGTGCCGAGTAACAGGGCGGCGAGGCGTTTCATGAGATTCTCCATTGGCTGGTGACTGGGGCCCGCTCCGGGGGCCTCCTGGATGGGGGATCCTGTTAGCAAGGGGAGTGCCAGCTCGAACGATATTAATAAAGTTAATATAAAACAATTGGTTAATGTCTGATTTTGAGCGCGGGGGCCGGCCCCTGTGCGACATCCCCTTGGTTTATAAGGGTAAAGAGGACAAAATGTCTCACCCTTTGGCGGCCCTTGGGCCCGGATTGTCCCAGTGCGAGAACTCCCATGACATTGCCCCTCCCCAGCTGGTCTGCCCTCTCTTTGCTCATCGTCGATGACGAGCCCGGCATGCGCTCCTTCCTGTGCAAGGCGCTGGCCAGGCGCTTCGCCCAGATCGAGGTGGCCGCCAGCGTGGAGGAGGCCGAGGCCCTGCGCAGCCGGATGCACTTTGACCTCATCATCGCCGACATCCGATTGCCGGGGCGCTCGGGCATCGAGTGGCACGAATCCTTGCAACCCGAGGAGCGCCGCTCCGATCTCATCTTCATGACCGGCTTCGGTGACATGGAGTCGGCCCTGCGCGCCCTGCGCCTCGGGGCGAGCGACTTTATCCTCAAGCCCTTCAACCTCGAGCAGATGGTGCAGTCGGTGGACCGCGTCATCGCCCGGCGCCGACTGGAGCGGGAGAACTGGCTGCTGCGCCAGGAGGTGAGCAAACACTTCCCCATGCAACTCATCGGTGACTCGGCCAACACCCGCGATCTCAAGACCCTGATCGCCCGGGTTGCCCCTTCACCGGCTGCCGTGCTGGTGGAGGGGGAGTCGGGCACCGGCAAGGAGCTGGTGGCCCGCGCCCTGCACCAGCTCAGTGGCCGCAGCGGTGCCTTCGTGCCGGTCAACTGCGCCGCCATTGCCCCCGAGCTGCTCGAGAGCGAATTGTTCGGCCACCTGCAGGGGGCCTTCACCGGCGCCCGCAAGGGGCGCGATGGGCTGTTTCGTGAGGCGCACCAGGGGACGCTGTTTCTCGACGAGATCGGCGAGATGCCCCTGGCCATGCAATCCTCCCTGCTGCGGGCCCTGGAGCAGAAGGCGATCCGCCCGGTCGGGGGGGAGCGGGAGCTGCCGGTGGACGTGCGCATCGTCGCCGCCACCAACCGCAACCTCAAGGCCGAGGTAGAGGCGGGGCGTTTTCGCGCCGATCTCTACTACCGCCTCAACGTGGTCACCCTGCGGGTCGCCCCCCTGCGCGAGCGCCCCGAGGATATCCCCGCCCTGGTCCACCACTTCACCACCCGCCTCACCGCCGAGATGGGGATGGAGCCCCTCCACTGGACCCACGAGGATGTGGCCGCCATGCAGGGCCACGACTGGCCCGGCAATGTGCGGGAGCTGCGTAACCTCATCGAGCGCAGCCTGCTGCTCGGCAAGCCCCCGGCCCTGGAGTGGCAGAGCCCGGCCCGCTCCGAGGGGGGCTATCCGGACGAGTGGGATCTGGCGCGGGTGGAGCGCGCCCATATCGAGCAGGTGGTGGCCTGCTGTGACGGGAACAAGTCGGCGGCGGCCCGCATCCTGGGGGTGGCCCGCAAGACCCTGGAGCGCAAGTTCAAGGAGTGGGAGTCGTGCTAGGGCGCCTGCCGCTGCGCTGGCGCACCCGGGTGCGTTGGCGACTGCTCACCCTCACCTCTGTGCCCATCCTGGTGACCCTGGTCGGCATGCTGGGGCTGACCCTCTACTGGACCCTCACCTACAGCTGGCAGAATCTGCTCAGTCGTGCCCGGGCCGATCTCGGGGTGGCCCATCAGGCGCTGGTGGTGCAGCAGGAGCACCAGAGCGAGTTTCTCACTCACCTGCGCGACAGCTGGCGTTTTCAGCAGCAGCTGCGCCACACCCCCCAGGCGCTGGGGGCGTGGCTCGCCCACCCGGGGGAGCGCGGCGCCCTCGATCTGGTGCGCCTGCGCCGGGACATCGATCTCGCGGCCCTGCCCCTGTGGGTGGCCGAGCAGTTGCAGCGGGGCCAATCGGTCAACCAGTTTGCCCTCTGGGATGAGCCGGCGCTGGCGGCGCTCGACCCGGCCCTGGCCCGCCAGGCGCGGATAGGGGAGGAGACCCGCGCCATGGTGAGCCTCTCCTGGGTGCCGGTCAGCGGCCCCGACGGGCGGCTGCAGGGAGTGCTGGAGGGGGCCATGCTCATCAATCGCAACGGCCACCTGGTGGACCGGCTGCGGGATCAGGTCTTTGTGCGCGGCACCCTGCCAAGGGGTGAGCAGGGGGCGGTGACCCTCTTTCTCGGGGATCTGAGAGTGAGTACCAACGTCCCCGCCGACAGCGAGCAGGGGGCCGGACGGGCGATCGGCACCCGGGTCTCCGAGCCGGTGCGCCGCCACGTGCTGGAGCGTGGCGAGGTGTGGGTCGACCGCGCCTGGGTCCATGATGCCTGGGCCGTGTCGGGCTACGAGCCCCTGCACAACCTCTATGGCCAGGTGATCGGCATGCTCTATGTGGGCTTTCCCGAGTGGCCCTTCGTGCGCACCTATCTGGTCAATCTGATGGAGCTGGGGGGCTGGGTGGTGGTGATCCTGCTCTTCTCCGGCCTGCTGGTCTACCGGGGGGCGCGGGATCTCTTCTCCCCCATCGAGCAGATCCACCGGGTGGTGCGCGCCACCCGCCGCCAGCAGGAGGCGCGTATCGGCGAGCTCGGCCTCGATCCCGCTCACGAGCTGGCCCAGCTCGGGCGGCAGTTTGACGCCATGCTCGATCTGCTGGCCGAGCGCAACCGTCAGATAGCCAGCGCCGCCGGCCTGCTGGAGGAGAAGGTGGCCGAGCGTACCGAGCGGCTGCATCAGAAGACCGCCGAGCTCGAGGCCCATATCCGGATGCTCACCGAGGCGCGCCAGCAGCTGAGGGTGAGCGAGAAGCTGGCGGCCCTCGGCGAGCTCTGCGCCGGGGTGGCCCACGAGATCAACAACCCCCTGGCGGTGATCCTCGGCAACATGGAGCTGCTCAAGATGGAGCTCGGCGAATCGCCCCCCGACGAGATAGAGCAGGTGCTGGCCCAGGTGGATCGCATTCGCGCCATCACCCGCAGCCTGCTGCAATACTCCCGGCCCGGCGAGTACGAGACCCCCCCGGTGTGGCAACACCTGGGCCCCATCATCGGGGAGAGCCTCACCCTGGTGGGGGCCACCTTGCGTCAGCAGGGCGTGGCGGTCGAGAGCCGGCTCGCGGCAAGCGCCCCGGTAGAGGCCGACCGCCAGCAGTTGTTGCAGGTGATGATCAACCTCCTGGTCAACGCCGGCCACGCCATCGCCCGCCAGCGGGAGCAGGGAGGCACGGCGGGGCGCATCGAGGTGACCACCAGCGACTGGTGTGAGCGAGGGGAGGTGTGCGGCGCCGAGATCCGGGTGCGTGACGATGGCTGTGGCATCCCCCCCGCCCTGCAGGATCGCATCTTCGAGCCCTTCTTCACCACCCGGGCCAACGGCACCGGCCTTGGCCTGGCCCTCTGCTATCGCATCGTCGACCGTTGGGGTGGCACTCTGCAGGTGAGCTCGGTGCCGGGGGAGGGGAGCTGCTTCACCGTGCGTCTGCGCAGCCGTGCCCGGCTCAAGGGCGTCGACGCGGGCGGTGCCGACGCCTGGCGGCTGGGGGTGAGCGGCTAGCCCTGGGGGCTCCAGAGGGGTTTGCCACAGCCGGCCAGATCATAGCCGCCGAGACGGGCGGCCAGCTCGCGCCCCTCGCTCCCCTGCAGCCACTCGATCAGCTGCTGCAGCAGGGTGCGAAAGAAGACCCCCTGGGGCATCACCAGATCGAAGCTCTCCTGGGAGAGCGGCAGGAAGCCCAGGCCAAACTCGGTGGCGGTAGAGAGGGCCCCCGGCCCCACATCCGCCTCACCCCGGCAGAGGGTGGCGGCCAGGCTCTGCTCGCTGTCGCAGCGGGCCAGGGTGCTGAGATCCTCCATCGGGCGTCCCTCGGTGAGCAGCCACTCCTGCAGGGCGCGCTGGCTGCCCGCCCCCTCCTGGCGCATCGCCCAGTTGAGCGGCAGGGCCGCCTCCACCGACGAGAGGGTGAGCCCAGGGCGCAGGATCAGCCCCTGCATGCGGCGAAAACCGTGCACCAGCACCCACTGGCGGTGCCCCTGGTATTGCTGGATCAGGGCCGGATGGCGCAGGTGGGACTCCTCGGCCCGTCCCCAGTGCACTGCGCACAGATCCACGTGGCCGCGCGCCAGCATGGCCAGCCCCTGACGGGTGCCGCACGGGGTATAGCCCAGCAGGGCGTTGCTGCCGAGGCGCTCGGCCAGACGGCCGAGCCCGTGTTGCAGCAACACATCGTCAGAGCCGGCCAGGATCAGCCGATCGTTCATCACCCCGTCATGGCAGCTGCCGAGCAGCCAGCGATCGAGCAATGACTTGGGAAACAGCCACTTGCCGGTCGCCTTGGTGGCCGGGATGCGCGCCTCGTTGGCGAGCTGGTACACCTTCTTCTCGTTCAGATCCAGATACTCCGCCACCTGGCGGGCATTCATAAACTCGGTCATAAAAAGGGCTCTGCCACCTGTCGGGCACTCATAAACCCGGTCATCAAAGGAGCCCCGGGCTTAGCCACGGCGCACCCCCTCCAGCACAGGGGGCTTGTCGTCGAGCTCGAGATTGTCCTGGCCGGTAAAGACCTGGAAGTGGCGCCCCTTGGCGCGGGCAATCATGGTGATGCCGAGGCGCCGGGCCAGATCCAGCCCCATCTGGGTGACCCCCGAGCGCGACAGCAGCACCGGAATGCCCATCTGCGCCACCTTGATCACCATCTCCGAGGTGAGCCGCCCCGTGGTGTAGAAGATAAGATCCTCCCCCGACGCCCCCGAGAGCCACAGCTCACCCGCCAGGGTATCCACCGCATTGTGGCGCCCCACGTCCTCCACAAACGAGACGATCTCGGTACCCCGGCACAGGGCGCAGCCGTGCACGGCGCCGGCCATCTTGTAGGTGTCGTTGTGGGCCGAGAGCGCCTTGAGCAGCCCATAGAGGGTGCTCTGGCGCACCCTGGGTTGTGCCAGCACCACCCCTTCGAGCTGTTTCATCACGCTGCCATACATGGTCCCCTGACCGCAGCCCGAGGTGACCGTCTTTTTCTCCAGCGCCTTGTCGATGCCCCCGGTCGCCTCGGCGGTTACCAGGGCGGCCGCCTCGCTCTCCCAGTCCACGATCAGGGATTCGATGGCCCCCAGATCCCGGATAAAGCCCTGATTCTTGAGATAACCCAGCACCAGTGCCTCGGGGCGGGCCCCCAGGGTCATCAGGGTCACCACCTCCTTCCAGTTGAGATAGACGGTGAGCGGCCGCTCGCAGGCGATATGCTGGGTGTGGCACTCCCCCTGCTCGTCGATAATCTCCACGGCCATGGTAAGCCGGGCGGCGGCATTGCTCTTGATAAAGGTCGGTGTCATAAGGCCCTCGTGACCGGTTGCCGGGATCTAAGGGGAGGGATACAGCAAGATTTGTTCCAGATTATGTAAAAATAATGTTTGTAGTTATAAAGTGAGGGAGAGCTCTAAAGTTTTAATTATGAATTTATTGGATTAAAAGTATGCCTTGGACGAGTTGTATGACCTAAATCATAATGCTGACATTATTTCTGTGAGGACATGAGAAATGTCAGATGATGAAATTGAATATGGCGCTATTTTAGTCGATACATCAATTTTTGATGGTAATGGATTAAAACTGGAAAAAGGGTTGTTGGGAAAACTGTCACAATTCAAAAAAAGCCCTATAGAATACATTTTACCCGATGTGGTGAAAAATGAAGTTCAGCGGCACTTAGAAAGTAAAATTAGTGCTTCACGTGCAGCTTTAGAAAAAGCCCTCAATGAGGCTGGTGACCATCTCTTCTTTGATGGTAGTGAATTGAATGATGCAAAGAAAATGCTTGTTGACAGTAAAGAGGTTAATGGACTCGCTGAGAGTCGGATGAATAAATTTATAGATTCCACAGGCGCTTTGGTTCTGGAAACTGGGAGTTACGTTTCAGTTTCTGACTTACTTTCTAAATATTTTTCCAATGAGCCACCATTTGCAGAGACAGGGAAAAAGAAAAATGAATTTCCTGACGCTATAGTTCTTATGGCTGTTGAAGCTTGGGCTGATAAGAATAACGAATATGTTCTAGCTATTGCCAAAGATGGAGATTGGAAAAATTTTTGTCAGAATTCAACGAGAATAAACTATCAAGATGATTTTTCTCGCGGTTTGGAAGTTTTTAACCAAACCAATGCACCATATACGTTGTTAGCAAATCTTGAGACAGCTTTAAATTCAGGTTCGGCCACGAAGTTTCTTGCTGAAATAAACTCTCTTTTAGAATCTGCTTTGGATGGATTTACACCAGATCAAGAAGCTGATTCAGCGTTTTATTGGGAAGCTGATGGTAGTCATGGCTGGTTCAAAGATTTCTCATTGCTTGAGCATGAGTTTCGTATAGTTGAAAAGGATGAAGACTGGGTCGTGTTAGAAGCCTCAGCTAATATTGTTGTCGAGGCAGAGGGTGATTTTTCATTATCTGTATATGACTCTATTGATAGAGATCATGTATCGATGGGAGGAATAACTGTACGAGTGGAACGTGAGTTCGAGTCGGAAATTTTAATTACAATTTCTGGTGACCTAAATGGCCCGGTTGATGAACTATCTATAGATGAGGTTGAAATTGTAAGTCCTATAAATACCATCGACTTTGGATATATAGAGCCAGAGTATGATGATTACGAAGAGTAGTTTCGTATCATGGGCCAAATCGTAGGTTGGTGCTGAACGAAGTGAAGCCCAACGTTTACCGCGAGCAATTTCCAAAGGCAATAATCGGATAATTCAGCGTTATTCGATTATTGCCATCCCCTCGCTCCTGCACAGGTTGATGGGTTTTACGGTAACCGTTCACCGACAGGGGCTTGACGCACACAATTCGGCAGGGATGGGGTAATTCGTTTTCTCGATGCAGGCCCGGACGACGGCGCGCAGCC
>NZ_JBFODE010000001.1:0-31707 GCF_040908155.1 Aeromonas sp. R6-2 | reverse complement strand
GCCCCTTCTGTTTTTGGTTACCCTGGTCTGAATGAGGAAATGAAAAAGGCCTGCGCTGGCAGGCCTTTCATCAATGGTGGGGTGGGTCCTTCATGGGGTGGTCGGGGCCATCCAGCCCGTACCACTCCCACTGCCAGGTTCCGGCGTGCCAGATCATCCTGGCCCAGGGGAAGAGGGGCTGCCAGCGGGGGAGCCGTACTTCGACCCGGTTATCCTCATACTTGTAGAGGGAGGTCTGAATGTGAAAGTCGCAGATGATGAGCAACAGGGCCCAGAGAATCAAAATCCATTTCAATGCACGCCACATCCTGTGGCCTCCTTATTCGAAGCAGATCTCTATGGTTGCGCGTCCAAACTCTGACTCGAAGGGCATCATCAACTTCATCCCGTCGGCCTTGTGGGTGATGGTATGGCTCGGGCCTGCCACCACGATGGGGGTGGCCATGTCAAACTCGTAACCTTTCTCGCCCAGCATGCGTTTGGCGCCGCCGGTCACCATGTTGGTGATCTCGCCCACCATGTCGGTCACCTCTTCATTGATACCGTTGGGGGCTTCTCCCAGCATACGGCGCATGATCTCCAGCGCCAACCCCTTCTCGAAGCTGATGGAGAGAGAGCCGCGGGTCTGGGGACCGACCATGCCGATCAGCCCAGAGACATCGCCCCGGGCCAGCTCGTCCGTTTTACGCTTGGGTTTCCCCGGCTTGAGCTCGAGCTGTGCCATGGTGGTCATGACGTTGAGCAGTGACAAGAGAAATGGATTGATGAAATCTGCTTTCATGGTGTTTCCCCGCAGATCAGGCGCACCGGGCGCACTGACCATGAGCCTCAATGGTCTTGTTAGTAATAGTAAAGCCGTGCTGCCTGGCCTGCTCGAGAAACGCGCTGTCGATCGTGCTGTCGTGCAGCTCGACCACATTGCCACAGCGATCGCAAATAAGCAGCTGCATGGGATGGGCATGGTCGAAGTGACAGCAGTAGATATAGGCGTTGAGTGACTCCACCTTATGGGCAAAGCCCTGTTCGAGCAAGAAGTCGAGTGCTCGATAGATGGTGGGTGGCTTGGCATTGGGTTCGGTGAGACGCAATTGATCGAGCAGATCATAGGCGCTGATGGCGTTACCGTGTCTGGCGAGCAGGCAGAGTACCTGCTGGCGGGTAGCGGTAAAACGCAGTCCCCGCTGTTCACACAGACGTCGGGCGCGGCTTAACAGTTGTTCCAGATCCATGACTCGACCAATGACCCCCCAAGTGAGGCCTCATAGTATCACAGGGGAAAAGATTGAGATGCCTTTCCCCCTCTGGGCACCCCTCTGGCCCTCAATTCTGTGACCTTGGATCTCCTCGTACTGAAAGGCAACCCCGGCCAGGCCGGGGTTGGATCAGAAGTGCAGGCTCATCATACCGCGGACCAGGCTGATGAGAGGCTGCGGCATGATGCCAAGCAGCAGGACGGCAAGGGCCGAGAGCAGCACCACCACCCCGCCGGAGGAGAGGTGCCACCCGGTCTCGGCATCTCGGCGCTGCATACCGGGCTCACGCATGTAGAGCGTCACCATGACCCGCAGATAGTAGAAGAGGCCGAGGGCGCTGCCGAGTACGATGGCGCCGGCCAGCCACCAGAGTTGGGCCTCCACGGTGACCCCTACCAGGTAAAACTTGCCGATAAAGCCCAGTGTCATGGGGATGCCCGCGAGGGAGAGCAGCATGACGGTGAGCACGGCCGTCAGATAGGGGCGGTGCCAGAAGAGGCCTCGGTAGTGGTGCAGGCCATCGGCATCCTTACCGTGGAAGGGGCTCGACATGGTGCTGACCACCCCGAAGGAGCCGAGGCTGGTGAAGAGGTACATGAGCAGATAGACCCCGGCCGCCTCCATGGGGAGCTGGCCGAGCCGGCTCGCTACGATGGCGGTGAGCAGATAGCCGAAGTGGGCGATGGAGGAGTAACCCAGCATCCGCTTGATATTGCTCTGCATCAGGGCCAGCAGGTTGCCGAGCAGGATGGAGAGGATGGCGATGGCCGCCAGCAGCCCGTGCACCGCAGGGTCTGCCGCCGCCGGGACGGCCAGGTAGAAGCGCAGCAGCACACAGAAGACGGCCAGCTTGCTGACGGTGGCGAGGAAGGTGGCCACGGGCGCGGGTGCCCCCTCGTAGACATCGGGGGTCCAGAGATGGAAAGGGGCCAGCGACAGCTTGAAGCCGAACCCCACCAACATCAGACCGATACCCGCCAGCAGCAGGGGGTGATGAGCGGGTTGGGTGCTCATGGAGTGACCGAGCGCGGTAAAGCTGAGGCTGCCTCCCTGGGCGTAGAGCAGGGCCATGCCAAAGAGCAGGAAGCCGGTGGCGGCGGCCGAGAGCACCATGTATTTGATGCCGGCCTCCAGGCTGTGGCGCTCGCCGCGGGCATAGGCGACCAGGCCGAACATGGGCAGAGTCAGCATCTCGATACCGATAAACAGCGAGGCCAGGTGGCGAGCCCCGGTCAGCACCAGTCCGCCGGCGGTGGCGATGAGCAGCAGCAGATAAAACTCTTCCCGGTTATCCGGCAGGGTCTTGAGCCAGCTTCGGGCGAAGGTACAAGTGGCCAGGGCCCCCACCAGCACCAGCGCCGAGTAGAAGAGGGCGTAGCCATCGACGATAAGCAGGGGGGTGACCGATTGGGGCGCCAGAGAGAGGAGGAAGGGAATCGAAACCAGTGCCCCGTTGAGCCCGGTAATGGTCACCAGATAGGCAAACTCCTGATTGCGCCGCCAGGCGATGGCCAGCATCAAGGCCACCAGGGTGGCACTGGTCAATAGCAGGGGCAGCAGGGCCAGCAGTTGAGAAGCGGTAAAGGTCATTGCAAGGCTCCGGGAGTCACAAACCAGTGCATCACCTGGGTGACACTGGCGCTGGCGGTATCCAGCACGGGTTGCGGGTAGAGGCCGAGTAGCACCAGCAGGGCCGCCAGACCCAGCATCATGGTCACCTCGCGGCCATCCAGTGCCGGCAGGGGATCGCTACTCTTGGCGGGGCCAAAACTGGCTCGGTGCAGCATGATGAGGGAGTAGACGGACGCAAACACCAGACCAAAGGTGGCGACCGTCGTGATCACGGGGGCGATGGGGAAGCTGCCGAGCAGGATCAGGAACTCGCCCACGAAGTTGCCGGTGCCCGGCAGGCCGAGGGAGGCGACCGAGAAGAACATCATGATCCCCGGCAGGTAGCGCAGCCGGCTCCAGAGCCCTCCCATTTCGCGCAGATCGCGGGTGTGCAGCCGTTCGTAGAGTTGGCCACACAGGATAAAGAGGCCGGCGGCGGAGAGGCCGTGGGCGATCATCTGCACCACGGCCCCTTGCAGGGCCAACTCGGTTCCCGAGTAGATGGCGATCATCACAAAGCCCATGTGGGAGATGCTGGTGTAGGCCACCAGGCGCTTGATGTCGGTTTGGGCAAAGGCGGCCAGGGCCCCGTAGAAGATGCCCACCAGACCCAACGCCATGGCGATGGGGGCAAACTGGGCCGAGGCCTCGGGGAACAGCGGCAGGGCGAAGCGCAGCAGGCCATAGGCGGCGGTTTTCAGCAGGATCCCGGCGAGATCCACCGAACCGGCGGTCGGTGCCTGACTGTGAGCGTCCGGCAGCCAGCCGTGCAGGGGGACCAGGGGCATCTTGACCGAGAAGGCGATGAAGAAGCCGAGCATCAGCACCCACTGGGTACTCTCGCTCATCTCGGTGTGGAGCAGCTCCTGATAGTTGAAGGTGAGTACACCGGTGCCGTGATAGTGAGTCAGTACCAACCCCAGGATGGCGACCAGCATGATGAGGCCGCTCGCCTGGGTGTAGATGAAGAACTTGGTGGCGGCATTGATGCGCGACTTGCCATCGCTGACCGAGTGACCCCAGAGGGCGATCAGGAAGTACATGGGGACCAGCATCATCTCCCAGAAGAAGAAGAAGAGGAACAGATCCACCGCCATGAAGACCCCGAGCACCCCCCCCAGGATCCAGAGCAGGTTGAGGTGGAAGAAGCCCACCCGCTGCACTATCTCCTTCCAGGAGCAGAGGATGGCGAGTACACCGATGAGGGCGGTCAGCACCACCATCAGGATGGAGAGGCCATCCACGGCCAGGTGCAGATCGATGCCAAAGCGGGGGATCCAGGGCAGGCGCAGCTCGGCGCTCCACTGGATGAGCCCGTTCTGGGGCAGGGCATAGGTGCCACCGAGCCAGAGAGAGCCGGAGATGAGCAGGACTGCCGACATGGAGAGCAGCGCCACCCAGCGCACCCAGCGGGAGCCGAAGCGTTCCCCTTGCCAGCAGAGCAGGCCGCCGAGGAAGGGGATGAGCAGGATCAGGAGTAGAGTCACGATATCCTCGCTTAATGCAGTGACGGCCTGGCCGTCACACCAACAAGAGCACGGCCAGTACCAGCACGGCTCCCAGTCCCATTGAGGCCGCATACCAGCGCAGTTTGCCGGTCACGGTCAGGGAGAGCGTGCGGTGTGCCCACAGGGCCAGGGCCGCATTCCAGCCCATCACCCGATCCGCCGGGTCCGGGCCGCAGAGTCGGGTCAGGGCCAGGAAGGGCCGTACAAAGAGACGATCATAGAGCCAGTCAAAGCCCCAGGCGTGCAGCCAGAGGGTGGCCAGCGGGCGTCCCGGCGTGCTCTCGCCCAGCGCCCTGGTGAGGCGTCGCTCGCCGAGAAACAGGAAGGCTGACAGGGCGATGCCCGCGATGGCCACGACCCCGGAGAGGATCTCCAGCCCATGGCGTCCCGCTTCGATATGATCCCCCGGCCCGGCCGGCAGCACGCCGGCCAGAGGCGGCGCTATCAGGGCACCGACGCCGGTGGAGAGCACCAGCAGCACCAGCAGCGGCAGATGGTGGGCGAGACCCTGACCGGGATGGGCCTGGGTCTGCTCCTTGCCGTGGAAGGCGATGAAGATGAGGCGGAAGGTGTAGAGGGAGGTGAGGAAGGCCCCCACCAGACCCGCCAGCAGCAGGGTTTGCTGGCCGGAGGCCTGTACCTGCCACAAGATGGCGTCTTTGCTGTAGAAGCCTGAGGTGACCAGCGGCAGGGCCGCCAGCGCCGAGCCCCCGACCAGGAAGCAGGCATAGACCAGCGGCAGGCGCTTTCTCAGTCCGCCCATCCTGAAGATGTTCTGCTCGTGGTGGCAGGCGAGGATCACCGAGCCCGACGAGAGGAACAGCAGCGCCTTGAAGAAGGCGTGGGTCATCAGATGGAAGATGGCACCCTGCCAGGCGCCGACACCGAGCGCCAGGAACATATAGCCAATCTGGCTCATGGTCGAGTAGGCCAGGATGCGCTTGATATCGGTCTGCACCAGGGCGGCGCAGCCGGCCAGCAACAGGGTAATCGCCCCCACCACGGCAACCAGGTGCAGGACATCCGGCACCATCACAAACAGACCGTGGGTGCGGGCGATGAGGTAGACCCCTGCCGTCACCATGGTGGCCGCATGGATCAGTGCCGATACCGGAGTCGGGCCGGCCATGGCGTCAGCCAGCCAGGTTTGCAGCGGCAACTGGGCGGATTTACCCACGGCGCCACCGAGCAGCATCAAACAGGCCAGCGCCAGCGTGGGTGAACCTTGCTCCAGCAGGGTCGGTGCCCGAACCAGCAGCTCATGGATGTTGAGGGTGCCGAGCTCGCGATAGAGGATGAAGAGGCCGATGGCGAGGAAGACGTCACCCACCCGGGTCACCACGAAGGCCTTGAGGGCCGCGGCGCCGTTGTTTCTGTCTTGGTAGTAGAAGCCGATCAGCAGGTAGCTGCACAGCCCCACCCCTTCCCAACCCAGATAGACAAACAACAAGTTGTCGGCCAGCACCAGGAAGATCATGCTGGCGATGAAGAGGTTGGTGTAGGCGAAGAAGCGGGAATAGCCCTCCTCACCGCGCATGTACCAGGAGGCAAACAGGTGGATGAAGAAGCCCACCCCGGTCACCACCCCCATCATGGTGAGCGACAGTCCGTCGAGGGAGAGGGTGAAGGCAGGAGTAAAGCTGCCCACCGATATCCAGTGCCACAGGGTCTGGGTGAAGACACCGGCTTCGGGCGGGTTGCCGAGGAAGTCGATGCCGACCCAGAGGGTGATGAGGGCCGACAGACCTATGCTGCCGACGCCGATGAGGGCCGAGCGCGATTCGCTCAGGCGTCCCTGGGAGAAGGCCAGCAGCAGCCAGCCCAGTAGCGGAAATATGAAGGTCAGAGTTAGCAGGCTCATCCGCGCATCTCGCTCACAGTGTCCACGTTCAGGGTGTGGTAACGACGATAGAGCAGCAGCACCAGAGCCAGACCGATACTGGCCTCGGCGGCTGCCAGGGAAATCACCAGGATGTACATGATCTGGCCGTCCGGTTGCACCCAATGGCTACCGGCCACCACGAAGGCGAGCGCCGAGGCGTTCATCATGATCTCTATGCTCATCAGGATGAACAGCAGATTGCGCCGGATCAGCAGGCCACACAGGCCGATGCAGAAGAGAATGGCCGCCAGCAGCAGGCCATGTTCCATGGGAATATCGATCATGCCTCACCTCCCTGATGTTCTTTCTGCTTGGGTACCGAGAGCACCTCGCCCGGTTTCTCCTCACGACCCAGATGCCAGGCGGTGACCAGACCGGCCAGCAGCAGGATGGAGGCGAGCTCGACCGCGATGACGTAGGGGCCGAACAGGCTGATCCCCACCTGCTTGGCGGTTACCTCCATGGTGCCGAGCTGACCCCCGGTCAGCCCCAGTATGCCGTCGACCAGGAAGGCGAGCAGCAGCAGCGAGAGCAGGGCAGGTCCCACCCAGGTGGCGGGGGAGAGCCACTTCTTCTCTTGCTCCGAGGCCGAGCCCAGATTGAGCATCATCACCACGAAGACAAACAGCACCATGATGGCTCCGGCGTAGACAATCACCTGCATGGCACCGGCGAAGGCCGCCCCCAGCACGAAGAAGATGACCGCCACCGCGATGAGGGAGACGATCAGATTCAGCAGCGCATGCATGGGGTTGCTGGCGCTGATGACCCTCAGGGTGGCGTAGACGGCGACCAGGGCCGCCACGTAAAACAGCAGTTCCATGGGCTCTCCTCAGGGCAGCAGACTCTTCACATCGATGGGCTTGGCCTCGTTCTCGGCCTCACCCTTGGGTTTGCCTTCGATGGCCATGCCGCTCATGCGGTAGAAGTTGTAGTCGGGATACTTGCCCGGTCCGCTGATGAGGAGATCCTCCTTCTCGTAGACCAGGTCCTGACGGCGATACTCCCCCATCTCGAAGTCGGGGGTGAGCTGAATGGCCGTGGTGGGGCATGCCTCCTCGCACAGGCCGCAGAAGATGCAGCGGGAGAAGTTGATGCGAAAGAACTCGGGATACCAGCGCCCGTCGTCGCGTTCGGACTTTTGCAGCGAGATGCAGCCCACCGGGCAGGCCACGGCGCAGAGGTTACAGGCCACGCAGCGCTCGTCTCCGTCCGGATCACGGGTCAGCACGATGCGACCGCGATAGCGAGGGGGGAGCGGCACCGGCTGCTCCGGGTAACTCAGGGTCTCACGGGGGCGCCAGGCGTGGGAGAAGACCATGGCCAGGCTGCGGATCTGTGAGCCGACACCTTTGATAATACTGACTATTTTCATCTCAAATCGCCTCAGCCATTGACCAGCACCAGAGCCCCGGTGACCAACATATTGATGAGGGTCAGGGGCAGACACACCTTCCAGCCAAACGACATCACCTGATCGAAGCGCGGTCTCGGCAGCGAGGCGCGCAGCAGGATAAAGAAGACGATGAAGCAGGCGGTTTTGCCGGCGAACCAGACCACGGGCGGGAGCCAGGGACCCTGCCAGCCCCCGAAGAAGAGGGTGACGATGAGCGACGAGACCAGCACTATGCCGATGTATTCCCCCACGAAGAAGAGCCCCCACTTCATACCGGCATATTCGATGTGATAGCCATCAGCCAGCTCCTGCTCTGCCTCCGGCTGATCGAACGGGTGACGGTGAGTGACCGCCACACCGGCGAACAGGAAGGTGATAAAGCCGAGGAACTGGGGAACGACATTCCAGAGGTCGGCCTGGGCTTCGACGATGTCGCGCAGGTTGAAACTGCCCGCCTGAATCACTATTCCCATCAGGGAGAGACCCAGAAACACCTCGTAGGAGAGGGTCTGGGCCGAGGCGCGCAGGCTGCCGAGCAGGGAGTACTTGTTGTTGCTCGACCAGCCGGCGAACAGCACCGCATAGACTGCCATGCCGGCGATGGCCAGGATGTAGAGCAGCCCCACGTTGAGGTTGGAGACACCCCAGGTGGGGGTCACCGGCACCACGGCGAAGGCCAGGATAAAGGCGGTGAAGGCGATGACCGGCGCCAGCACAAAGAGGCGGCGATCGGCGAAGGGGGGGATCCAGTCCTCCTTGAAGAACATCTTGATCATGTCGGCCAGTAGCTGCAACAGGCCGAAGGGGCCCACCCGGTTGGGGCCGTGGCGATCTTGCCACAGCCCCAGGAGGCGACGCTCGATGAAGCTCATGAAGGCACCGGCACCGATCACGGCAATGAGGATCACCAGCGCCTTGCCCACCTCGATCAGCAGGTTCAGCATCTCGTCGCTCATGCGATCGCCTCCTTGAGATCGGCCACTACGGCGTGCTGCAGGGCGGTCGGCAAGCCCCCCATGCCAAGGGGCAGGCCGATAAGGCCTACCGGGAAGTGTTCACTCACCCGCACGGTAAACTGCCAGTGGCTGCCTCCCCAACTGAAGGCGATCTTCTGGCCCTCCTGCAAGGCGAGGCGGGTGGCGTCCGCGTGGCTCACCATCCCCTCCGGCCTGCCCATCCGCTGGCGGAAGACCGGGCTCTTGGCGGAGAGCTCCTCGCTACCGAAGAGCTGCGCCAGATTCACTACCGTCAGGCCTGAGGATGAGGCGGTGAAGGGGGCCGGGGCCTGGAACCAGGGCAGGTCACCCTCTGTGGCCTCGATCAGGCGACGGCCCGGGTCGCCGGCGCGCAGGTGGCCCCCCACCTCGTCTTGAAACTTGTTCCAGGCCGACGGTGAGTTCCAGCCCGGTGCCCAGGCAAACGGCACCTGGGCCAGGGGTTGCCGGGCGCCGGCGTAACCCTCCATGGAGAAGGCGAAGGGAGAGTCCTGATCCTGGGCAACCCGAGGCTCATGCACGCTGCGATCGGCCAGCATGGAGGTGCGGCCGCTGTAGCGGTGTGGCTCGCGGGCCAGTTTCATGCCGCGGATACGCAGACCGGCGTTGGGGGTCGGCTCCTTCATGGGGGCGAGCACGGGGAAGGCATGAATGCATGCCTCGCACACCTGGCTCCACTTGTCCCAGCGCGGTCCCATCCCCTGCAGGGCCCCCTCAAGGGCACCGAGCCAGCGCCAGCTCTCTTGTACCAGCACGTCCGGGTGGTACCAGTGGGGATCGAACACCTGGAAGCTGCGCTGGGCGCGCCCCTCCATGTTGATCTGGGTGCCATCCCCCTCGGCAAAGGTGGTGGCCGGCAGGATCAGGTGAGCGCGGCGAGCCGTCTCTGTCTCCTGATGATCGATGACGATCAACTGCTGCAACCCGCTGCAGATGGCGTCGAGTCGTTGGCGCGGGGCGCGCCGATAGAGATCGTTCTCCATCACCAGCAGGGTTTGGCCCGGCTCGGCCTCGAGTCTGTTCAGGGCCTCCTCGAGGGGCATGCCACCGAGCATGGCCAGCCCCAGGGAGTTGACCTCGGCGCCGACCAGGGCCAGCTCGGCCTCTTGGCCACGCGCCTTGAGGGCGCGCGCCAGGTTGGCGGCAGCTTCGATAAGGGCCGGAGTATGCGCCTGGCTGCCGGCGATGATGAGGGGCTTCTTGGCCCCCGCCAGCAGGGTGGCCCACTGATGAGCCAGGAGCGCGGTTGCCTCATCCATGTCGATCACCGTCGGGGCGTCGTCACTGAGCTGGTGGGCGATGGCAAAGCCGAGACGGGCCTGATCGACCGGTGCTCCGTACCAGGTGGCTTCGGCCACGTCGTCGAGTCGGCCGGGATGGGTGCCGGTGATGAGCAGGGGCCAACGGTCGAACTGCCCCAGGGTTGCGACGGCGGCCACTTGCCACTCGTCGACCTTCATGGCGCGGGCCTTGGCGCGGGCCTTGCCCTTGACCGCCTGGCGCAGGGCCAGGGCGATGCGGGCGGCGGTTTGGGTCACATCCTCGCCGAGGATCAGGATGGCGTCGGCCTCCTCCATGTCGCGCAGGCTGGGGGTGCGTACTCCCCCCTCTTGCAGCACTCTGCGCATCAGGGTGAGGCACTCCCACTCGCGGTGTTCGATACCGCAGGAGAAATTCTCTGCGCCCACCAGCTCGCGCAGGGCGAAGTTACTCTCCAGACTGGCGCGTGGAGAGCCAATACCGATGACACCACGGCCGGCGCGCAGGGCGTCGGCGGCGCGGTTGATTCCCCCCTCGCGGGTGATGCTGATGCTGTTGTCACCCTCGCGCAGCAGGGGCTGCATGGGGCGCTCCTCCAGATTGACCCAGCCATAGCCGAAGCGGCCCCGGTCGCACAGGAAGTAGTGGTTGATGGCGCCGTGGTAGCGGTTTTCGATACGGCGTAGCTCGCCGTAGCGCTCACCCGGGCTGATGTTGCAGCCGACCGAGCACTGCTGGCAGATGCTGGGGGCAAACTGCATGTCCCACTTGCGGTTGAAGCGCTCGGAGTGAGTCTTGTCGGTGAAGACGCCGGTGGGGCACACCTCGACCAGGTTACCGGAAAACTCGCTCTCCAGAGTGCCGCTCTCGACCCGACCGAAGTAGACGTTGTCGTGGGCACCGTAGACCCCGAGATCCTCGCCGCCGGCATAATCCTTGTAGTAGCGCACGCAGCGATAGCAGGCGATGCAGCGGTTCATCTCGTGGGCCACGAAGGGGCCGAGATCCTGATTCTGGTGGGTGCGCTTGGTGAAGCGATAGCGGCGGCTGTTGTGACCCGTCATCACCGTCATGTCCTGCAGGTGGCAGGCGCCCCCCTCCTCACACACCGGACAGTCGTGGGGGTGATTGGTCATCAACCACTCCACCACACTCTTGCGAAACTCGACCGCCTCTTCGTCTTCGATGGCGATAAAGGTGCCGTCGCTCGCCGGTGTCATACAGGACATGACCAGCCGGCCGCGCTTGTCGTCGGCATTCTGATACTGCTTGACCGCACACTGGCGGCAGGCACCGACGCTGCCAAGCGCCGGGTGCCAGCAGAAATAGGGGATATCCAGGCCAAGGGAGAGACAGGCCTGCAGCAGGTTATCGGCCCCGTCGACTTCATACTCTTTGCCATCAACATGAATGGTTGCCATACAGCATCTTTCCTTCGCAACAGATCGCCGCGTCTACGACCAGCGCTGGTTCAGCAGATTGGGCTGCACGCCCTTGATTGCCTTGCGGTTATCGCCCGCGCCCTTGATCCCGGCCTCGAACTCCGGGCGGAAATATTGGATGGCGCTGGCGAGCGGCTCTACCGCCCCCGGCGCGTGAGCGCAGAAGGTCTTGCCCGGACCGAGTTGGCGGCAGAGCTGCTCCAGGGTCTCGAGATCCCCCAGCTCCCCTTCACCACGCTCGATGGCGCGCAGCAGCTTGACGCTCCAGGGCAGACCATCGCGACAGGGGGTGCACCAACCGCACGACTCGCGGGCGAAGAACTCCTCCATATTGCGCAGCAGGCTCACCATGCTGATGCGGTCATCCACCGCCATGGCGAGGCCGGTCCCCATCCGGGTGCCCACCTTGCCGATACCGGCCGTGTACATCTTGGCGTCGAGGTGTTCGGGTAGCAGGAAGCCGGTACCGGCGCCGCCCGGTTGCCAGGCCTTGAGGGTGTAACCGTCGCGCATGCCGCCGGCATACTCTTCGAACAGTTCCCGGGCCGTGATGCCGAAGGGGAGCTCCCACAGGCCCGGATTTTTGACCTTGCCCGAGAAGCCCATCAGCTTGGTGCCGTGATCTTCCGAGCCGGGCAGGGCCAGCCCCTGATACCAGCTCACCCCGTTGCCGATGATGGCCGGCACGTTGCACAGGGTTTCGACGTTGTTGACGCAGGTGGGCTTGCCCCAGACCCCGGAGACGGCGGGGAAGGGGGGCTTGGCTCGCGGGTTGGCGCGGCGTCCCTCCAGAGAGTTGATGAGCGCCGTCTCCTCGCCACAGATGTAGCGGCCTGCGCCGGTGTGGACGAACAGCTCGAAGTCAAAGCCCGAACCCAGAATGTTCTTGCCGAGCAGGCCGGCGGCCCTGGCCTCTTCCACGGCACGGCGCAGGTTGGTCGCCGCGTCGACGTATTCGCCGCGCAGGAAGATGTAGCCACGGTAGGCCTTCAGTGCCCGGGCCGAGATGAGCATCCCCTCGATAAGCAGGTGGGGCAGCTGTTCCATCAGCAGCCTGTCCTTCCAGGTGTTGGGCTCCATCTCGTCGGCGTTGCATAGCAGGTAACGGATGTTCATGCTCTCGTCTTTGGGCATCAGGCCCCACTTCACCCCGGTGGGGAAGCCCGCCCCGCCGCGCCCCTTGAGGCCGGCATCCTTGACGGTCGCAACTATCTCGTCCGGCGTCATCTGGCCGAGGGCCTTGCGAGCGGCCTCATAGCCCTGCTTGGCCCGGTATTCGTCCAGCCAGACCGGTGCGCCGTCGTCGCGCAGGCGCCAGGTGAGCGGGTGAGTCTCGGCGGCCCGGGCGATCAGATTGGCGGTGCCAAAAGAGGTCAATCTCATGGGTAGTTCTCCAGGGTCTGGCGCAGGGCCTCGCCATCGAGACCACCAAAGGTGTCGTCGTCGATCATCATGGCCGGCCCCTTGTCGCAGTTGCCCAGACAACAGACGGGGAGCAGGGTGAAGCGGCCGTCCTCTGTGGTCTGGCCGGGCGCGATACCGATGTGCTCCTTGAGGGTGGCCAAGACCCCCTCGTGACCGTTGATGTAGCAGACCATGCTGTCGCACACCCGGATGATGTGGCGCCCCACCGGCTGGCGGAAGATCTGGCTGTAGAAGGTGGCAACTCCTTCCACGTCGCTGGCGGGGATCCCCAGCTCGGCGGCGATGGCGGGAATGGCACCGTCAGGCACCCAGCCACGAGCCTGCTGCACTATCTTGAGGGCCTCGATGCTGGCGGCGCGGGGATCCTCGTAGTGGTGTTTCTCGTGGGTGATGGCGTCACGCTCGGCGTCGGTGAGGGCAAAGCCCCCCGCGCATCCCGGTGCGTCTTGTTGTAATGCGCCTTTCTGGCACTGACATTGCTGGTGGCTCATGGCTTAGCGATCCACATCCGACATAACGAAATCGATACTGCCCAGATAGACGATGAGATCCGACACCATCTGGCCGCGGATCACCGAGGGGATCTGCTGCAGGTGGGCGAAACTCGGGGTCCGGATCCGGGTGCGATAGCTCATGGTGGAGCCGTCACTGGTCAGGTAGTAGCTGTTGACGCCCTTGGTCGCCTCGATCATCTGGAACGACTCGGCGGCTGGCATCACGGGCCCCCACGACACCTGCAGGAAGTGGTTGATGAGGGTCTCGATGTGCTGCAGGGTGCGCTCTTTGGGTGGTGGCGTGGTGAGCGGGTGATCCGCCTTGAAGGGCCCCTCGGGCATGTGCTCGAGGCATTGGGCTATGATACGCATGCTCTGGCGCATCTCCTCGAGGCGCACCATGGCGCGATCATAGGCGTCACCGTTGGCGCCTACCGGTACCTCGAACTCGAACTGGTCATAGCCCGAATAGGGGCGCCATTTGCGGATATCGAAGTTGAGGCCGGTGGCGCGCAGGCCGCCCCCTGTGGTCCCCCAGGCCAGCGCCTGCGAGGTCGAGTAGGCGGCGACGCCAATGGTGCGCCCTTTCAGGATGCTGTTGCGCATGGCCGCCTTCTCGTACTCCATCAGGCGCTTGGGCAGCCAGTCGAGCAGGTTCTCCTTGATGAGCTGACGCCACCCTTGCGGCAAATCGTGAGCCACGCCGCCGATGCGGAACCAGGCCGGGTGCATGCGGGCCCCGGTGATCGCCTCGATGATGTTGTAGATGCGTTGCCGGTCGGTGAAGGTGAAGAAGACCGGGGTCATGGCGCCCACGTCCTGAATATAGGTGCCGATAAAGAGCAGGTGGCTCTGGATGCGGAACAGCTCTGCCAGCATCACCCGGATCATGTCGACCCGCTGGGGCACCTTGATGCCTGCCAGCTTCTCGACCGCCAGCACATAGGGGAGGTTGTTCATCACTCCGCCCAGGTATTCGACCCGGTCTGTGTAGGGGATGTAGCTGTGCCAGGACTGGCGTTCACCCATCTTCTCGGCGCCGCGATGGTGATAACCGATGTCGGGCACACAGTTGAGGATCTCTTCTCCATCGAGCTGCAACACCAGGCGAAATGCCCCGTGTGCCGACGGGTGGTTGGGGCCGAGGTTCAAGAACATATAGTCCTCGTTGGCATTGCCCCGCCGCAGCCCCCACTCTTCCGGTTTGAACAGCAGGTTCTCCTGCTCCATGTCCTGCTTGGCGGCATCGAGCATGAAGGGGTCAAACTCGGTGGCCCGCGCCGGATAATCCTTGCGTAACGGGTGTCCCTGCCAGCTGCGCGGCATCATGATGCGGGTCAGGTGGGGGTGACCGTTGAAGGTGATGCCGAGCAGATCCCACACCTCGCGTTCATACCAGTTGGCGTTGGGATAGAGAGCGGTGGCGCTCGGCAGGGTGAGGTCCCCCTCCTGCAGGGGCACCTTCAGCATCAGGTCACTGTTTCTGTCGATGGATAGCAGGTGGTAGAAGACGGTGAAATCCGAGGGGGGGAGCCCCTCGCGGTGGCTGCGCATCCGCTCGTCGACTCCGTGCAGATCGTAGAGCATCACGAATGGCTTGGGTTGCTGGCGCACGAAGCGCAGCACATCCAGCAGCAACTCTCTGGGTAGCCAGAGTACGGGGATGCCGGTACGGGTGGTCTGCAGGGTAAAGGGGTCGCTCCCGAAATGGGCGAACAGCTCGCCGACGATGGGGGCTTGCGCCTGGTCACCCGGTTGCCACCGGGCCATCTCGGCATTGGTCGGAAACTCGTTGGTCAGTCGCATATCAGCTCTCGTCCGGGGTCCGCAGGTTCTTGACGGCGATCCGCTCGCCCCGCTTGCGCTCTTTCATCGCCTCCAGCTGAGGGCGGTAGATGCCCTGATCCCCCGCCACCCAGGAGAGGGGGCGGCGCTCCTTGCCGATAGAGTCCTGCAACAGCATCAGGGCCTCGAGGAAGGCCTCGGGACGGGGCGGGCAGCCCGGAATATAGACGTCGACCGGCAGAAACTTGTCGACCCCCTGCACCACAGAGTAGATGTCGTACATGCCGCCCGAGTTGGCACAGGCGCCCATGGAGATGACCCACTTGGGTTCGAGCAGTTGCTCATAGAGGCGCTGGATGACGGGCGCCATCTTGATGAAGGGGGTACCGGCGATCACCATGAAGTCCGCCTGACGGGGTGATGCCCGGATGACCTCGGCGCCGAATCGGGCCACGTCGTGGGGGGAGGTGAAGGCGGTACACATCTCCACATAGCAGCAGGAGATGCCGAAGTTATAGGGCCAGAGGGAGTTCTTGCGGCCCCAGTTCACCGCGTCGTGCAATACCTCTTCCACCCGTCCGAGCAGTATGCCGCGTTCGGCACTCTGGGCCAGAGGGTCAGCGACCGTCTGGCGCTGCTCTTGGGGGTAACGCTCCAGAGGGGCGTCGGGATCGATCCGGGTCAGGGTGTACTTCATGAGCAGACCTCAAAGACGGGTTAGTCCTGTTGCTGGTTGAGGGGTTTCTTGCCGGGGGACCAGTCGAGGGCGCCGATACGCCACAAATAGAGGAGACCGACCAGCAGCAGCACGATAAAGATGGTGGCTTCGATAAAGCCGACCCAGCCGGTCTCTCGCACCGAGACAGCCCATGCGAAGAGGTAGAGGGCCTCGACATCGAAGATGACGAAAAACATGGCGACGAGATAAAACTTTGCCGAGAAGCGCAGGCGGGCATTACCGACCGATTCCACACCCGACTCGAAGGGCTTGTTCTTGGCACGTCCCCGGGCTCGCCCTCCCAGAAAGGCGGCCAGCCCTATCATGGTGAAGCAGATGGCAAAGGCGGCGATCACATAGACGGTGAAGGCCCAATGCTCTGGAATGACTCCTGAAAACATAGGTGTTGTTCCCTACCGAGAGAAAAACGGCAGTAACAATGATGTCATTTTATTCAGAGGCTTGGTAGGTGAAAGTGAATCTAATGTTTTGTTTTTTAATTAATCGTTTCTTTTGTTGCGCGCATTTTTACAAATGAAAATGAGAGTGTATTTTATTTATCCAGATCTCTTTGCATCGGGTTTCTTTAGCAATGGCAATGACTGTTCGGTTGGTGTGCCCTGAGTCAGGGTGATTTCGACCCTGCGGTTGCCCTCTCGGTGAGCCTGAGTGTCGTTGGGGAAGCGGGGATGAGTGTCAGCCTTACCCTGGGCGATGATTCGGGTTGCATCGAGTTGGGGATCCTTGATGAGGACATGAACGATAGATGCGGCGCGCAGTACCGATAGCTCCCAGTTACTCTGGTAAAGTTCAGCGGGAGGTTGAGTGTTATCCGTATGGCCCGATACGGTGATCTGACCCGGAATGTCGGCTAACACAGTGGCCACTCGTTCCACCAGAGGAATGAATTGAGGCTGTAGATAGGCGGAGTCGGCGGGGAACAGTGTACGCTCGCCGATACGAATGATCAGCTCATCGCCGAGTTGCTCTACCTCGATCTCTTTTTTGTCTATCTCGCTCTTGAGTTGTTGATCGAGTTTCTCCCTGCTCTCTTTTACCCAGCCACTGCTCTGCGGAGCAGGGTGCGGCCAGCTATTGTTTGGATCTGCTTGCTCGGAGTGCCCTATGGTCTCGTTGATGGGATCCGAGGCCGGCTTGTTATCGCTCTCAATCACACTGCTCTTCTCATCCCCATTTATATGGGAGTGCGAATCTGGCTCCAGAATTCCCGTACCTCCCTGCATCACAGGGGAGCCAGCCGGGGGAGAGATGAGGCCTATCTTGCCCAGTGATTCGATAAAGCCCTGAATGATGACCCGAGCCTCTGACTGTTTGGCCATGGCGAAGGAGTAGAGCACCACGAAGAGGGCGAACAGCAACGTCATGAAGTCGGCATAGGAGACCAACCAGCGCTCATGATTCTCAGGGGCTTCAGCCTTTTTCTTTTTCATTTGCCTCATGTCCTAAGTAGGGGCTAAGACTGACCTGAAGCCGTTGTTGGGATTCACCATCCATGATGCACATGACGCCGGTGAGGGTCATTTCCTTGGCATGGCGTATCTGATGAGCGAATGCCTTGTAGCGGTTGCCGAAGGGAAGAAAGATCAGGTTGGCTGCCGAAACGCCATAGATGGTGGCAATAAAGGCCACGGCGATGGCTCCACCGAGTTTGTCAGGTGCCGAGAGCAGGCCCATGGCGTGGATCAGACCAAACACGGCGCCCACTATTCCCATGGTCGGGCAGTATCCCCCCATGGCCTCGTAGAATTTCACCGTCTGCTCAATATCCTCTTGCTCGAACTCCATCTCCTTTTCGAGGACCTCGTAAATTTTCTCCTTTTCGTAGCCATCGACCATCATCTGGATCCCCTTTTTGAGGAAGGGATCTCCTATCTGATCGAGCATGCCTTCCAGTGCCAGCATGCCATTACGTCGGGCGTTACCGGCCAGCTCCTGCAACAGCTCAGACTGAGCGACCATGTCGCTTTTGGGAGGGGCGATCAGCCATTTGAAGCGCTTCATCGAAGCGCCGATCACCGAGAAGGGGAATTGGGTCATGGCTGCACCCAGAGTGCCGCCGATGACAATCATAAATGCAGGGAGATCGAGCAGAGCCCGAGGATGGCCCCCCTCGATCATGTTGCCGCCCAAAATGACGAGGATGGCAAAAATTACACCGATGAGGCTCATGACATTCCTTGTAGAGTGATAAACCAGTGTCCGCTTATCGAGACGGAGGCATCATGGTGAGCATAGACCTCCCTTGAGAGGGCAGAAATGGAATTAATTCGACTCTGAATGATTTTCAGATAAGCCGTGATTGGCAGGGGGGAGAGGATGAGAGCACTGATTATCTGCGGGTTAATGTTATGGCTGCCTGGTTGTGGTGTGACACCGGAGAGGGAGCCTCGCATCGATGACCCCGATGCCTGGCGAGCGCTTTGTCGGGATGGCACCCGGATTCGGGCCGCACGCGAAGAGGGGATGTGCGATCGCCATGGAGGGGTCTCGTTGTGGTTGAACCGGGCCAGAGAGTCAGCAGATGTAAATGTGGAATAATGACGGCGTTTCTGTCTATTCATCGCCCTTAATTGTTAGAAAGTGTGTTTTGTGCTGTCAGTCACCAAATTGTTACATTTTTGTTCATGTTGGACTCAGAAATCCGTCACCATACTGAGGTAACAGTTAGATTGAGACGGAGACGAGGACATGACGCACAGTGTCGGGCTCTCCATCTTGTGGGGGCTGGCCAGTTTTGGACTGCATGGTGAGTTTGTGGCCAGCCGCGAGGGAGAGCGCCGTCATTGGCCTGCCTCGAAGCTCGAGATGGAGGGGATGGTGATTGCCCCCCTCAAAGAGGGGCGCTGGCTGTTTGACGATGGCACGCGCAGTGTGGTGCTGCTAATGCCTGATGGCGTTACCCCCCCGGTGGGGCATCCTGTCGCCCTGAAGGGCAGGGCCTGCCAGTTGGCGGGGGATGACTGCCTGCTGGTCGAGCAGCTCGATGGCAAGCCGCTTGCCTGACCAGGGCGCCGCGCCACCGTGTGTGGCGCTGGATGACGTTCTCATGGGCCTTTGTTTGCAGAGTGAGAGCTTGCTCTCAAAGCCGGAAGATTTCACTGTGTAAAACGTTTGCTTCAGGTTAGTCTCACAGTGCCAGTTTAGAAGGTGACCCCCTTCTAATTGTTTCTTGCGATGAGAAATCGCAATTCCGTAGCACCTATTTTTAAGGCCCGTTATCCCCTGGATAGTGGGCCTCGTTTTTTGTGGCGTTAGCCGCCGTAGTGTCCGATGTTAGGGCGGCGGCTCGGGCCGGCAAGATGGATGTCGACCGGGTTAAAGGCCTTGATCGCCTCGAAGCTGAAGTCACCTATCGCCCGATGAAGGCTCTCGGGGGCGTGATTGGTGATAAGAATCACGCTCTTGGAGAGGTTGCGACGGCGGCGCAGCAGATGGCCGAGAAAGCTGGACTGGCTTTCGGTCAGTTTGGCCCGGTTGGCGGCTACCTCATCGATGATGAGCAGGTCTACCTCCTCCAGGGCTCGCCGGTATTGGTTGCGCTCCTCCTGATCCTCGATGACGTTGAAGAAGAGGCGATCGACAATGGAGGCCCACTGCTGGAAGATCACCGACTTCTGATGCCGCTCGATCAACTCGTGAGCGACGGCGCCAGCCAGGGTCGACTTGCCGGTTCCATAGTCCCCGTAGATCAGCATGCAGCCACCGCCACTCTTCTCCCAGTGCTCGAAACCGCTGATGAAGTAACGTGCCGTCTCGATGGCATACTGCAGGGCAGGATCCTGCTGATCCATGCGTTCAAATATCCACTCGGGATTGAGGTCCGCCTGGGCAATCAGGCGCTTGATGCGATCCTGGCGAGCCTGTTTTTGTAACTCTCGCACCTCGGCATTGGCCTTGCTTTCGTACTCCTTGCGCAGGGTTTCGTAGTCGTATTGAGTGCCGCCGGTTTCCTGTTGCAGACGGCGAATCCGCTCCAGCAGGGTGCCTACGTGGCGCTGCAGTGCCGGATCGTGCTGCTGTCGCCCCTGCTTCTCGCGATTGATTTGCTGGCGCCTGGCTGCGATGTCGGCCAGATCCTGCTTCAGGGGATCTTGATCATGAGCCATGCTCTTGCTCCTTCTGCTGGGCCAGACGTTTGGCCTCTTCAATCATCTCTTGGGCCCGGCGACTGGGGCCGGACTCACTATGTTGTACTGTCACCTGCTGATAGCCCTGCTCCTGTGGCTGCTGGCGTCGCACATAGCGCCGGGTCTTCAGCGCACGAATAAATTTGAGGGTCCACTGATGATGGTTATCGAATACCTCGGGGCGGCCCAGCCAATAGGCGATAAACTCCCCTAGGTCCTCTTCGCTGTAGCTGCAGTCTATCACGCCACACAGGCGCGCCAGTGCCGGCATACTCTCGTCGGGTCGCCACTCCAGGTGCATGGGAAAGGGAACCTGCGGCAGGGGCGAGTGAGCCTCCTGTTGCAGGAGCGGCAGGATAAAGGGCTGGGAGTGGAAATGCTCACCGGTCGCTTGTGCCTCGAGTAATCCCGCAGCAATCAACTCCTCCAGCAGCAGGGTAAGCTGACGACCATTTACCTGGTAGCTGAATCCACTCGGAGATGCGGGATCGGTGACCGCCAATGCCCTTCCCAGCTGAGGATAGTTGAGCACCCTGGGTTGCTGCTCGAGCCAAAGCCGCCTCAGATGCAGGCAATAGAGGGTTTTGGCTGGATGCGAAAGCCTGGGGTGGGAGAGGGCTTGGTACTCGGCAGGGGTCATCACTCATCTCTTTACAGCAAGATGGCGCCATTATCGCCGATGGCGGGCGGTGGGACAAACGCTCGTGGTAGCCCGACAAACAGGGCCTCCTGATTCACCACCCTGTGGATCTGCCTTTGAGTCACCAGTATGCAGGAATAGCCCAGCGTATTCAGACTGAAAATCACCTATTGATTGATATATTATTCTGATGCTATTCAGGAGCAAGTCGTACTTCTGGGCTAGGATTAGCCCAATGGTCATCACTGGGTATCAAGGCGGGTGTTCTGGATGTCGCTTTCGGGAGTTCGCATACTGCTCATCGAAGATGAAGCCGTCTTTCGGCATCTGCTGAGCGCTTATTTACAAGGGCTGGGGGCCGAGGTCTTTCACGCCGATGATGGCATTGAAGGCATGGCGGCCGCGGCACTCTACCGACCCCATGTGGTCTTGTGTGATCTCAATATGCCGGCCATGGATGGACACGAGGTGATGGCCTGTCTGAGTGCCCGCTACCCGGAGCTCCCGGTTATCGTGGTATCGGCGCAGAGTCGAATGGATGTAGTGGCCAGGGTGCTGCGTGCGGGGGCCAGGGATTACCTTATCAAGCCCATTCGTGACTGGGAGCTCGTTCGTTTCAGCATCGAGCAGTGTCTTGATCGCCAGCCCACCGCCATGCAACAACTGGAACTGCTCGAGCATATGGATGCGCTACGCGAGGATCGGCTGGCGACTCGTCTGGTGGCGTTGCAGAAACATCCGGCACTGCAGGAGTGGGGAGAGTGGCAGGTGACCAGTCAGGGGGGCGGGCACCTCTTTCTGGTGGAGAGCTTTAAAGTCGAGCAGCGCCTGTTGCTGCTGGTGATGGAGTTACCCCTGCTGGGGCCGGACGGACCCTTTTGTTCTGCTCTGGTCAGGATGCTGATGAACACCCCGTATCGACAGTATCAACAGGGGGAGAGCACCCTGCTGGAGCATCCTGGCAAGCTGCTCTCCTATCTCAACTGGACCCTTATGGAGTCAGGTGTACATCAACCCATCAGTGTAGCGGCCTTGCTGTTCGGGCAGGATGACAACCTGCTCTTTGCCAACGCAGGTCTGACGTCTCCCCATTGGCTTGCCCGTCATGGAGGCTTGCCACTCGGGCTGATGCGCGATGCCGATTATCCCCTGCACCGTCGTAGCTGGCATGCCCCCTTCTCATTACACGTCGATAGCGAAATGGGCGGGGCCTTGAATCTGAGCATTCATCGTCAATGAAAAGGGCGCCATCGGCGCCCTTCATATGCTTTTATTGTTTCGGATTAGATGGCGCTGGCTTGCAGCTCGCCTTCCTGCTCCGCTTTCTTCTCGTGCTGTTGACCTTCGGCACCATGCATCCAGTAGACCAGACGGTTGGCCATCAGTAGCAGGATCACGGCACTGATGGTCGCCGCCACGGCGATACCACCGAAGATGGCCAGCGGGCCAGACTCACCCACGTAGGAGCCGATGAAGCCGGCCGCATAGTTGGCCAGGGCGACGAAGCCAAACCAGGCTCCCATCATCAGTGAGGCCAGGCGCAGCGGTGCCAGCTTGGTCACCATGGAGAGGCCGATAGGAGAGAGGCAGAGCTCGCCCAGGGTATGGAACAGATAGGCACCGATCAGCCAGAACATGGAGGTCTTGACAGTGCTATCACCACCCTGTTGCAGGGTCGCTCCTACCATGAAGACAAAACCCACGGCCAGGAACAGCAGACCCATGGCAAATTTCACGGGAGAGTTGGGTTCGCGCTTGCCCATCTTGACCCAGAGCGCCGCCATCAGAGGGGCCAGGGTGATGATGAAGAAGGGGTTGAGGGACTGGAACCAGGCGGTCGGCACCTCGAAGCTGCCGATCATGCGGTCGGTGTACTCCTGGGTGTAGAGGTTCATCAGGCCACCAGCCTGCTCGAAGCCGGCCCAGAAGATGATGGTGAACAGACCCAGCACCAGGATCACCTTGATACGATCCACTTCCTGTTTGGTCAGGGGAGCCTTCTTCTGTGAGTTGTTCTTGGCGGCGGCGCGCTTGGCGGCCGGCTCTTTACCGATATCCCCCAGCAGGCCGGGAGCCATGGTGGCTTGCAGCACCAGGGAGATCACCATGCCGATGCCGGCGGCGATAAAGGCCGCTTGCCAGCCATAGCTGTTGGCGGCTGCACCGGCAATAAAGCCTGCCAGCAGGGCACCCAGGTTGATACCCATATAGAAGATGGTAAAGGCGCCGTCACGGCGATGATCGCCCTCTTCGTAGAGATCGCCCACCATGGTGGAGATGTTCGGTTTGAACAGGCCATTACCCACGATAAGCAGAGCCAGACCAGTGTAGAAGACAGTGGTCATTTGGCCAGCGAAGAGCCCATGGGGGAGAGCCAGGGTAAACTGGCCCAGTGCCATCAGCACGGCACCGATCAAAATGGCGCGGCGTTGACCGAGGAAGGTATCGGCCAACCAGCCACCGATCAGCGGTGTGATATAGACCAGGCCGGTATAGATACCGTAGAGCTTGAGCGCATCAGCCTCACTCCAACCGAGACCACCGCTGGTCGTTTGGGCAGTGAGGTAAAGGATCAGGACGGCACGCATGCCGTAGTAGGAGAATCGCTCCCACAGCTCGGTACTAAAGAGCAAGAAGAGCCCTTTAGGGTGACCTAAAAAGGTCCCTTTTGACGGGGTATTCATGGAACTTCCACCTGTGTTTGATGTTTTAATTGTGATTTTATGCAAGGGCTTCGGAACAAGCCTAAACCCTTATAGAACAAGGATGCTTTAATTACAAGAAGCTGATTTATCAGATTTTTATCAATCTAACATTGATAAAATGTTGCCTAAATGAAAACTGGGCATCATATGATGCCCAGTTATTTATGCTGAAAAAAAGAAAAATCTTGTGATTACAGCTGTTTGGCAAAGGCCTTGAGCCAGTCGATGAACTCCCCATCGAGTTCACGGTGGCGTACCGCATATTCCACATTGGCCTTCATGTAGCCCAGCTTGCTGCCGCAGTCATGGCTCTTTCCCTTCATGAAGTAGGCGTTGACCTGCTCTTGTTCCATGAGGGTGGCAATGGCGTCGGTTAACTGGATCTCGTCACCGGCACCGGGAAGGGTCTTCTCCAACAGGGGCCAGATATGGGCCGAGAGGACATACCGGCCGACCACGGCCAGGTTGGAGGGGGCCTCATCTCTGGCCGGTTTCTCGACGATGGCCTGCATCGGCAGGGACATGCCGGCGCAGAGGGTCTCTCCCTTGATATCGGCGACGCCGTACTTGTCGACCTCGCTATGAGGTACCTCTTCTACCATGATCTGGCTGACCTGCTCCTCTTCAAACAGATGCACCATCTCGGCCAGATTGTCCTGCTTGGGATTACTGGCGACGTCGTCGATCAGTACATCCGGCAGCAGCACGGCGAAGGGGTTGTCACCGATCAACGGACGCGCACAGAGGATAGCGTGGCCCAGACCCTTGGCCTCACCCTGACGCACATGCATGATGGTCACGTCTTTTGGGCAGATGGCCTGTACTTCGGCGAGCAGTTGGCGCTTCACCCGCTTCTCCAGGGTGGCTTCCAGTTCGAAACTCTTGTCGAAGTGGTTCTCGATGGAGTTCTTACTGGAGTGAGTCACCAGTACGATCTCCTTGATGCCTGCGGCGATGGCCTCGTTGACCACATACTGAATGAGAGGCTTGTCCACGACCGGCAGCATCTCCTTGGGGATGGCCTTGGTGGCGGGCAGCATGCGGGTGCCCAGTCCGGCGACGGGCAATACGGCTTTACGAACCAGGATGGGACTCTTTTTCATGGAGAGATTCCGGCGAGACATGATGGCGGCATCTTACTCCAACAAAACGAAGGCGGCCACTGGCCGCCTTCGGGTTACTTGAGGACGATCGTGTCCCGATTGGCATCCAGCGTTGCCGGCCCGATGCCACTCACCTCGGCCAACTGCTCGACCGAGGTGAAGCTACCCTGTTTATCCCGATACTCGATGATGGCTTGTGCCTTCTTCTCGCCAATCCCCTTGAGCCGGGTCAACTGCTCCAGGGTTGCGGTATTGATGTTGACCTTGTCGCTTGCCGTGACGGTGGCCACCTTCTCCTGTGCCACCGGTGTCTTTTGGGCAGCCAGCGCCGGTGTGCCTGTCAGAGGTAGACAGCTCAGCAGCAGGGGCAGGATCAACGTCCGTATTTTCATCTTACTCTCCTTGGGTTACTGGGTGGTCCCACAACCAGTTCTAGTGCACAGAGGGAGAGGCAGTGCTGGAATAAACCACAGGAGGATAAGTGCGTTGAAAATGCTATAAGGGCATGAGATGTCGCTGGCGTATGATGACAACATTATGAAAGATAAAGGAAAGAGACCAAGATGCCGATAACCGATACGCTGCGTCAGCAGGTGACCAGGTTGGCCCGAGAGGCGGGTGATGCCATCCTCGACCTCTATGAGCGCCCGCTCGATGTGGATTACAAGCACGACAGATCCCCTCTGACAGACGCTGACCGGCAGGCTCATGCCATCATCTGCGCCGGGCTGCACGCCCTGACCCCTGATTGGCCAGTGCTTTCGGAGGAGTCCACCCCCGAGGTGATGCGTCAGCGTCTAGGCTGGCGTCGTTTCTGGTTGGTGGATCCCCTCGATGGCACCAAGGAGTTTATCTCTCGCAATGGCGAGTTCACCGTCAATATCGCGCTCATCGAGGAGGGGCGGCCTGTCTGGGGCGTCGTGTATGCCCCTGTGCTCGGGGTGAGCTGGAGTGGAGGACCCACTCTGGGCGCCGAGCGGGCAGAGGCGGGTGAGACTCATCCTGTCAAGGTTCAACCCCACCGGGATGGGGAGGTGTGGAAGGTGGTGGGCAGCCGTCACCATCTCTCGCCCGAGACACAGGCCTATCTGGATAAGCTCACAGGGCCGGTGGAGCTGGTCTCTATGGGCAGCTCTTTGAAGCTCTGTCTGGTGGCCGAGGGGAAGGCCCACCTCTATCCCAGGTTGGCCCCCACCTGTGAGTGGGACACGGCGGCCGCCCAGGCGGTGGTAGAGGGGGCGGGGGGCAGGGTGACGACCCTGGAGGGCGAGCCCCTGCACTATGGCAAGGCGGAGATCCTCAACCCCTGGTTTGTGGTTTCGGCCTCCTGATAAAAAACGCCGGACTCAGTCCGGCGTTTGCTTTCAAAATACCCGCTTGAAGGGTTTGACGGTCACGTGACCGTACACCCCGGCGCTCACATAAGGGTCGGCCTCGGCCCAGGCCTGGGCTGCTGCCAGAGAGGCAAATTCGGCGATGACGGTAGAGCCGGTAAATCCAGCCTCACCGGGGTCATCGGCATCGATGGCAGGGTTGGGGCCGGCGGTGAGCAGGCGTCCCTCATCCTGCAGTGTCTGCAGCCTCGCCAGATGGGCCGGCCTGGCCTGTTTGCGAAGGGGCAGGCTGCCGGGTACATCCTCGGCAAAAATCAGATACCACATCGAACTCTCCTTGAACGGGGTTATTTTTTCTGTTCGGCCGGCAGATGGCGATAGAGATAGAGACCACTGAGCAGGGTCGAGATCAACGTCAGCCCCAGCAGACCAAATACCTTGAAGTTGACCCAGACCTCCTGGGGCAGGTTGAAGGCGATATAGAGGTTGAGCAAGCCACAGAGGGCGAAGAAGGTGACCCAGCCCAGATTGAGACGATCCCAGACGGGATCGGGGGCGCTCAGCTCCTTGCCCAGCATCTGCTTGAGCAGATTCTTGCCAAAGCCGTAGCGACCGATCAGCAGGGCGAGGGCGAACAGGGCGTTGATGACGGTGACCTTCCACTTGATGAAGGTATCGTCGTGGAAGATGAGGGTGAGTGAGCCGAAGAAGGCGACCAGCACGAAGGTGAAGAGTTGCATCTTCTCGACCTTGCGATACTTCAGCCAGCCATAGAGCAGTTGCAGGCCGGTGACCACCACCAGGGCGCCGGTGGCGTAGTAAATGTCATAGAGCTTGTAGATCGCAAAGAAGACGATCAGGGGAATGAATTCGATAAATTGCTTCATAGGTGTTTACAGATCCTCGTTGGCCTCAGTGTAACCGAGCCGGCCAGGCCATAACAGTTCAGGAAAAAAGCTCACGGGCGACCAACTGGCCGAGCTGCTTCTGCTCGTCGAGAAGCGCCTCGATATGTTCACGCCGGATCCCCGGGTTGAGCTGCACCGCACGCAGCAGAGTGAGCGGTTGCTCTCCATAGCGGCTCACCGCCCGCTGGGTTCGGGAGACGAAGCTGTGCCCCTCGGCACGCTGCCGTTTCTGCAGGGCGATGTTGAAGGCATTGATCTGAATATTTGCTGACTCATCCCGCGGTTTGCCCTGCAGGTGAGGGGGGATGCAGCGATAGGCCAGCAGATTCATGACGGGGGCGGCCATCAACTCGAAGGCGGGATCGGCCTCGATCAGACTGGCCATCAACCTGGCCCTGTCATAGTTCTCCTCGATGAGACGGGCATAGCCCTGTTCACCGATGAGATGGAAGGCGGCATCCAGATAGAGGGCGTTGGCGGGGCGGGTTCCCTCCAGAGTGAAACGACCCTGATCGAAGGAGCTGGCTCGAATGGCATAGGGGGCCTCGCGCTTGACCGCCATCATGAGGTCCGGTTCACGGCACAGCAGCATGCCCGTGCCAAGCGGCACCAGCAGTTGCTTGTGGCCATCCAGAGTGACGGTATCAGCCAGCTCCATGCCGGCGAGCAGGGCGCGGTAGCGGGAAGAGAAGGCCGTTGGCCCACCCCAGGCCGCATCCACATGGAAGTGAATACCCTCGCGTCGGGCGATGGCCGCCATCTCCGGCAGGGGATCGATGGAGCCAAAGTCGGTCGTACCCGCCACCCCGATGAGGGCGATCACCTTGATCTTCTGCTCCTGGCAGTGACGCAGCTCGGCCTCCAGGGCCGGCAGGGAGAGGCGATTATGTTCATCTACCGGCAGGCGGCGCACGCTGGCGGCGCCGGCTCCCAGCAAATCCATTCCCTTGTCGAAGGAGTAGTGCATCAGGCGTGACCCCAGAATGGCGATACCGCGCCACCCCTGCTCAGTCAGGGCAAACAGGTTGTCGCCGCAGGCATGGTTGCGGGCCAGCCAGAGAGCGGTGACGTTGGCGATGGTGCCACCGCTGGTCATGACGCCGAGGGCTGCATCCTTGTCATGCATGAAGTGTTCATAGAAGTCCGGCCCCCGGGAAAACACCAGACGATGGAGCCTGGCCAGACTCTCGCGCTCCAGGAAACTGAGCAGGCGTGATGACTCCATCTTCATGGGGTTCTGGTTGAGCATGGCGAGCAGGCGTGAGAGCTCCCCCGTATAGGCCGGCAGCGGGGCCGTCATGTGCCCCATGTAGCGGGGTGAGGCCAGGTGCGAGATGCCGGGCAGCAGTTGCTGCAGGCGATGCAGATAGTCGGTCAGCGCCATCTGGCCATCGGGCATGGCCGAGTCGGCGAGGCGATGGGTAAAGTCACTGCGATCGTAGGGCTGCAGGCTGTCATCCATCTCGTGGAAGGCCTGGATCAGGGCACTGATATGACCATCGAGGTCCTGATGGGGGGAAACAAACAGCTCTTCTAGTTGCATCGGCGGCTCCGGATCCTTGACTCTGCGCCTCTCTACCGGCCGCAGAGCATAACTCCAATTGCGCTGTGATGACAGTCGGGGCACCCCGACGTTGAGGTAGCCTGCCTCTTTGATTAGCCATAAATTGGTAGTTTTATCGTCTGCCCTTATCAAAACGTGCACCGAGCCACAGTCCATGAGCAAACGAACTGCGAAGCTAGTGACAGTTTTCATTTGAGGAGATGTCGATGAGCGATATCGCACTCGCCATCAGTATGCTGGCACTGGTTGCCGTGGTCGGGCTGTGGCTCGGCAACCTGAAGATCTACGGGGTAGGGCTCGGCATTGGCGGCGTTCTGTTCGGGGGGATACTGGTGGGCCACTTTGCCGGTGCCATGGCGCTCGAGCTCGATGCTCACACCCTCCACTTCATTCAGGAGTTCGGCCTCATCCTGTTTGTCTACACCATAGGCATACAGGTGGGCCCGGGGTTTTTCGCCTCTCTGCGCAGCTCGGGGCTTAAACTCAATGCCTTCGCCGCTCTGCTGGTGGCGATGGGCGGGGTGATGGTGGTCATCCTCTATAAGCTGTTTGATATTCCGCTGCCGGTTATCCTCGGCATCTTCTCGGGGGCGGTGACCAATACCCCTTCCCTCGGGGCGGGGCAACAGATCCTCTCCGAGTTGGGCGCCGAGCCTGGTCTCACCGGCATGATGGGGATGGGATATGCGGTGGCCTATCCATTCGGTATCTGCGGAATTTTGCTCACCATGTGGCTGGTGAGACTCTTCTTTCGCGTCAAGATCGACGACGAAGCTGCCGAGTTCGAGAAGCAGAGCGGCAAGACCAAGGAGAGCCTGCACACCATCAACATCGCCATCCGCAACCCCAATCTCAATGGTCTGATGATCCGCGAGATCCCCTGTATGAACGAGAGTGATATCGTCTGCTCCCGTCTCAAGCGGGGAGAGACGCTGACGGTGCCGCGTCCCGATACCCGGGTTGAGCTGGGGGATCTGCTTCATCTGGTCGGTGAGAAGTTGGCCCTGCACAACGCCTTGCTGGTACTGGGAGAGGAGGTCGATACCTCCCTGTCTACCCGGGGCACCGATCTTCGGGTGGAGCGGGTCGTGGTGACCAATGAGCAGGTATTGGGCAAGAAGATCCGCGATCTCGACATCAAGCAGCGCTACGACGTGGTGATCTCAAGACTTAACCGGGCCGGGGTGGAGCTGGTGCCCACCAGTCAGACCAGCCTGCAGTTTGGGGATATCCTCAATCTGGTGGGGCGGCTCGACGCCATCGAGGCGGTCACCAATATCGTGGGTAACGTGCAGCAGAAGTTGCAGCAGGTGCAGATGCTGCCGGTTTTTATTGGCATCGGTCTCGGGGTGCTGCTCGGTTCGGTTCCCTTCTATCTGCCGGGCTTTCCGGCGGCGCTCAAGCTGGGTCTGGCCGGTGGCCCGTTGGTGGTGGCCCTCATCCTGGCACGGATCGGCAGCATCGGCCGTCTCTACTGGTTTATGCCACCCAGCGCCAACCTGGCGCTACGCGAGATCGGTATTGTGCTCTTCCTCGCCGTGGTAGGGTTCAAATCCGGAGCCGGTTTCTTCGATACCCTGTTGCATGGTGATGGTCCGGCCTGGATGTTTTATGGTGCCCTCATCACTGTCGTGCCACTCCTGACGGTCGGTTGCCTGGCTCGCTGGTATGGCAAGATGAACTATTTGAGTCTCTGCGGCTTGCTGGCCGGCTCCATGACTGACCCTCCGGCTCTCGCCTTTGCCAATGCAATGCATCCGACCAGCGGGGCCAGCGCTCTCTCTTATGCCACCGTCTACCCCCTGGTGATGTTCCTGCGCATCATCTCCCCCCAATTACTGGCGCTCCTGCTCTGGGTGGGAGGCTAGTCCAAGATAAAAACGAAAGAGCTCCCATCGGAGCTCTTTTTGCATCTTATTGATGAATATGACTTTTAACCTTTCGGTTAAGTGGTTTGCCTCTCCCTGCTGATGAACTTTCATTCGATATTTCGAACTGGTTACACAGCACCCGGGTTGGGTACCCTTATAAATTAATTTTTATAATTTCAGTGTCAGGAGTCGTCATGAGCACCACAACCCTTCAGCACGATGTCGTCATCTCGCAATTGAGTGGCAAGGTCTATCTCCTCAATGAAGACGGAACACGCCGGCTCGTGCGGGAAGGGGAGTTACTGCCCAAGGGGGCTGTGGTGGTAGCCGATGACGGCTCTTTCGAGATGAGTGAGCCTCTCCATACTCCTCAGGGGAATGAACCGGACGCACAGGTCGCCGCGAGCGTTTCGGGCGATATCGATGCCTTGCAACAGGCGATTTTGCAAGGGCAAGACCCGACACAGACCTTCGACGCAACCGCGGCAGGTGGTGCTCCCGCGGCGGGGGGCGGTGTGGCAGGTGCCAGCAGTAACAGCGGCTTCGTGGTGCTGGAGCGCAGCGGTTCACAGACCCTGGCCGAGGCAGGTTATGACACGACGCGGGACGTTTCTGTCACGCCTGTGGAAAATGACCTGCTGGGCGCTGCCGGCTTCAAACCCGATGCCCGCCTCACCCTGAGCGCCGAGAGCGCGGTCAGCGAAGGAGGCACCATTACTTATGTGGCGACCGTCGACTCCCCTGTCTACGGTAGCGATCTGGTGGTCACTCTCTCCAATGGTGCCACCATAGTGATCCCCGTCGGTCAGACCAGTGCCTCTGTCGTGGTCACCGCCCCGGGTGATGATGTGTATCTGGATGCCTCCTCTCTGACCGTGACCGTGACCGGTACCCAGGGTGGCAACTTCAATCAAATCACCACTGGCACCCCTGTCACGACTCAGGTCACCGACACCGTGGATACCACCACCGTGACCCTGAGCGCCCCGGCCGAGGTCAACGAAGGCAGCCAGATCACCTACAGCGCCAGCGTCAACCACGCCCCGCAAACCGACCTGGTGCTGACCCTGTCCAACGGCGCCAGCATCACCATCAAGGCGGGCGAGCTCAGCGGCAACGTGACCGTCGATGCTCCGAGCGACGACGTGTACAAAGATGGCGGCAGCCTGACGGTGAGCATCACCGGCAGCAGCGGTGGCAACTACGAGCAGCTGGACACCGGCAGCAAGGTGACCACCGCCGTGGCCGACACCGTGGACACCACCACCGTGACCTTAAGCTCGGCCACCGCCGGCCAGGACGTGGTCGAAGGCGGCAGCATCGTCTACACCGCCAGCGTCAACAACCCGGTGACCGGCAGCCCGCTGACCGTGACCCTCTCCAACGGCGTGGTGATCACCATTCCGGTGGGGGCCAGCAGCGCCGACAGCGAGCCGGTTCCGGTGCGCGGCGATGACATCTACCAGCAAGCTGATGAAACGTTGAGCGTCAGTATCAGCGGTACCAGCGGCGGCAACTACGAAGCCGTGACCACCACCGGCACCGTCACCAATACAGTCGTAGACGATCTGGATGCCCCGACCCTGACCCTGAGCGGCGATGCCAGCGTGGTCGAGGGGGGCAAGGCCAACTACACCCTGACCATCAGCGATGCACCGAAAAGCG